>DAISWY010000199.1:0-1500 GCA_036826135.1 Gemmatimonadaceae bacterium | reverse complement strand
CTGCGGACCCGTCAGGAAAGTTTCGACCGTGACGTGCGCGACCAGACCAAGCGGCTGCTGAAGAAGGGGCCGTTGACCAAGGCACAGCAGGGGTTCTTCTACTTCACGGCCATGATGGATATGGCGGTGGCGGTGCCAACGTGGTACGGAGCGTACCTCAAGTCCATCGAGACGCTGAAGCCGGGCGACCAGCACGCGGCGGTGACCTATGCCGACAGCGTGGTGCGGATGACGCAGGGCTCCGGTGCGGCCAAGGATCTCTCGCAGATTCAGGGCGGCGGCGAACTCGCCCGGTCGTTCACCCTGTTCTACACCTACTTCAACGCGCTCTACAACCTGCTGCGTCGGAGCGGGGCGCTACTCAAGGATCGCGGACCGAGCGATGTCCCTCGGTTCCTTGGGTCCATGGCCGCGCTGTGGCTTGTCCCTGCGGTGCTGTCGGAGTTGCTGGCTGGTCGTGGGCCGGACGACGAAGACGACACGATGAACTGGGCGATGTGGGAGCTCCTGCGTTTCCCGTTCTCGACGGTGGTCGGGGTGCGAGACATTGCTTCCGCGATCGGCCCGGACGCGTACGACTACGAACTGTCGCCGGTGGTGGATGCTGGCAAGGCGGTGGTCAATACCCTCAACGCGGTGGGCGCAGCGGCTGGCGAGGCAGCACGCGGCGAAGGCTTCGACCTCACCGAGGGGCAGGTCAAGGAGTTCATGATGGCGGTGGGGTATTGGGCGCAGCTGCCGAGCCGCCAGATGTACATCACCGGGTCGTACCTCTACGACTGGATGATGGGGTACGAAGAGCCGGAACAGCCCGCTGAGGTATTGCGCGGCCTTGCATTCCCGAGGCAGAAGTGATATTCAACCCGATGTGGTATACCCTTCACCTGTGGACCCGTTATGTCCAGTGACAAGTCTCCCCTCATGCTCGTGGTGGCCGGGTTCTTCGGCAGCCTGATTGCCGTCGGCCGCGCCTCCCACGGCAACCTCCGCGACAACCTCCTCGCCATCTCGGCGGGGACCAGCAGTGCCTACTTCCTCACCCCCGTGGTCTTCGAGGTCACGGGGATTGCGGCCAGCCAGCAGACGATGAGCGCGATGGCGTTCCTCCTCGGCGTGCTCGGCCAGCGCGGGGTCGAGATCATTATCGGCAAGGTGTTCCCGGAGGCGAAGACCGATGCTTGACCGACTCAATGTGCTCTCGAACGCGGTGATGACGATTGGCTCTGGCGCGTTCTACCTGATGATTTTCAGCAACGCGGCTCCGGGCTTTGATGCCAGCAAGCAGTTCAGCAAGGTGTCCTACTGGACCGTCCGTGTCGGCCTGTCGTTCTTTGTGGCCGGCAGCCTCCTCGCGGCGCTGACGATGCCCTCGGTGACGGTGTCGCAGTTCATCCGTAACGTCGGCACCGCCATCCTCTTTGCGTGGGCGGCGCTCTACCACGCCCGGAAGTGGGGTGCCGTGGCGGGGTTCCGTGCCAAGCACCGCGCGACGCAGACGTA
>DAISWY010000198.1:0-1850 GCA_036826135.1 Gemmatimonadaceae bacterium | reverse complement strand
GCACATCCTCCGACAGAGTGTAGAGCTCCGATGTGACGGCAGTCACATCAGGAGATGGCTCGCACGCCGGTGCGAACCGGCCGCCCCCGAGGACGGGGGAGGGATGGTCGAATGTGCAACTGGTCGCAAAATCCCGCAAGACAGCCATGGGAACCCTGGCCCCCCCAGGGGGTAGGGTGCCGGAACCGACGGCGGCGGATTCCGGTTCGCACCAGAGGACGGGGTGCTCCACCCACATTCCGGGTCGCACGCATTGTCGTCCGTCTCCCTCCACCCCACCCGCCAATGTCCAAGCCGACACAATCCTTCGAGAACCACGCCGCGTACCAGCCAAGCTGGCACTACGTCGCCCTCCCCGCCTCGTTCATTTATCTCGTCTGGACGGTCAACCTCCTCGTCCGCGACGTGAGCACCGATGCGCTCCTCGACTGCATCCTGGCCATCGGCGTCCTCGCCAGCACCTGGGCCGCCCGCACGATGTCACTCGCGGTCCAGAACCGCATCATCCGCCTGGAGATGCGCCTCCGCCTGCGCGAGGTGCTCCCCGCCCCGCTCGCGGCCCGGATTTCCGAGCTGACCCTCCGCCAGCTGATCGCGCTTCGCTTCGCCTCGGATGCGGAGCTCCCGGCGCTCGTGGAGCGCGTCCTCCGGGGGGAGTTCCCGACGGCGAAGGCCATCAAGCAGGCCATCACCGACTGGCAGGCAGACCACCTCCGCGCCTGAGCGCGGGGAATGGCCTCAGGCGCGCGTCAGCAACGCCGCCTGCCACGACTCCCGGGCCCGACGCTCGAACCGGGCCCGGTAGTCGCCCACCACCATGACCGTGGTGTCGAACACCATGGTCTCGCCCGTCACCGCCCCCTCCGCCGCCAGCGCCTCGAACTCGGCGCGGCTGCAGCCGAAGACCATCCCCTCCGCCCCGCGGAAGTGGACGCGTCCCCCCACAACCATAGATGTGCCGATCCCGTCCTCCATCCCCTGGAGGATCCGGAAGAGGCCGTCGATCGAGCACCCCGAGGCATCGGCCGCGCGCTCGTCGACGCCGATCACGAGAAAGTGCTCGTCGCGGAACTCACGACCGCAGGTGAGCGGCGCCCCGTGCGCCTGCCAGGTCAGCAGGAATCCATCGACGGCCCCGAGGAGCCGCGGGGTGTCGACCTCATCCAGCGGCGCCGCCGCGGCGAAGACCCAGCAGCGGGCGTCATCAGGAAGGTCGGCGAAGGGAACGAGGGGCACGGGGACTCCGACGGCGCGAGGCACCGGGTGAGATGACGAGGGACCGCTCGAAACGCGCTCCGGGAATCTAGCCGAGTCGGTCGGGGCTTCCGACGTCGCCCGCACCGGCGACAGATTCGCGCGCGCCACTCGCCCCGCCGCCACGCCACATCCCCGCACTGACTCCTTCCCGAGCACCGCGATGACCGCTCCGATCCCGACCGTCGATGACCGCCGCGACTTCCTCGCCCGACTCGGCGCCCTCGGCGGCACGGCCACCCTCTTCCCCGGCGTGCTCTGGGCGAAACTCGCCACCGGCGCCGATCTCACCGACGCCACGATCGTCGCGGCCGCTGAAGTCGCCGGTGTGACCTTCACCGCCGAGGAACGGGCGCAGATGCTGGAGGGGCTCGGCCGACAGACGCGCCAACTCGACGCGCTGCACCGCATCCCGCTGGAGAACGCCGTCGCGCCGGCGCTGCTCTTCTCGCCGCTGCCGCGCGCCGACGCCGTCCCCACCGGTCCGCAGCGCCCGATCGTCGCGTCACGTCAGCCCGCGCGTCCGCGGCCCGCGGTACTCGAGGACCTCGCCTTCGCGCCGCTCACCACCCTCGCCGACCTCGTGCGGCGCCGCG
>DAISWY010000197.1:0-1854 GCA_036826135.1 Gemmatimonadaceae bacterium | reverse complement strand
TCGACTACGAGGTGGAGGTCGCGGTGACGGATACCGGGCACGGTATCCCGGCGGCGTCACTGCCGCTGATCTTCGAGCGCTACTGGACGGTGCGCGGCAACGCGCCGAAGGGGGGGACGGGACTCGGACTCGCCATCGCGCGCGGCATCGTGGAGGCGCTCGGCGGGAAGCTCTGGGCCGAGTCGATCGAGGGCGCGGGGAGCACCTTTCGCTTCACCCTTCGCATCGTGGACTGAGCGGCGTCAGCGTCCGGCGACGACCCGTGACCAGGTGAGCGACGCGAGATCAGCGATGAGCCGTTGCGCCGTGGCGCGGTCCGGGATTCCCCGCGTGAGGACGACGAGGACGAAGGGGGCGCGGCCCGGCGGGTAGACGATCGCCGCATCGTGCGTCTGTCCGCTGATCCACCCTGTCTTGTGGGCGACCGGCGTCCCCGCGGGGAGTCCAGCGGGGATCTCGTCGTTGAACTCCTGCGCGAGGAGCGTCGTGCGCATCAGCGCCGTGCCCGCGGCGGAGGCGGCGCTGCCGCGCTCGATGGCGGCGAGGAGTCGGCCGAGGCCGCGCGCCGTCGCCACGTTGTTGCGGCCGGCGGCGAAGGCTTTCGCGTCCTCCACACCGCGCCGGACGAGCAGGCCGTCCGCGCCGAGCGCGGCGGCGACGCGCGTGATGGAGTCGGCGCCGAGGTGCTCGATCAGGGCGTTGGTGGCGAGGTTGCTCGACCGCACGATCATCCGGTGGTTCAGCTCTCGGAGGCTGATGGGGACCCCGACGCGGTCGTAGAGCGCGGGGTCGGAGTCCTCCTCACGGATGAGCGAGTAGGGGGAACCGTCGACGATGGAACGGAACGCGTTCTGCAGGACGACCCGATGGTCGAGGTCGAATGCCCCGGTCTCGGCTGCGCGGACGAGGGTGACCATCACCGGGAGTTTCATCGTGCTCGCCGGGTGGTACGGGACCGTGTCCGCCAGCCGGTAGGTGGCCCCGGTCCCCAGGTCCTCGACCCAGACGGCGGCCTCGGCCCCCGGCACCTGCGCGATGCGCTGTGCGAAGCGGCTCTCGAGGGTCGGGGTGGGCTCGGGAGAGGGCGCGACGGGGGCGGGGGCGCACGCGCAGGCGAAGACGAGGCCGATGCCCGCGCCCGGCGCGAGATGGCGTCGCACGAGCCGGGACGCCGCGAACGCGAAGCGTCGTTGCCCCCGCGTGCGAGACGCCTGCTTGCCCGATGCCCGGTGGGACGTCATCACGCCCCCTCTGCGCGCCAGGTGCCGGAGCGCCCACCCGACTTCTCGAGCAGCCGGATGCCCTCGATCCGCATCCCCTTGTCGGCACTCTTCGCCATGTCGTACACGGTGAGCAGCGCGACACTGACCGCGGTCAGCGCCTCCATCTCGACCCCGGTCGGGCCGGACGTGGCGGCCTCTGCTTCGCAGCGAACCGTGTGTGATGAGGCCTCAAGCGTGAAGCGCACCTGCACATCGTGGAGCGCAATCGGGTGACAGAGCGGGATGAGGTCGGCGGTACGCTTCGCCGCCATCACGCCTGCGACGCGGGCGACGCCGAGCACATCGCCCTTCGCGATCTGGGCGTCACGCACGGCGACGAACGCCTCGGGCCGCATCCGAATCCGTCCCTCGGCGATGGCGCGGCGGACGGTGGCCGGCTTGGCGGAGACATCGACCATCGCGGCAGATCCGTCAGCGGTGAGATGGGAGAGGGACATGGGCAGGGGGCAGGGGTCAGATACCTAGGAGCTGATGCGTGGCGTCAGCGTTCACCGGCGACCGCCCGCATCACATCGAGCGCGAGCAGCTGCGGGATGGCGTTCACCTCGGTCGCGGTCTTCGCCTCCTCGAC
>DAISWY010000196.1:0-1916 GCA_036826135.1 Gemmatimonadaceae bacterium | reverse complement strand
TCGCAGGACTTCACCGTCTTCGGCGGGTCGCTCTCCGAGGCGCACGCGTCGAAGATCTGCAAGGTGATGGACCTCGCCGTCCAGAACGGCGCCCCGATGATCGGATTGAATGACAGCGGTGGCGCCCGCATCCAGGAGGGCGTCGTCTCGCTCGGCGGGTACGCCGAGATCTTCTACCGGAACGTGCAGGCCTCCGGCGTGGTGCCGCAGATCTCGGCCGTCCTCGGGCCCTGCGCCGGCGGTGCGGTGTACTCGCCCGCGATGACCGATTTCATCTTCATGACCCGCGGCACGTCGTACATGTTCGTGACGGGTCCGAACGTGGTGAAGACGGTCACCCACGAGGAAGTGACGATGGAGGCGCTCGGCGGCGCCGACACCCACGGCGGCACCTCCGGCGTGTCCCACTTCACCACCGACTCCGAGGTCGAGTGCCTGCAGGGGATCCGCGCGCTGTTGCGCTACCTGCCGAGCAACAACCTCGATCCTGCGCCGCGCGGGGCCGGCACCGACCCGCGGGACCGGCGCGACGAGGGGCTCCTTGACGTCATCCCCGACGCGCCGACCCAGCCGTACGACATGCACGAGGTGCTCCGGCGCGTGGTCGACGACGGCGCCTTCCTCGAGGTGCAGCGGGACTGGGCGGGCAATATCCTGTGCGGCTTCGCGCATCTGGGCGGACACGCGGTGGGGATCGTCGCCAACCAGCCCGCGGTCCTCGCGGGCGTCCTCGACATCGACGCGAGTGTCAAGGCGGCGCGCTTTATCCGCTACTGCGATGCCTTCAATCTCCCGGTCGTGACCTTCGAGGACGTGCCCGGCTTCCTCCCCGGCGTCGCGCAGGAGCACGGCGGCATCATCCGCCACGGCGCGAAGCTGCTCTACGCGTACTGCGAGGCGACGGTGCCGAAGCTCACCGTCATCACGCGGAAGGCATACGGTGGGGCGTACGACGTGATGAGCTCCAAGCATATCCGCGGCGATTTCAATGTGGCCTGGCCGACGGCGGAGCTCGCGGTGATGGGCCCGAAGGGCGCGGTGGAGATCCTGTTCAAGCGCGAGATCGCCGAGGCGCCGGACCCCGCGGCCGCGATGGAGGCGAAGGTCGCGGAGTACACCGAGAAGTTCGCGAACCCGTACGTCGCGGCGAGCCGCGGCTACCTCGACGATGTCATCGACCCGCGGGACACGCGCCCGCGGCTGATCGAGGCGCTCGAGACGCTGCAGGGGAAGCGCGTCCGCCCGCCGGCGAAGAAGCATGGTTCGATCCCGCTCTGACGCGATGCGCCCCCTCCGGACCGTCCTCATCGCCAACCGCGGCGAGATCGCGCTGCGGGTGATCCGCGCCTGCCGTGAGCTCGGGTTGCGTTCCATCGCGGTGTACTCCGATGCGGATGCCGGCGCGCCGCACGCCCGTGCCGCCGATGTCGCGGTGCGGATTGGCCCCGCGCCGGCGTCGGAGAGCTACCTGCGTGGCGATCACCTCATCGAGGTCGCCGTGGCGCACGGGGCGGATGCGATCCATCCGGGCTACGGCTTCCTCTCCGAGCGGGAGTGGTTCGCGCGCGCGGTACGCGAGGCGGGATTGATCTGGGTCGGTCCGCCGGCGGAGGCGATCGCGGCGATGGGATCGAAGACCGCGGCCCGGACCCTCGCGATCCAGGCGGGGACCCCGGTGGTCCCCGGGACGACCACGCCGCTCCGCGATGCCGCGGAGGCGGAGGCGCTCGCCGCGGAGTTCGGCTATCCCGTGCTCCTCAAGGCGGCCGCCGGCGGCGGCGGGAAGGGGATGCGCGTCGTGCGGGGGCCGGGGGAGGTGGCCGGCGCGCTCGAGTCGGCGCGTCGTGAGGCGCGGAACGCCTTCGGCGATGACGCCGTGTATCTCGAGAAGTTCATCGAGGGCCCGCGGCACGTCG
>DAISWY010000195.1:0-1970 GCA_036826135.1 Gemmatimonadaceae bacterium | reverse complement strand
CGGATGAAGGCGGAGGGGTACGTCCCCGACCGTGACATCATCGTCGCGCTGACCGCGGACGAGGAAGGCGGCTCCGCGAACGGTGTCGACTACCTCGTGAAGAATCGTCCCGATCTCATCCAGGCGGAGTTCGCCTTCAACGAAGGGGGCGGCGGCCGGGTGGAGGAGGGGCGCCGCGTCGCGAACGAGACGCAGGCGAGTGAGAAGAAGGTCGCGAACTTCACCCTCGAGGCGACGAACCCCGGCGGCCACAGCTCGCAGCCGCGTCCTGACAACGCCATCTACCAGCTCGCCGCCGCGCTCGACCGGCTCGGCAAGTACGCGTTCCCTGTGCACCTCAACGAGGTCACGCGGGAGTACTTCCGCCGGCAGGCGGCGATCTCCGGCGGTGAGGTGGGCCGCGCGATGACGCGGATTGTGGCGGACGAGCGGGACGCCGCCGCCGCCGCCCTGATCTCGAAGGACCCGGCCAACAACTCGCGGCTCCGCACCACCTGCGTCGCGACGATGCTCGAGGGGGGGCACGCGTCGAACGCCCTCCCGCAGCGCGCCCGCGCGACGGTGAACTGCCGCATCCTCCCCGACGAGACGGCCGCCTCGGTGGAGGCGCGGATCGTCGCGGCGATCGCCGACACCGGCGTGAAGGTCAGCACGCAGCGCGGAGCGAACGACAGCCCGCCGAGCCCGCTGACCCCCGCCCTCGTGGCAGCGATCGAGGCGGCCTCGCAGGAGGTCTTCCCGGGGATCCCGGTCGTCCCGACGATGAGCACCGGTGCCACCGACGGCCGGATCCTCCGGAACGCTGGCATCCCCGTCTACGGCGTCTCCGGCCTCTTCTACGACACGCCGAATGCGCACGGGATGAACGAGCATGTCTCCGCCAAGGCGTTCTACGATGGGCTCGAGTTCATGTACCGCCTCGTGAAGAAGGTCACCGCGAGCCCCGGGACCTGACGCCCCGGACCTGACCACCGGGGGCAGCCCCGCGCCCCCGATCCAGCGACCCCTTGGCACCGCCCCGAACCGACGGCGAGGGACGGCCGCTCGGTTATCTTTCCCTCGGTCCCCGGCGCACCGTCGGGGGCGCCCCCCGGCGGTGAGGTCACGATGGCGAAGATCGGCGAATCCGAGTGGATCTGGCGCGACGGCGAGTTCATCCGCTGGCACGACGCCACCATGCACGTCCTCAGCCACTCGATGCAGTTCGGCTCCGCGGTCTTCGAGGGGATCCGCTGCTACGACACCCCGAAGGGCCCCGCGATTTTCCGACTGCGCGAGCACCTCAAGCGGTTCCTCGACAGCTGCAAGATCTATCGGATGGATCCGCCCCATTCGCTCGACACGCTGATCCAGGCGCATCGGGACACGATCGCCAAGAACGGGCTCCGCGAGTGCTACATCCGGCCGATGGTGGTCCGCGGCTACGGGGCGGCGGGGATGGTGCCGTTCGACTCCCCCATCGAGACCTTCGTGCCCTGCTGGCCCTGGGGGGCCTACCTCGGTGACGCGGCGCTCCGCGACGGCGTCGACGCCTGCATCTCCACCTGGCATCGCGTCGCTCCCAACACGATCCCCGCCGCCGCGAAGATTGCCGGCAACTATCTGAGCGGACAGCTGGTGAAGATGGAAGCGCTCCGGAACGGCTATGACGAGGCGCTCGCCCTCGGGCCCGATGGGATGCTCTCCGAAGGCTCGGGCCAGAATGTCTTCCTGGTCGCGGGTGGCGTGCTCTACACCCCGCCGATCGACGGCACGCTGCTCCCGGGGATCACTCGGCATTCAGTGCTCACGATCGCCAAGGACCTCGGCATCGAGACCGTCATCGGCCCGCTGACGCGCGAGTCGCTCTACACGAGCGAGGAGGTCTTCGTCTGCGGCACGGCGAGCGAGGTGACGCCGGTCCGCTCCGTGGATCGGCTCCCGGTGGGTGATGGCACGGTCGGGCCCGTGACGCGCGCCATCCAGGAGCG
>DAISWY010000194.1:227-2132 GCA_036826135.1 Gemmatimonadaceae bacterium | reverse complement strand
CCCCTGGGAGGCGTGGCTCGGGCCGGGGTGATCGTAGGCGGTGTGCCACTGCACGATGGGCGGCACGGCGAGGGCGACGGCGGCGAGCCCTTCGCGCACGAGCGCGACGATGCGCGCCCGCTCCGGGCTGCTGGGCGGGCGCTTCCACCCCGCCTCCGCATTCCAGACGATCACCTCGGCGCCTGCGTCGACAGCGCGCCACGCGAGCATCACGAGCTGCGCCGCACCGCGGGCCACGGAGAGCTTGCCCTGCGCCACGTCGCGGGCGATGCCGTCGACGCCCACCCCGACGACGACACGCACGCCGGGGATGGCGCGGCGCACGTCGTCGGCGACGCGACCGGGCTCCCAGGTGTGGAGCTGCACCGCGGGGGGCTGGGCGCGCACGAGGAGGTCGCGCGCGTCGCGCCACGCGGACACGATGCCCTTCGAGCCCCAGAGGGTCGGGCACGGGCCGAGGGGCGCGATCACGACGCACCCCCATCCTCGACGCACACCGCCGACCCGTCGGGCTCGACGCTGCACACCGTCGCCCGGTCACGGCGACCGGCGCGGGCGCAGTCGATGCCGCGCTGCCAGCGACCGCGCACGCAGGTGTAGATCACCGAGCCGCGGCACCGCTCGGACCACTCGGGGCACGCCCGGCGCGACGCGACGGCCACGGCGGGGAGCTGCGCCGAGACAGCGACGAGCACGAGGGCGAGGGCCGCGCGGGTCACGACGCCACCTCGAACATCTGCCGCTGCTGCGGCGGGGTCTTCCAGTCGGTGCCAGCCTCCGCGGCCTCGCACCGCCGCCGTGCGATCTCTGCGTACTCCGGCACGCGCTCAGCAAGGATCACGCGACGGCCCTGCGCGAGTGCACCGACTCCAGTAGAACCAGAACCAGCAAACGGGTCAATGATGATCCCATCGTCAACACACAGGCGAGCCAACTGTCGCATGAGTTCGGAGGGTTTCTCCGTCTGGTGTGATCTGTTGGACGGCGGTGGGATGCGATAGCACCCTGGAATCACGGTGCATCCCTCGTAAGGCTGCGGGAGAGGGCCAATGGTTGCCCAGTGAATAAACTCGCATTGACGCCTCATGCCGTCTGGTACGGCGCGAACGCCCTCGCCCTTGTCCCACGCCGCGGCCCCCATCCACCTCCACCCAGCCCACTGAATGGCTGTCTGAAGCGCGGACCATTGCCTATCGTCCGTGAAGCACAGGAGCCTCCCGCGTACCGGGTCAGTGATGCGGCGTGCGTCACCAAGCCACTCCCGAGCCAAGAGCATCCAAGACCACTGGTCCATTTGGTCGCCACCAAAGTCAGGAGCGACGGCCGCGCCTCCGCTGGTGTATTTGGAGGACGTCGATTGGCGGCGCGCGGTCATCGACGTTCCGCCCGAGGAATACGGCGGGTCCGTCCCCGCCGCGTCGATGCAGCCGTCGGGCAGCGAAGCCAGTACGGCGAGCGCATCGCCCTCGACGACGCACCATCGGGCGCGACCGGCGAGCACGTCGGCAGGCGTGGCTGCGCGGGTCACGGCTCCCTCCCGAGCAGGCCGAGCACCCCCAGCCGCAGGCCGACCCACGCGAGGTACACCCGCGAGATGCGGTACGACACCCGGTCGTGTCCGGGGTGATCGGGGCTGGGACGCCGCCGCACCTCTCGCATCCACCACGGGGCGGTCACGGTCGCCACCCCGTCGACTCCAGCGCCGCCACGACCTCGGCCACTACGCCCCCGAGATCCTCCCCGGCGTCGAGGGTCGCCCGCGCGCTGGCGATGATCCCCGCGGCCAGGGCGAGCGCCTCCGCGTCGAGGCCGTAGCCCTGCAAAGACCGCATGGCGCCCTCGGCCGCAGCCGCCGTGCTCTCGCCCCCGAGGCGCACCCGCACGGCCATCCCCGCGGCGTAGCAG
>DAISWY010000194.1:0-217 GCA_036826135.1 Gemmatimonadaceae bacterium | reverse complement strand
CTCGGCGCCCACGAGGTACGCGATGCACCACGGCAGACCCCCGCGGGCGATCTGCCCGGCGTGACCGAGCTCGTGCCGCACCGTCTCCAGGAGGCGCAGCGGGTCAGACCACACCGCGGGCGACAGGGAGATGACCGTGCGGTCGGCGCCCACGGCTGCGACGGCCGCGGCGAGGATGGGCCCCACCACCGGCACGGCCGCCAGGGCCGCGAGCGCA
>DAISWY010000193.1:0-2150 GCA_036826135.1 Gemmatimonadaceae bacterium | reverse complement strand
AGGTGAGCCGCTCCGCATCCGACCAGGCGACCTCCCGATTCACCGCCTCGTTGAAGGACGTGAGCCGACGCTCCGGCCGCCCGTCGGTGCCGGCGACGAAGAGTTCCGTCGGCATCGTGACGCTCGACGACACATACGCGACCTGCTTCCCCGCCGCGTCGAAGACGAACCCGTTCATCTTGCGGCGGCCCCCGAGAAGCTCGCGGCGCGCGCCCGTCGTGGCGTTCACGAGGTAGAGCGCGCTCGACCCGCCGATGTCGGCCGACATCGCGATCTCACCGCTCGGGAGCCAGTCCATGCCCCCCGGCTCGTAGCGCCACCCCTCCGTCAGCACCTTCACCGCGCCCGTCGCGACGTCCGCCACGGCGAGCACCGCCTGCTTCACGCGACCCGGGCGCGAGACGAAGGCGATCCGCTTCCCATCCGGCGACCAGGTGAGGTCGCTCTCGGCGCCCATCAGCGTCGCGACCTTCCGCGGCGTGCCGCCCGTGGCGGGGAGCACGTAGATGTCGGTCTCGTTGCGGTCCGCCTCGTCGCGCACGGCGTCATACGGCAACTCGGCGATCGAATCGGCGTACGCCGTCACCGCGCTGTCGGACTTGAGCGCGACGTCCGCGGTGAACGCGATCCACTTGCCGTCGGGCGAGACGACGGGCGAGCGATGCGAGTAGGTGGTGTTGGTCAGCTGGACGCGCTTGGCGCCCGGCACCTGCGTGAAGAGCTGCTGCGGCCGGATGACGCGTGCCTGGCGCGGACCCGGGAGGAACCCCTGCCCGTTCGCCTTGTAGCGCGCCTCGGTGATGTGACGGCCGTCGAAGCGGGCCGGATCGACCGGCCGGGTGATGGCACCGAAGGGCGGGCGCGCCATCGGCTGCATCCGACCAAAGGGGTCGTTCGCGGCCGCCGCACCACCGCGACCGGCGGCCCCGTTCGGCCCCCCGCTCCCAGCACCCATCGCGCCGGCGTTCGCGCTGTCCTCGGTCACCGTCGCCGCGAAGACGGCGAACTTCCCATCGCGCGGCCACGACCCGGTGGGATAATCGGCAACCTGTGCAGCCTCACCCCCGGGCGCATCCATCCGAATCGCCCAGCTGTTCCCCGTGCCGCCAGGCCGCGAGGAGGAGAAGAAGAGGTACTTGCCGTCCGGCGAGAAGCGCGGCCCTGAGCTCTCGTACCCGGGCGCGGTGTAGCGCACCGCGTCCCCGCCGGCCGTCGGCACCATCCACACCTCCTGATGGCGCTTGTTCTCCTTCTCATTCACGGTGGTCACCGTGAAGGCGACCTGCCGCCCGTCCGGCGACATCGCCGGCTGGGACACGGTGGTCAGGCGATACCAATCGTTGGGCTGCATCGCCCGCGGTGCCTGCGCGGCGAGGGCGGCGGGGAGCAGGAGTACAACTGCGAGGCGGAGGGATGGCGACATGACAGGCCGTTGAGGAAGGAGGGAGTGAGCGGGACGTTCGACAGCGAGCAGCACAGCGTGTGCGACCATGCAGAAGGAATCAGACACCCGTCAGCTTACGACCGGGCCGGGAACTCCGTTGCGAGTGCCGCGGCAGTTCGGAGTCCCAGTGCGGCGAAGGTGAGGGTGCCGTTGCAGCAGCTCGCGGTGACGTGGGTCGGGGCGCCGGCCACCCAGAGGTTCTCGTGATCGTGCGTCCGCCCGTGGCGGTCGACGACGCTCGTGGCCGGGTCGTCGCCCATCCGGCATCCGCCCCCGGGATGCTCCTGCCCGATGTCCCCCGCCGCCGAGGCGCCGGAGAGGATCGTCCCGTTCCCCGCACGCGCCATCCGAGCGAAGAGCGCGCGGATCTCGTCTTCCTGCCACCCACGGAGTGCCGCGGATTCGGGGGCGTCCCGGAAGGCGAGACGGGGCATCGGGTCGCCCCACGCGTTCCGCGTGCCGGCATCCAACGTGAGCGCGCTGTCCCGGTCGGGGAGCACGTCGTAGTACGCTCGGATCCGGGCCACCCCGGTCTTCGTGCGGCGTCGCCAATCCGCCAGCAGGGCATCGCCGAGGAGGAGTCCACCGGCGTCATCGCGGAGCCGCGGACCGTGCCCGTACGACGACTCCCAGACGCGGAGGTCGTGACGGAGATAGCGATCGGGATGCCCGCGCCGCATGAACTGCTTCGTCACGAGCGAGTGCT
>DAISWY010000192.1:0-2313 GCA_036826135.1 Gemmatimonadaceae bacterium | reverse complement strand
GCCCGGGGCGCGGGTCGCCATCACCGGCCCCGATGGGTCCGGTGAGACGACACTCCTCGCGGCCCTCGCGGGGCTGTTGGAGCGCACGGAGGGGACGGTCCTGGTCGATGGGCTGACGCTCCGCGACCTTGAGCCAGCGCTGCTGCGCGATCGCATCGGGCTCGTCCTCGACGGGGCCGGGCTGTTCGAGGGGACCATCGAAGAGAACATCAGCCTCGGGCGGTCGGGCGTCGATACCGCGGCGGTCGTCTCGGCGCTGGAACGCGTCGGCGCACACGCCTCGGTGCAGCGGCTTCCCGCCGGGTTGCGCACGCTCGTCGAGAACGGAGGGCGCGGCTTGCCGTCGACGCTCCGCGTCCGCCTGCTCCTCGCCCGGGCGATTGCCACCCGCCCGCGCCTCCTGTTGATCGACGACTGCCTCTCGACCGTGGAGCCCTCGGCACGCCAGGAATTCGTCGACGTGCTCACGGCGCCGGATGCCCCGTGGACGCTCCTCGTGGTGTCCCACACGCGTGATCTCCTCGCGGCCTGCGATCGCGTCCTCGTGCTGCGGGCGGGTGAGTTGGTCGCGGATGCACCGTGGGCGGTCGTGATGCGTCTGCCGGAGGTCGCGGCGCTCCTTCCCTCTGCGCGGAGTGCCGGCTGATGGGTGCCCCTCTCGATCCCCTCGCGACGGCGGGGAACCGTCTCGACAGCGTCCGCCTCCTCGGGGCGACGCCGTCGTACCACAATCTCCGCCGCTGGTCCGTGGGGATGCTCGTCACTGTGCTCCTCGTCCTGTTGCTGCCGTGGCAGCAGAACGTGCAGGCCCTCGGCGAGGTCACCGCGCTCGACCCGATGGAACGGCCGCAACAGGCGGTCGCCACCGTGGGCGGGCGCATCGTCGAGTGGTACGTGGCCGAAGGGCAGCGGGTGCGCGCCGGCGATCCGCTCGTCGCCCTCGCCGAGGTGAAGGAGAGCTACCTCGACCCGCAGGCGCTCGCGCGGACCGGCGTTCAGCTCGACCAGAAGCGGCAGGCGGTCCTCGACAAGCGCGCCAAGGCGGAGGCCCTCGCGCGGCAGCGCGTGGCGGTCGACTCGGCGTGGCGGTTCGCGCGCGTGAAGGCCGACAACAAGGTCACGCAGCTCACGGCGACGTTGCGTGCGGCGCGGCTCGAGGATTCGATCGCGACCGTGCAGGCCGCGCGCGTCGCGGGACTCGAGGGGGAGGGGCTCCGCTCGCGGGCGGAGCTCGAACTCGCGCGGCAGCGCGCGCAGCGCGCGGCCGCGCTGGCGCAGGAACAGGAGGCGGCGCTGCTCACGGCGCGCGCCGAGCGCGCGGGCGTGGACGTCGAATACCTCGAGAAGCTCGCCAAGATCGACGCGGACCGGAGCGCCACGCTCGCGGACGTCGCGGAGGGCGAGGTGGACGTGGCGAAGCTGGCGACCGGGCAGTCGAATCTCTCGGAGCGGCAATCGCTCCTCGTGGTGCGCGCCCCCCGGGATGGCGTGGTGGTGCAGGCGCTGCGGGGCGGCGTCGGCGAGATCGTGAAGGACGGGGAGGCGGTCGCGTCGGTGCAGCCGGAGACCCCGACCCTCGCCGTCGCGCTGATGGTGCGCGCCCGCGACGTGCCCCTGCTCCGGACCGGCGATGCGGTGCGGCTCGAGTTCGACGGCTGGCCCGCCGTGCAGTTCAGCGGATGGCCGAGCGTCGCGGTGGGGACCTTCGGCGGTCGCGTGGCGGTGGTCGACGCCGTCGCCCAGCCCGACGGGAAGTACCGCGTGCTCGTCACCGCGGACTCGGCCGACGAGGTGTGGCCGGCGGAGCTCCGGATGGGATCCGGGGCACGCGGCTGGGCTCTCCTGCGCGAGGTGCGTGTGGGCTTCGAGCTCTGGCGGCTCCTCAACGGCTTCCCGCCGGCGCTGCCGGAGGCGGCGGCACCGAAGGGCGGGAAGTGATCCGCGTCGCTCGGTGGGCCGCCGCGGTGCTCGTCGGCGTGACCGCGCCGCTCGCGGCGCAGGACTCGTTGGCCCTCCCCGCTTTCCTCGCGCAGGTGGTCGCCAACCATCCGACCGCGCAGCAGGCGACGCTCGTGCGGCGGCAGACCGCGGCCGACCTGCGCGCGGCGCGCGGGGGCTTCGACCCCGTCGTCACCGCCGTCTGGGACCTCAAGCGCTTCAATGGCGTCGGGTACTTCGATGAGTTCGATGCGCGGCTGACGGTCCCGACACCCTGGGGGCTCGACTTCAAGCTCGGGTGGGAGAATGCGGCCGGCGAAATCATCAATCCCGAGCGGAAGACGCCGGCGAACGGCCTCCTCTCCGCGGGGGTGA
>DAISWY010000191.1:0-2333 GCA_036826135.1 Gemmatimonadaceae bacterium | reverse complement strand
GCGCCCCGTGGCCCGCCGACGTGCACATCGTGGGGAAGGACATCACCCGCTTCCATGCGGTGATCTGGCCGGCGATGCTGATGGCCGCCGACCTCCCGCTCCCGCAGATGATCTGGGCGCACGGCTTCATCTCGCTCGGCGGGGAGCGCTTCTCCAAGTCCGCGGGGGTGAAGCTCGAACTCTCCGATGCAGTCGCGCGATTCGGCCCCGATGCCTTCCGGTATTATCTCCTCCGCGACGTGCCCTTCGACGGCGACGGCGCCTTCTCCTGGGAGCGCTTCGAGGCCGTCTACACCGCCGAGCTCGCCAACGGGCTCGGGAACCTCGCGAGCCGCACCACCGCGATGCTCGAGAAGTACTGCGAGGGCGTGGTTCCGGCGGGACCGCGTGGCGCCACCGATGACGCCGACCTCGCCGATTACGCCGTGGCCCGGGCCGCGATGGCCGGGGGCCGCGGCTTCCCGGTCCACGAGGCGCTGGAGGCGATCGTGCGCACCGTCGGACGCGCGAACCAGCTCATCCAGGACGCCAAGCCCTGGGTCCTGGCAAAGGACCCCGCCCAGCGCGAAGCGCTCGACGGGGTCTTGGCGACGCTGGCGCGCCAGCTGGCGCGCCAGGCGGTCTATCTCGCCCCCTTCATGCCCCAGAAGGCTGAGGCGCTCTGGCGGGCGCTGGGAGGCCCTGGGACGGCCGGGAGCACCACCTTCGCGGCGGCCGACACCCTCGACTGCGCCGGCTGGCGCGTGACGAAGGGCGAGGGGCTCTTTCCGCGGCCGGAGCCGCGGCCCGAGACACCGGCCGAGGCCTGAATCCCGCCCGCCGCGGACATCGACGGGGGTGGCGCCACACGGCACCACCCCCGTCGGCCCAACAAGCACCGTGCGACGTCAGAACGAGACCTTCGGCACCTCGCGCGCGGCCTCGCTCTGCACCTCGAAGTACTCCCGCGCCGCCGCGCCGGAGAGCTTGGCGACGATGACGGCGGGGAACTTCCGGATGTAGGTGTTGAAGTCGCGGACCGCGCCGTTGTAGTCGGTCCGCGCGACCGCGATCCGGTTCTCCGTCCCCGCGAGCTCGTCCTGCAGGCGGAGGAAGTTCGCGTCGCTCTTGAGCTGCGGATAATTCTCGGAGATCGCGAGGAGTCGACCGAGCGCGCCGGTCATCGCGTCATTCGCGCGCGCCATCTCGCCGACGTTGCGCCCCTGCACCGCGCCCGCGAGCCCAGCGCGGGCCTGCGCGACCTCGGTGAAGATCGTCATCTCCTGCTTGGCGTACCCCTTCACCGTCTCGACCAGGTTCGGTACGAGGTCGGCACGCCGCTGCAGCTGCACCTCGATCTGCTGCTGCGCCGACTGCGCGGTCTCGTCCTTGGTCTGGATGCTGTTGTAGTTCGCGATGCCGAAGAGGACGAGGAGGATCGGGAGCGCGATGAGGATCAGGGTACGGGGCTTCATCGAAGGCGGGAGGTCGAAGGGGTGAGGTTGAAGGAGGGAGGAATCAGCGAACGAGTGACCGGCATCAGGGGCGCCCGACGATCGCATCGACGTGCGCGACGAATCGCTCGAGCCCGGCGTGGTACGCGGTGAGCAAGGCATCGGCCTCCGCGGCGACAATCTTCGCCGAGCCGTCGACGTGCGCGAGCACTTTCAGGAACGGCGAGGGATCGAACCCGGCGTGACGGGCCGCGCGCCGCACCACCTCGGCCGCCGTATCAGCGGCCGGTTCGCCGTGCACGCGCAGCAGCGTCCGGAAGAGCACCAGCACCGCGCTCCGCGTGGCCGCGAGCAGCGCAATCTCCTGCGCGGCGTCCCCGTCGGCGGCGAGAAGTCCCTGTCGGAGGGCCAGGAGCTTCCCCATCGCCTCGAACTCGAGCTGGTGCCGCAGATTCGCGGCCTCCACCGGGGCGCCGTGCGGCAGCGCGCCCCAGAGCTCCCGGTGATGGGCGAGGATGTCGGCCACCTCGATCGCGAAGACGTCGCGACTCGCGTGCCACTCCGCCTCCGTGAGGATCAGCGGCGGCGGGTTCCCCAGCGCGCGCCACTCGCGCGTCGCGCGCGCGGAGGCGCGGAGTGACGCCGGGGTGAGCGCGCGGACCAGGACGAGCACGTTGTGGTCGGCGTGCTTCGCCACCTGCTCCCCGCGCGCCGCGGAGCCGTACAGGACCACGGCACGCAGCGCGTCGCCGTGCGCGTCGCGGAGCGCCTGTGTGAAGCCATCGAGTGTCATCGCCGCCATCTCAGAACCTCCCACCGGCGCCACCGCCGGAAAACCCACCGCCCCCACCGAACCCACCGAACCCACCGCCACCGAAACCGCCGCCACCGCCGCTCCAA
>DAISWY010000190.1:0-2465 GCA_036826135.1 Gemmatimonadaceae bacterium | reverse complement strand
GTCGCCCTCCCGGTGCTCCTGCGCTTCTCGGACATCCTGAAGTCGCGGATCGAGGCGCTCCACGCCCGGTTCGCGAGCGCGATCGCCGAGTTCCAGTACGAGGGCCGCTACACCACGGTCTACCCGATCAAGGTCAACCAGCAGCGGCACGTGGTGGAGGAGATCGTCGACTTCGGCCGCGCCACCGGCGTGGGCCTCGAATGCGGTTCCAAGCCGGAGCTGCAGGCCGTGCTCGCCCTCACCGAGCGCACCGACCACCTCATCGTCTGCAACGGCTACAAGGACGAGGAGTTCATGCGGCTCGCCCTGATGGGGCAGCAGCTCGGTCATACCGTCATCATCGTCATCGAGCAGGTCAGCGAGCTCGACGTGCTCGAGAAGGTCGCCGAGGAGATGGGCGTCACGCCGACGCTCGGCGTCCGCATCAAGCTCTCGAGCGAGGGATCCGGGCGCTGGGCGCAGTCGGGAGGCGAGAAGTCGAAGTTCGGGCTCACCGCCGCGCAGCTGATGCAGGTCATCGACCGCCTGAAGGGCGCGGGGCGAACCGACTGGCTCCGGCTGATCCACTTCCACCTCGGCTCGCAGATCACTGACATCCGCTTCATCAAGCGCGGGCTTCAGGAGGTCAGCCGCTTCTATGTGGAGCTGCGCCGCCTCGGACTGGGGATCCGCTGGGTCGATGTCGGCGGCGGGCTGGGCGTCGATTACGACGGCACGCAGTCGACCGCGCAGGCGTCGATGAACTACTCCGCGCAGGAGTACGCCAACGACGTCGTGTACACGCTGGCCGAGACCTGCCGGGAGGAGGAGCTCCCGATGCCCGACATCATCTCCGAGTCGGGGCGGGCCCTCACCGCGCACCACGCGCTGCTCCTGCTCAGCGTGATCGACGTCGAGTCGCACGCGGAGCCGGCGCCGCCGGCCATCGGCGAGGAGGACCACGCGCTGCTGCACGAGATGGCGGAGGACCTGAAGACCGTCTCGCGCAAGAATGTCGCGATGCGGCGCATCCGCGAGATCTTCCACGACGCCACCTTCGACAAGGAACGGGCGCAGCAGCTCTTCAATTCCGGGGTGCTCACGCTTCGGGAGCGGGCTCTCGCCGAGACGCTGTACCTCTGCACGCTGAATGCGGTGGCGCGCCTCGCCGAGGGGCGGCGCGACCGGTTCGAGGACATCGTCGGCGACCTCGACACCGCGCTGATCGACCGCTACTTCGCGAACTTCTCACTCTTCCAGTCCCTCCCCGATACGTGGGCGATCGACCAGCTCTTCCCGATCATGCCGGTGCACCGGCTCGATGAGGCGCCGACGCGCCAAGGGACGATCCAGGACGTCACCTGCGATTCCGACGGGAAGATCGACCGGTTCATCGGCGGGAAGACGGGGCTCCCGTCGCTTCCGCTGCACGTCTTCCGTGACGGCGAGGCGTACATCCTCGGCATCTTCCTCACCGGCGCGTATCAGGAGATCCTCGGCGACCTGCACAACCTGTTCGGCGACACCAACGCCGTGCACGTGCGGCTCAACGACGGGGGCTATGACCTCACCCACCTCGTGCACGGCGACACCGTCACCGAGGTGCTGAACTACGTGCAGTTCCAGGCCTCCGACCTGCTGGCGACCTTCCGGCGGAAGGTGCAGTCGGCATCGCACATCTCGCGCGAGCAGGCGAACATGTTCATCGCCGAGTACGTCGCGGGGCTGGAGGGGTACACATACCTCGAGGGCGAGGCCGCTCGCTAGCGGTATCGGCCGCTGCGGCGCCGGGGGCGAGGTCTACCCGCTGCGCACCATCGGCCATCGGCGCCGACCCTGGAAACATCGCGGGGCCCCCACCGAGCATCGGTGGGGGCCCCGCGTCACGTCGGGTGATGGGCTCAGCGCGCCGCGTACCGGGCCTCGACCGCGCCCCAGTGCACCACGTTCCACCAGGCGTCGATGTAATCCGGTCGGCGATTCTGGTAGCGGAGGTAGTACGCGTGTTCCCAGACGTCGAGGCCGAGGATCGCGTGGCGCCCTTCCATCAACGGGTTGTCCTGGTTCGGTGAGCTCTCGATGGCGACCGTGCCGTCCGGCTTGGCCACGAGCCACGCCCACCCGGAGCCGAAGCGACCCACCGCCGCCGCCTTGAAGCGATCACGGAACGTGGCGAAGTCGCCGAAGGCCGCGTCGATCGCCGCGCCGACGGCACCGCCGGGCGCGCCGCCCGCGTTCGGGGCCATCAGCTCCCAGAAGAGCGAATGGTTCCAGTGGCCGCCACCGTTGTTGCGCACCGCGGTCCGGACGCTCTCCGGGACCGTGGCGATCTCACGACAGAGCTGGTCGAGGCTCCACGACGCGAGCTCGGGGGCCTTCTCGATCGCCGCGTTCAGGTTCGTGACGTACGCGTTGTGATGCTTCCCGTGGTGGATCTGCATCGTCTGCGCGTCGATGTGCGGCTCGAGCGCCTCGGGGGCGTAGGG
>DAISWY010000189.1:0-2519 GCA_036826135.1 Gemmatimonadaceae bacterium | reverse complement strand
CGGGGAACCTCACGCAGTACGTGCAGATCAACCGCGAGGTGTTCCAGAAGGAGCCAAAGCCCGGCAAGCCGACGCGCTGATCGCGGGTGTGCGCGCGCCGATCGGCGCGCGAGGATGTGACGAGGGGGGCCGGCATCGTGCCGGCCCCCCTCTGTGCGTCTGCCTGGTCACTGACGGTCGACAGCCGCCGCGCGGAGGCGCGTGGCGGCGCGCCGCTCAGCCCATCCGCGACTTCCAGACGAGGAGCCCGATGATCGCGACGTACTGCAGGAAGGTGCTGATCTCGCTCTTCCACGCCTCCGCCCAGCGGAACTCACCCCCCGACCCGCCGGCCGGCGGCCGCGGGATCCACCGCGGCGTGCGCGCCTTGTAGTCGAGATAGGTCTGCCCGAAGATGCTCTCGAGCACCCCCTCCTCGTAGCGCACGATGAAGAAGTACTCGAGGGCGAAGAGGGCGACCGCGATCGGGAGGAACCAGGTCACGCCCGAGAGCGCGATCACGCCCATCCAGATGAGGAAGTTGCCGACGTAGAGCGGGTTCCGGCTCCAGGCGAAGGGGCCGTGCGCGACGAGGGTCTGGACGTTGCGCGAGCGGCGGCGGGTGACGGTGCCGGCGGTTGCCACCCCCCAGAGGCGCCATGCCTCACCGAGGCTCATCAGGACCGCGCCCGCGAGGATATTCTCGCGGGTCAGCGGGCCGCTGCTGAGCAATAACGGGATCAGCAGGAAGGGGACGGGGAGCCAGCCGCGGTTGCGGAAGAGCACCGCGCCGACGCGGGCGGCGGTCGTCTGTTCGGCGGCGCTGGGGCCGGCGGAAGGGGCGTTTGTCAGGGAGTCGGTCCAGTCGGGGTCCGGCGAATGGTCGCCGGACGGCCCCCGTGGGGCAAGGCGTGTAGATTGCGCCTGTGCCCGCTCCCTCGCCCTCCGCCACGTACCTCGACGCCGTCACCGCGGTCGACCAGTGGCTCGCCGAGATCCGGCAGACGGGGATCCTCGCGCTCGACACCGAAGGCGCGAGCTTCCATCGCTACGTCGACCGCATCTACCTGATCCAGCTCTCCACGCGCGAGCGGCACGCGATCATCGACCCGCTCCCCATCGCGACGCCGGCGGGCCTCGGCGCACTCGTGGAGGATCCCGCGGTCGAGATCGTCTTCCACGACGCCGACTACGACCTCCGGCTCCTTCGGCAGGATTACGGGTGGCAGGTGCGCAATGTCTTTGACACGCGCATCGCCGCGCAGCTGCTCGGCCTGAAGGCGTTCGGGCTCGCCGCGCTCCTGGAGCGGTCGTTCGGGATCAAGCTCGACAAGAAGCACCAGCGCGCCGACTGGTCGATGCGCCCGCTGACCGCGGACATGCTCGACTATGCCGCGCAGGACACGATGCACCTGCTCGGACTGCGCGATGTGCTGCGCGCGGAGCTCGAGGCGAAGGGGCGGTTGGCGTGGGCCGCCGAGGAGTTCGCGCGGCTCGAGACGATCGCGTGGGCGGCCGAGGACCCCGCCGCCGCGTTCCTGCGGATCAAGGGGGCACGCGACCTCACCCGGCGCGAGCTCGCCCTCTTCCGGGAGCTCGTGCAGTGGCGCGACGCGACCGCGCTCGCGCTCGATCGCGCGACCTTCCGCGTGGTGGGGAACGAGACGCTCTTCGAGCTCGCGCGGCTCGCGCCGCGCACCCGCGATGCGCTGGGCAAGGTGAAGGGGATGCCGCGGGGGATCCTCGAGCGTGCCGGGGAGGCGATTCTCGAGGCGATCGGTCGCGGGCTCGCCGTGCCGGAGGCGGAACTCCCGCGCTTCCCGAAGGCGCCGCGCTGGGACCGGGATCCCGACTTCGACCACAAGGTCGGCGCGTTGAAGGCGGTGCGCGATGCGGCGGCGACGCGGCTCGACCTCGACCCCGGTGTGCTCTGCTCGCGGGAGCGGCTTGAGGCGGTCGTGCGGCTGCTGCCGCGCGAGGTGGACGACCTCACCCGGATTCCGGAGTTCCGGCGGTGGCAGATCGCCGAGATGGGCGCCGGGTTCGTGCAGGCGCTGGCGCCGTACGCGAAGGGCGCGAGCGTGAAGGGGACCACGTCGGGGACCGACGAGGTCGATTCACCGTATCGGGAGTGATGCGCTGACGCGACGGTAGCGTGCCGTCGCGCTCACCATCCGTTTCGAGCGCTCAGAATCCCAGGTACGCGCGCACCCGCGGCTCGATCCGATCGGGCGTCCAGGGCGGCGACCAGACGAGGTTCATCGCCACCGTCCCCACACCGGGCAGCGCCTTCAGCTGCTGCTCCGCCTCCGTCATGATCTCGGGCCCGGAGGGGCATCCAGGTGAGGTGAGGCTCATATCCACCGCGACGTCGGCGCCGGTGATCCGGATCTCGTAGATGAGCCCGAGGTCGAGGATGTTCAGGTTGAGCTCGGGGTCCTTCACGCGCCGGAGGGCGAGGCGCACCTGATCCTCGCCAAGGGCACCGGGAGCGGCCGAGGCCTCCGTCGGCGCGCCCTCGGCCGCCGTGCCGGCGGTCG
>DAISWY010000188.1:0-2524 GCA_036826135.1 Gemmatimonadaceae bacterium | reverse complement strand
CGCGTCGCAGTTCCGCGAACATCGCCGCCGGGTCATCCACGTGCTCGAGCGTGTGACTGCAGAGCACCGTGTCGAACCGCCCATCCGGATGCGGCAGGCGATACACATCCGTCACCTGCTCGAAGCGCGGGACCGCCGCGTGCTGGACGATGTCGGCGTTGATGCCGCCGCCATCGGTCGTGCCGCAGCAGATGTTGTAATCCCAGCGCCGCTCACGGAGCACCGCGCCCTTGAGGACGCGATAACTGAGATGATTGAGCGCCTTGAGCACGGCGACGAGCGCGACGAGCGCGACGAGGGCGAATAGCGGAATCACAGACGTCTCATCGAGAGGAACCCACCGGTGCGGCCAGGACCTCGCGGTAGCTCTGATCGAGCCGGTCGAGCTCCGCGCGCCAGGACCGCGTCTCCGCCGTCCGGCGAGCCCCCGCGCGGAGGGCGGTCCGAAGAGCGGCGTCATCGAGCAGGCGGCGCATCGCGTCGAGACACGCGTCTTCATCTCCCGGCGCGAAGGCGAGCCCGTTCTCACCATCACGCAGGTGATCCGCCACGCCCCCCGCCGGTGCCGCGACGACCGGGAGACCCGACGCCATCGCTTCCAGCACGACGAGCCCCAGCGTCTCGGTCTCCGACGCGAACAGGAACGCATCCGACGCGGCGTAGAGATCCGGGAGCTCCCGTTCGCGGTCGAGCGTCCCGAGAAAGGTCACCCCGGACGTCGCCAGTCGTTGGAGGCTCGGGAGGCTGGGCCCGGTGCCTGCCACGACCAACCGCACGCTCCCCGGGGGCCGCACGGCCTCAAGGCGAGCGAAGGCGCGGAGGAGCAGCTCCACGTTCTTTTCCGGCGCGAGCCTCCCCACATGAAGGAAGGTGAAGGCGCCCGCCCCGCCGAGCATCCGCTGCCGTCCCGCCTCCCGCCGACGGGGATGGAAGATCTCGTCATCGACACCACGCCCCCACACCTCGACCTCCCGCACACCAAGGCGGCGCAGGTCGTCACGCGCCGGCGCCGATGGCGTGAAGGTCCGAGCCGCATCCGCATGGAACGCGCGGATCCAGCGCGTCACGGGCCCACGCAACCACGGCAACCCGTAGGCCTCGGTGTACCGCGCGAAATCGGTGTGATACGACGTGCAGAACGGGACCTTGAGGCGTCGCGCGACACGCCGCCCGTGACGACCGATGACGAATTCGGTTGCCGAGTGCACCAGGCTGGGACGAAACCGACGGGCAAACGACCAGACCGCAGGGGCGACCGGTGCACAGAGGCGCACCTCGGGATACGCTGGAAGCGCCACCGAAGGCACGTCGAGGCGCGTGATGCCGGAGATGTCGACGATCGTGCTGACGGCGGCCCCGGACGGATACCGCGGCGCAACCACGGCGCACTCCCACCCCCGTTCCTGCAGCCCGCGGATGGTGAGGGCGGTGACGACACTCACCCCATTCACCTGCGGGGGGAAGGTGTCCGAGCAGAAGAGGATCCGCATTCCACAACACATGCACCGCTGCGTCACCGCCGGATGACGCCAACGTCACGAACCCACCACAGCCACCCCGTCATCAGCGCGTTCTTCGTTACGCCGCCGCGACCACGGTGTCCTCGCGTCGATACGCAGGCGCACGATCCTCCTCGCGTCCCCTCCAGCCCCCGAGGAAGCCATGCCTGTGCGCCGCGTCGTGCTGATCGTGATGGATGGACTGCGCCCTGATGCGATCCCGCGGTTCGACCTGCGGTCGTGCCAGCGGCTGGCACGCCGCGGAGCGAGCACGTCCCTCGGGCGGACCGTCGCTCCGAGTCTGACCGCCACGTGCATGGCGTCCCTGCTCACGGGGGCGGCGCCGGAGCGGCACGGGCTCCAGGGGGGCCGCTTCCATATCCCTCGGCCGACCGGGGAGATCCACCCCCTCCCGCGCGTCCTCGCCGCTCACTCCCTGCCAAGCAGCGCGTTTCTCGCGCGCGTACCGATGCTGATGGTGGGTATCGCCAATCGGATCGGGAGCCATCTCGGCTTCGCGCGTACTCGGTTCGAGGGCCACGGCGCCCTCGATATCTCCCGCGCCGCCTGCCGAGAACTCGCGCAGCCCTGGCGTGGCCTGACGGTCATGCACTGGCCCGACGCGGATCGTGCGGGCCACGCCGCGGGTTGGATGTCCGATCCCTATGCCGAGGCCGCGCGGACGATGGATGCGGCGCTCGGACAGGTGATGGACGTGCTCGATCTCGATGACCCGGAGACCATGCTCGTTGTGATGGCCGATCACGGCGGAGGTGGGGCGGTCCCGGATCACCACGACAGCGCGCATCCCCTCGATCGGACGATTCCGCTGCTGCTCGCGGGAGGACTGGTCCGTCCGGGTGAGATCCCGCAGGGAGCCTCACTCCTGGACGTCCCGGCGACGATCCTGTGGGCGATGGGGATCCCGGTGCCGGCCAGCTACGCAGGCACCCCCCTCTCGGCCGTCTTCCGCGCGCCGTCCCCGTTGGTGGCGGCCGCATGACGCAGGCGCGCCTCTCCCTCTG
>DAISWY010000187.1:0-2590 GCA_036826135.1 Gemmatimonadaceae bacterium | reverse complement strand
GAGACGGCCACGGCAATCAACGTGATGCCCACCGGTGGGGCCGCCGCGATGCCGAGGAGCGCCGTCACCGCACGACCGAGGCCGAGACCGAGCGCGATGCCGATCACGCCACCGATGCCCGTGAGCGTCGCCGCCTCGATCAGGAATTGCAGGAGGATGTCGCGCCGCGTGGCGCCGAGGGCCTTCCGGACGCCGATCTCCCGCGTGCGGTCGGTCACCGAGACCATCATGATCGCCATCACGCCGATGCCGCCGACCAGCAGTGCGACCGAGGCGAGGACCAGCATCACGAGGAAGAAGACGCCGGTGAGCTGATTGAAGACGTCGAGGATCTGGTCCGCGGTGACGAGGTCGAACGAGTTCCGCTGGGCCGGGCGCAGTCGGCGTAGCTCGCGCAGGGCGATGGTGACCGCCTCCTGTGCCTGCGCGACGGTCACGCCGGTGCGCGGCTTCACCGGGATCCATTGTGCGTTGGTCTTGTCGAACTGGAACTGCGCGTCGAGCAACCGGTATGGGATGATCGCCCCGGTCTCGGCCCCCTGTGGTGCGAAGATGTTCTCGGGGGGGAGATACAGGCCGATGACCTCCATCGGCCGCCCACCGACAAGCACGGTTGCGCCGATCGGCTGCTCCCGTCCGAAGAGTCGGCGGGCGATCGCCTCCTGCAGGACGACGACGCTCGCACCGGAGAGCACCTCCGCGCGCGTGAACCATCGGCCGTCGGCGAGGCTACCTCCCTGAATCTCGGGGAACCCCGCGTCGGCCCCAAAGAGGCCCACGGGCTGCGTCCGGTCGCCGCGATACGCCACCCGCGCGAGGGTCTGGCCCCAGATCCCCGCATAGGCGACCTCCGGCAGGCGGCGGATGCGCTCGGCCTCGGCGTCCCGCAGGTCCGGCCGGATGCGGATCCACGCCGGTGGGTTCTGCGGATTGACCGGCGTGCTCGAGTAGGCCTTCAAGACGTAGAACGTCGTCGGGCCAGCGACCTCGACGGTGCTGATGATCTGGCTCCGGAGTCCCTCGACGAGTGAGGCCATCGTCATCACCGTCGCGACGCCGATGACGACGCCCAAGATGGTGAGGCCCGAGCGCAGCTTGGAGACGCGCAGCGTCTCCATCGCGATTCGGACGTTCTCCTCCGTTTGGGCGAGCGAGGGGAGGCGCACCGTCACTCCGCCCGCATCGCGGCGATCGGGTCGAGCCGCGCCGCTCGGCGCGCCGGGTAGACGCCGAAGACCACGCCGACGCCGGCGCCGAGCGTGAGAGCGAGCACCACGGCCCACCACGAGATGCGCGCCGGTAGCGGGGAGACCGCGGAGACGAGGCCGGCGAACGCCCACCCGGTGAGCACGCCGATGAGGCCGCCGAGCGTCGCGAGCGCGATCGTCTCGAAGAGGAACTGCGTCTCGATGTCGCGCGCCGTCGCACCGACGGCCTTGCGGATGCCGATCTCACGGGTCCGCTCATTCACCGCCATCAGCATGATGTTCATGATCACGATGCCGCCGACGACGATGCCGATGGCGACGACGGCGGGGAGGACCAGAAAGAGGATCCGCGTGAGCCGTTTCCAAAACGCGACCAGCGCATCGGAGGTCTCGACGGAGAAGTCGTTATCATCGCCGGGTCGGAGGCCGTGCGCGAGGCGCATCGCCTCCTCGGCGCGCGCCATCCCCGCGGTCACCGCGGCCGCGTCGCGCATCCGCACCGAGATGGTGGTGGTGAGGCGCCGCCCGTAGCGCATCTCGAACCGCGTGAAGGGGATCAGCGCGTACGCGTCGAACGACTGGCCCAGCACGCGCCCCTTCGCGGCGTTCACCCCGATGACCCGGACCGGTTCCCCCGCGAGGCGAATCTCCTGCCCGATCGGGTCCACGTCGCCGAAGAGCTTCTCCGCCACCTCCGCCCCGAGCACGACGACGGGGAGCCGCTGCGCGACATCCACCTCCGAGAGGGCGCGGCCCTTCGTGATGGTGTAGCCCTGCACGAGCTGGAACGGTGGGGTGATGCCGAACATCAGTACATCGCCGACCGTCCGACCGCGCCAGACGGCGTCCGCCGTCGGCGTGGGCCATCCCGACTGCATCGAGATGGCGTCCGCGTCGGGGAAGGCGGCCGCCACCACGTCGGCGTCGCGGCCGCTGATGCGTGGCCGTCGCTGGATGACCGCCCAGTCGTCGTCGGTGACATTGCCGACGGTGATCGGGGTTCGACGCACCTGGAACGTGTTGTTGCCGATCATCGCGTCGGCGATGTTCTCCTTCACGTACGCGTTCATCCCCTGGATGATCGCGACCACGGCGACGAGGAAGGCGACCGACACGACGATGCCGAGGAGCGTGAAGGCGCTCCGGAGGGGGTTCGCGCGGATCTGGGCGAACGCGAGGGCGGCGGCGTCGGCGCGGCGCACCCGCGAAAGCTATTCGTGTCGCAGCGCCTCGACCGGGTCGAGCTTGGCCGCCCGCGTGGCGGGGAGCATTCCAAAGGCGATGCCGGTGACCACGGCGCCGAGGAGCGAGGCGACGATGGCGCTGGCGGGGATGCTCGCCGGGATCGTCGAATTCGCCCGGATGAGCCAGGCGAGTCCGCC
>DAISWY010000186.1:0-2599 GCA_036826135.1 Gemmatimonadaceae bacterium | reverse complement strand
GGACGGCCGCGGCCGGCTCGGGTGCCGCCGCCCCCTGCACGCCGGGCGCCGACCGCGCGACGGTCTCGCTCCCCGCGGCGCTCCAAGTGGACAGCGCGCGCTTCACCGACACGGACGGCGACAACCGGCTCGGTGTCGGGGAGCGCGCGGTGCTGCAGTTCGTCGTGCGCAACGTCGGGCCGGGACCCGCCACGGGTGTGCAGGTGCAGGGGACCTCGACGCAGCCGATCGAGGGGCTCCGCTCCACGCTCGGTCGCATCCTGCCGGGGGAGAGTCGGTCGGTCGCCTTGAGCCTCACGGCCGGGACGACACTGCGGGACACGACGGCCGAGCTGCGACTCGAGGTGCGTGAAGCGAACGGGTTCAACGCCGAGCCGTTGCTGGTGCGCGTCGTGACGCGGGCCTTCCGGCCGCCGGTGCTCACGGTGGCCGATGTCGGCGTCGAGGACGCGCAGGGCCGCAGCATCATCCGCACGGGCCAGGTGGTGACCCTCACGATCCGCGTGCAGAACACCGGCGAGGGGCGGGCGACCGGCGTCGCCGCCGAGGTCGTCGCCGGGCCGAATGTCTTCCTCGCGGACACCGTCAGCAATCGGCGCATCCGCCGGCCCGTCGGCGACCTTGAGCCCGGGGCCTTCCAAGACCTCCGGGTACAGGCCTTCGCCAACACCCAGGTGCAGGGCGCGTTCCCGATCACCGTCGCGCTCACCGAATCGAGCAATCGGTTCGCGATGGCGGCCAAGGATCTCGGGCTCGCGCTTGAGACGCCGCAGCGCACCGTCGCGCAGCTCGACGTCACGGTGCGGGAATCGGCGGCGGCGGCGGTCGCGAGCGGGGCCGCGGCGCGGTCGCTCGGATCCACGCTGCTGCAGAACATCCCGCTCGCGCGCGACTCGAATCCCGACGCGATCGCGGTCATCATCGGCAATCGCAGCTACAAGAACGCCCCGGCGGTGGCCTTCGCGAGCAACGACGCCGCGGTGATGAAGCAGTACGCGGAACGCGCGCTCGGCATCCGGCCCGGGAACGTCTTCCTGCTCGAAGACGCCACGCTGACGGACCTGAAGGTCTGGTTCGGCGATCAGGGGAACCCGAACGGCCGGCTCAAGGATCTCGTGAAGCCGGGTCGCACCGAGGTCTTCGTCTTCTACTCAGGCCACGGGGCGCCCGACCCACGCGCCGAGCGGGCCTATCTGATGCCCGCCGACGCGGACGCGAACCGGCTCGCGCTGTCGGGGCTCTCGGTCGACATGCTCTACGAGAATCTCGCGGCGCTCAACGCCAAGCACGTGACGGTCGTGCTCGACGCCTGCTTCTCCGGCGCCTCGGGCGGGGGCGAGATGCTGATCACCTCGGCCTCACCGATCGGGATGCAGGTGCGTGACCCGGCGGCGCGCTTCGCGGCGGGGAACGCGACGATCATCGCGGCGGCGGAGGGGCAGCAGCTCGCGAACTGGTATCCCGAGATGCGGCACGGGATGCTGACCTACTTCTTCCTGAAGGGGCTGCAGGGCGGCGCCGACGCGAATCGCGATGGACGCATCTCCGTCGGGGAGATCCGCACCTACCTCACCGACCCCGCGGACGGGTTGCCGTACGAGGCGCGCCGGGTCCACGGGCGCGAGCAGACGCCGCAGGTGTTCGGGCGCGAAGACCGGATCATCCGGTGATGGGTGTGGCGGCGCGCAGGCGGCGCGCCGCCACGAGGTTCGCGACGAACCCGACGACCAGCAGGCCGGCCATCAGGGTCATCGTCCCGGCATACGCGTCGGCCTTTGGCACCCCGGCGTCGATCCGCGCCTGCCGGAGGTAGTTCACGAGCACGGGCCCCGCGACGCCGGCCACGGACCAGGCGGTGAGGAGTCGGCCGTGGATCGCCCCGACCTGCATCGTGCCGAAGTGGTCGCGCAGGTAGGCCGGGATCGTCGCGAAACCGCCGCCGTACATCGTCATGATGACGCCGTATGCGGCGACGAAGGCGGGGAGATTCCCCGCGCGCCCGATCCCCGGCACGCTGGCGTAGAGCAAAGCGCCGAGCGTGAAGAAGCAGGCGTACGTCCAGGGGCGTCCGATGCGGTCTGACGCGGAGGACCAGAGAAAACGCCCGATCATATTCGCGGCGCTCAGGAAGATGACGAACCGGGCGGCGGCGGCCGCATCGACGCGCCCCGGGAACATCTCCTGAATCATCGGGGAGGCCTGCCCGAGCACGCCGATCCCCGCGGTGACGTTGCAGCAGAGGACGACCCAGAGCGCCCAGAAGGCAGGGGTTCGCATCGCGTTGCTGGCCGTGGTGTCGCGGCCGGCCGGTCGGGTGTCGCGCGTGGCGGGAATCGGCGCGCCCGGCAGGCGGACGAGTGCAACGCCCAGCATCATCACGACGAAGTAGAGCACGCCCATCGCGACGAAGGTCGCGGCGACGCCGGTGGAGGTTGGCGTGGCGAAGCGGCGCATCAGCGCGAGCGCGAGAGGGGACCCGATCATCGCGCCGCCGCCGAAGCCCATGATGGCGAGGCCCGTAGCCATTCCCGGCCGGTCGGGGAACCACTTCATCAGGGTCGACACGGGGGAGATGTAGCCGAGGCCGAGGCCGATCCCC
>DAISWY010000185.1:0-2640 GCA_036826135.1 Gemmatimonadaceae bacterium | reverse complement strand
CGGCATCGCCCACTCGTCGCCGATCCCGGGCACACCGAGACGAGCCGCGAGCGCCTGCGCGATGCGCCGATGCCCCTTCGCATTCGCGTGTAACCGATCCGCGCTCCAGAAACGCGGGTCGGTGACCCACGGATGCACCGCGAGATCGGCCACCAGCGTCCCCGTCTCCGCGGCGAGGGCACGCACCCCCGCGTTGAAGTCGGCGAGCCGCGCGCTCACACGCCCCGCGAAGGGGATCAATTCAGAGAGATCGGGCATCGTAATCGTGAGCACCGTCGCGCCTTGGGCGCGCAACGCGCGCTGCATCGTGCCGAGGTCGGCGAGCACGCCGTCGAGATCGAACCCCGACTGAATCACATCGTTTGTGCCCGCGAAGACCGTCGCGAGATCAGGACGCATCGCGAGCGCGGGCTCGAGCTGCGTCTCGAGCACCTGCCGCGTCTTGCGACCTCGAATCGCGAGATTCGCATAGGTGAGCCGCGGTGCGTCAGGGTGGTGCGCCGCCTGGGCCGCCGCCACGTGCATCGCGAACCGATCGGCCCAACCGCGGTAGCGCCCCGGAGCCGTGGCACCGATGGGATCGTCGAGCCCCTCGGTGGAGGAATCACCGAGCGCCACGTAGCGGCCGAAGGGGAAGGTCATCAGGGGAAGCTATCGAGTGCCGCGACCCACTCGCACCTCGCCTCGCGCTGCTCTGCACCGACCGCGATGATAGATTCGGCGCCGATGTCCCTGCATCCCGCCTACTTCGAGACCCGCTTCCGCTGCGACGGACCGCTGCCTATCTGGCCGACGCGCTTCGCGATCATCTCCGCCCACGCCACCACCGGCGAGCGCTGGGACGCGGCGCGCGAGGTGACGGCCGATGCAGCCCTTCACGCTGCGCTCCTCGCTCGGGGCGCCTGGATGACGCGCGTGACCGGCTACTCCCCGACGACGGAGCACGCGGAACCGAGCTGGGCCGCGGCGATCCCATTCGACGCGGCGTGCGACCTCGGCGCCACCTTCCACCAGGACGCCATCTATTGGGTGGACGGGGATGCACTCGGCGTCAGCCGCTGCACCGGAGCCCGAACGGTCGTCCCCGTCGGTGGTTTTCGCGAGCGGGTGGACTGACCAACGCGCCGGATCGTACCGGTTACACGCGCATAATAATGATGTAAGTAACTGATCTATAATGCTTTATCTAATATTATTCACCGAGCAATCACAAAATGATGCATTGACATCACTGCGCAGATGTCATAGCATCACAAATGCGCACCACCGTGGATATCGACCAGAATCTTCTGCAGCGGCTGCGGGACCGTGCCCACCAGTCCGGGCGATCGTTCCGCGAGGAACTCAACCAGGCGATTCACCGCGGCCTCACCCCCGAGTCGTCCGCGCCCGCCCCGCGCTACCAGACCCCGACCTTCGATCTCGGGCCTGCGCGCGCCGGCCTCGACCTCGACAAAGCCCTCGCGCTCTCCGCCACGCTGGATGACGAGGAGATTCGACGCCGCCTCGAACCGCGAGGCTGACACCGTGCGGATCATCGACGTCAACCTCCTGCTGTACGCCGTGCACGCCGGCAGTGCCCATCACGAGCGGGCGCGTGACTTTCTCGATGACGCGATGAACGCCGACGAGACCGTCGCGCTCCCTTGGAGCGTCGTGCTCGGTTTCCTCCGCCTCGTCACCAGCTCGAGGGTCTTCCCGAACCCCTTGACCACGGACCAGGCTATCGCGGTCGTCGATGGATGGCTCGCACGACCGAACGTCATCACCCTCGATGCGGACCCTGGCCACTGGGACGTGCTCCGGCGCCTCCTGCAGGAGATGCACGCGACCGCCAACCGCATCCCGGACACCCACCTCGCAGCGCTGGCCATCGCCCGCGATGCCGAACTCTGTTCGGCCGACGCGGACTTCGCCCGCTTCCCGCGCCTGCGCTGGACCGATCCAACCAGCCCGCGCACACGCTAGTCGTCACACGCTGACCGTCACACACGCGCCGCCACACGCGGCCGGCGCGCGCAACCGACTGACGCTCAGTACCGCCAACTCCGCAGATCCGCCCCCGGCGGCGCCGTCAGTAGCATCCGCTCCACCGCCCACGGGAAGACCATCTGCGGGTACCGCAACCGCGAGTACGCGTTGGACCGCGTGTGGTCGCCGTTCCAGCAATGCTCATCACGGTCCCCGTAATCCACCACCGCATCACTCGGCGGGTTCGCGGCGCGCAGGAACTTCTCCACCTCGTAGACCGCGTTGTTGAGGTAGTAGTTGTCCATATCGCCCACGTAGATCCGCAACTTGCCGCGCAGCTTCGGACCGAGCGTCGCCCAGTCGCGCTTGAGGATGTACGAGAGGTCGTAGTGCTCACGCCAGTACGCCGCGACCGCCGTGTCGATCACCCCGGTGCGACGGTCCCAGATCGGCTTCGGATATCCATCGGCACCGACAGGCGAGTAAACACTCTCCCATACATCGTACTGGTCGCCGGAACGCGTCTTCGTGCCGAGCGCGAGCTCGCGGAGATTCATCTGTTCAAGCGTCGTCGCCACGTGACCGAGATAGTTTCGCGTCCCCGGCCGCGGCACCCGCTTGAACGGCCCCTCCTGGTAGTACGCGTTCCGGTCCTTGTAGATGTCGACC
>DAISWY010000184.1:0-2722 GCA_036826135.1 Gemmatimonadaceae bacterium | reverse complement strand
TCACCGCCCTCGTACTCCACCACCGCGACCTCGATGGTCGACTCGCCGTGGTACACGGTCGACATCCCGCGGTAGATGCCGATCCCGTGCTCGAGATGCACGACGTAGTCGCCGGGCTTGAGCGCGGTGACCTGCTCGAGCGCCGCGCCGGTGACGTACCGACGCGCCCGCCGGATGCGACGCTCGCGACGGAAGATCTCGTGATCGGTGAGCACGCGGAGCCCGTCGGGACCGCCGCGCGGCGGGATGAGGAAGCCGCCGGCGAGGACGCCGATGGCGAGCGCGACGGGGGCGCGATCGCCACCCCGCGCGTCGAGCAGTTCCTCCAACCGCTCGGCCTGCCCCGCGTTGTCGCAGAGGATCACCGTCGGCGTGCCGTCGCGTACCAGCGCGCCGAGGCGCCCGAGGTCGCGCTCCACCTTCTCCGGCGGGCGGATCGGGAAGCTCACGGTGCGCGCATCCGCGGCCTCCGCGGCGACGAGCGCGAGCGAGGGGAAGGTCGCGAGCTGGCGCGCCACCGCGTCCGGCGGGAGCAGGAGCGCCTCCCGCGCCGGCACCTCCTCACCGCGCCGCCGCGCGACCTCGAGATGGTGCGCCGCTTCCTCCCAGGTCCGCTGCCACTCCGGCTTCGGGCTGACGCCGGATGGCATCAGGAGCAGCGTCCCGGCCGGGAAAAGCTCGCCGAGCGCGACACGGGCGTAGGGCACCTCGTCGTCCTCGCCGTGCACCTCGACGGGGAGGATCACCGCCTGATCGATCGGCGCCGTCATCCGTTGCGTCGCCACGTCGAAGCCACGGAGCGCCTCGAGCTGGTCCCCCCAGAACTCGAGCCGGACGGGCTCGCGCATCCCGAATCCGTAGATGTCGACGATCCCGCCGCGCACGCTGTACTCGGCGACGTCCTCGACGACGGGGACCCGCGCGAAGCCGACGCGGTCGAGATGCGCGGTGAGATCCTCGAGGCGCCAGCTGTCGCCGCGCCGGAGCGTCAGCCGCGCGTCCGCGAGCGCGCCCGGGAGACGCGTCCGTTCCTGCAGCGCGCGCACCGTCGTGAGCAGCACGCGGACGCCCCCGCGGGCGAGCGCCTCGAGCGTCTCCACCCGCTCGCCGGCCACCTCGGCGTGGGGCTCCACCTCGCCGAGGCCCTCGCGCGGCGGATACAGCGCGATCCCCTCCCCGCCAAGGACCGATTGGAGGTCCGCGAGCCAGCGTTCCGCCTCCGCCACCTGATCCGCGACGACGATGAAGAGCCGGTTCGGCTCCCGGGTGGCCAGCGCCGCGAGGAGGACGGCGTCGGACGACCCCGCCAAGCCGCTTACCTCGAGCCGGCCGTTCACCGACGGGAGCGCGCCCGTGAGGCTGCGGAAGGCGGGGAGCGCGGCGAGGCGCTCGATCAGCTGCGGGAGCGCCATCAGCCCTCCGTCGGGGCGCGGCGCGCGGCACCCCGTACGGCGACGAACCACTCCGCCGCGAGGAGCAGCAGGGCGAGGACGAGCAGGGCGCGACTCCACGCGCGCGCGCCACCCGCGGCGAACACGGCGCGGCCGAGGCCATCGGACGCCGCATCGACCCGCCGGGCCCCGAGCCGCTCGGCGAGCGTGTCGGGCGCGAGCCGCGCCGAGTCCGACTCCGCCGGCTCCGCATTCACGACGAGCGCGCCGACACGCGTCGTGCCACGGCGCCAGAAGGCGACGCCCGCCACCCAGGGCGCGTCAATCCCCTCCCCAGCGGCAACCGGTCGGACCACGCCCGAGGCGAGCTCGAGGCCGTCGACGCCTGCTGGCACCCGAACCGTCGCACCCGGCGTCGCCGAGGAGATGCCGGTGCTGCCGTCCACGAGCCGCTGCGAAACGAGGCGATCGATCCACGGCACAAAGGCCGCCCGCACCGGGAGGTCAGTCGCCTCATCGGTCGCCGGCGAGGCGACGAGGACATACCCATCGCCACCGACGGCCCAGGGCGCACCACCGACCGTCGCGAGGGTATCGATCCGCTGCGACGCGTTCTGCGCTGCGGCGGCCGGCTCGAGCACGTACCAGATGCGCGCCATCGCCCCAGTGACGCCGTCCCCGGCGAGCGGGGCGGCCCCGGTGCGCCGCGCGCCGAGTCGCCAGGGGATTCCGGCGCGCTCAAGCGCCCGGTTGGCGTCGGCCACTCGAATCGGGTCCATCGGTGCGAAGAGCAGGCCGGGCCGGCGCGCCTGCTCCATCGTCGCCACCGTGATCCCGGCGCCGGCGCGCGCGCGCCCTCCCGCCACCAGCGCTCCCACCGCGCCCGAGAGGAAGGGGCCGGCACCCACAGCCGCCTGCACGGCGGGGGGCTCCCCCACGTGCACGGCGAAATGGCGCCGGTCGTCACCGCGGAGCTCATCCGGCGCGAGCTCGACGACACCGGCCCGCCAGCCACTACCGGCGAGCTGGGCGCGGGCGAGGATCGTCGCACCGGGAAGCGCGGTGCCCCGAGCCAGGGTGCGACCGTCGACGACGATGCGCCAGCTCGCGGAGTCGGGGGCGACGGCCGTCGCCCGAACCGCCCCGCGCGGATCCCAATGGAGTGGCTCCGCCGCGACGGCGGTGACGGCGCGGTTCACGATCGGTCCGGCGGTGACGACGGCGACATCGGCCGGCGCGCCCCCGAGCGCCGACGCGTCGATCGCTCCCCAACTCGAGGCTTGGGCGTCCGTGAGCACGACGACGCGGCCCGAGGGCAAGGCGCTCCCGCG
>DAISWY010000183.1:0-2782 GCA_036826135.1 Gemmatimonadaceae bacterium | reverse complement strand
GCGAGGTGACGACCGCGCGCTTGCCCTGCGCCTTCAGGACGCGCCAGGCACCGAGGACGGCGAGATTGTCGGATTCCGTGCCGCCGCTCGTGAAGCAGATTTCGTCCGGGGCGGCGCCAAGGCACTGCGCGACGCGCTCCCGAGCCTCGTCGAGTGCGGCACGCGCCTCACGTCCCCAGCGGTGAGTGGACGAGGGGTTGCCGAAGCGCGGGCCGAAGAAGGGGCCCATCGCGTCGAAGACCTCGGAGCGGACCGGGGTCGTGGCGGCGTGGTCGAGATAGATCGGGGGGGCGGCCATGGGTGGGAATATAGGCCGCCCCCTGCGTGCTGGTGGGGTGGGGACGGGCGCCCTAGGTTGACCCCGAGGCGTGGCCCGACCGCGGGCCATCGCCGTCGTCCCCGCCCTCGACCCTCTCGTCGGCCCCTCAGCCGTCCATCCGAGCGATCCCGTGCCTCATCTGAGCCACCCTCCCGCCGTCACGTCGACGGGCGCCCCTCGCCGACTCACCGAACGCGGCGCGCCGCTGCGATTCGTGCGGGCTCGTCGCGTCGCACTGACGGCGGGCGCCGCCTGCGCGCTCTCCCTCGTGAGCTGCGGGCCACGATCGCCCATGGTCGACCCCGAGCCGGGCGTCGCGGTCGCGCTCGCGGAGGCGCGCCGCGCCGTCATCGGTGACCTCCGGTATGATGTCCGCTTCGACATCCCCGAAGACCGAACCGCACCGGTGCGCGGCGCGGTGGCTGTGCGGTTCGACTGGGCCGCGGACGGCGAACCGGTGGTACTCGACTTCCGCGCGCCCGCGTCGCACGTCGGTGTCGTGACCCTCGATGGGGACACCGTCCAGGCCTCTATCGTCCCAGACCACATCGTCATTCCCGCGGTCGCCGCCGGTCCGCACACCGTCACCGTCGCGTTCACCAGCACGGACGCGGCGCTCAACCGGAGCGATGACTTCCTCTACGCGCTCTTCGTGCCGGACCGTGCCTCGACCGCATTCCCGGTGTTCGAGCAGCCGAGTCTCAAGGGACGCTTCACCGTCGGGCTGACCGTGCCCGCGGCCTGGGCCGCCGTGGCGAACGGGGCACTCGTCGAGCGCGACAGCAGCAGCGCGGGTCCGGGCCGGCATCGGCTCCGGTTCGCGGAGACCGCCCCGATCAGCACCTATCTCCTCGCCTTCGCGGCGGGACGGATGCAGCAGCTGACCGGCACCCGCGACGGACGGACCTTCACGATGTACCATCGCGAGACGGATCCGGTGAAGGTCGCACGGAACGCGGCGGCGGTCTTCGACCTGCACGCGCAGGCACTCGATTGGCTCGAGGCGTACACGGGGATCCCCTATCCCTTTGCCAAGTACGACTTCTTCCTCGTCCCCGCCTTCCAGTTCGGCGGGATGGAGCACCCGGGTGCCGTTTGGTACCGCGCCGATGCGCTGCTGCTCGATGAGGCGCCGTCACGGACGCAGGAGATGGGGCGCGCCAGCCTGATCGCGCACGAGACGGCGCACATGTGGTTCGGGGACCTCGTCACGATGCGATGGTTCGACGACGTCTGGATGAAGGAGGTCTTCGCGAACTTCATGGCGGCGAAGATCGTCGCGCCGGCGTTCCCGGATATCGACCACGACCTCCGCTTCTTCACCGGCTACCATCCGACCGCGTACGGCGTCGACCGCACGGGCGGGGCGAATCCCATCCGCCAGCCCCTCGAGAACCTGCGCGAGGCGGGCTCACTCTACGGGGCGATCATCTACCAGAAGGCGCCGATCGTGATGCGGCAGCTCGAGACGTTGGTGGGGGCGCCGGCGTTCCAGGCGGGACTGCAGCGCTATCTCGCCGCCCATCGCTTCGGCAACGCGACCTGGCTCGACCTCGTGGCCGTGCTCGATTCCGTCTCACCGGTCGACGTGACTGCCTGGAGCCGGGCGTGGGTGGAGGAGGCCGGCCGCCCGACGGTGCGCGTGCGACTCGTTGGCGATACGGTGGTCGCGGATCCGGTGGCGAATGCTCGGCCGCAGCGGCTCACCGTGTTGGTGCGACGGGGGTCCGACGAGCGCGTGGTGGCGCTTGCGCTCGGGGACACGATCACGCGGGTGCCGCTCCCCTCGTCGCCGGCGATCACGCCGGAAACCCCCGTGGCGATCCCGGCGTCGAGCCGCGCGGCGTCCACCCGGGCGGACGCCCCGCCCGTGCTGCTGCCGGCGGTGGATGGCGTCGGCTACGGGCGCTTCCCCCTCGACACCACCAGCCGTGCCTGGCTTCTCGCCAACGCCGAGGCGCTCACCACGCCGTTGCATCGCGCGGTCGCCTGGCAGGCGCTGCACGAGGAGATGCTCGATGGCGCCCTCGCGCCGCGTGCCCTCCTCGAGGCGGTACAACGCGCGCTGCTCGTCGAGCGCGACGAGCTGGTGGCCTCGCAGCTCCTCGCCCTCCTCCGCTCGACGTACTGGCGCTTCCTCGCGGCCGACGCGCGGCAGCAGGCGGCCGCGTCCGTTGAGACGACCCTGTGGCGGGTGCTCGAGGCGGCGCCCACGCCGGGCCGGAAGGGGACGGTCTTCGGCACCCTGATCGGCGTGACCCTCACTCCGGAGGGCATCGCGCGACTCCGCCGCATCTGGGCGCGCGAGGAGGTGCCGCGCGGGTTCCCCGTCTCCGAGGCGCAGGAGATCGCCATCGCGGAGGGGCTCGCGATCCGTGGGGTGCCGGATGCAGCCTCGGTCCTCGACCGGCAGGCGACGCGCATCACGAATCGAAGGGGTCAGCATCAATTGATATTTGTGAG
>DAISWY010000182.1:0-2795 GCA_036826135.1 Gemmatimonadaceae bacterium | reverse complement strand
GGCGGCTCACCGTCGCCGTCGGGACGACGAGCGCCGAGGGGAGGGTCGCCGGGGATCCCGAGATCGCCCAGACCTCGAAGGCCCGGTCGAAGTTCGGAAGGCGCGCCTGCAGCTGAAACGGGTCATCACAGGCAGTGACCGCACCCGCGAAGCCAAGGACCGCGAGGAGGCGTGTCGCGCGACGAAGGGACGAGAGAGACATCCTGGAAAGGTAGTCCCGCCCCCCGGCCGATGACAGCGGAATCGGCTTGACTTCGCCTTCGCCGCCCCCCTCCTTACCGCGGTCCCCTTCCCGACCCCCGACCCCGCCCGCGTGACGACGCCCACGACCGAGCCGCCGATTGAGGTCCTCGTCGCCGACGACGAACCGCACATCGGTCGCATCATCGAGACCAAGCTCTCGCAAGGGCCGTTCCGGGTCACGCTCGTCTACGACGGAGAGGAGGCCCTCGCGGCGCTCGAGGCGAACCCGCGGATTCGCGCGGTGGTGCTCGACCTGATGATGCCGAGGCTCTCCGGGCTCGACGTGCTCGACCGTCTGCGCGGTGATTCGCGGTGGCGCACCCTGCCCTGCCTGATCCTGACGGCCGCAGGGCAAGATCATCAGGAGAGCGAGGCGCGGCGTCGTGGCGCGGATGAGTTCATGACGAAGCCGTTCAGCCCGAAACGGCTCTTCGCTCGAGTCAGCGAGCTCTGCGGAGCCGACCCCGCGTGACCCGTTCTCTTCCAGTCGACACGAACAGATGAGCGCTCCCCTCTTCGCCGTCGTCCTCGCCGGTGGTGTCGGCTCGCGGTTCTGGCCGCTTAGCACCCCACAGCGCCCGAAGCAGCTCCTCCCCCTCATCGGCGACGGGCCGATGCTGGCGGAGACCGTCGAACGACTCGTCCCGCTCGTCGGGCGCGAGCGGATCCTGGTGCTGACGAGCGCCCGGCTGCGCGACCCGATCCTCGCCGCGGTCCCGACCCTCACGGCGGAACAGCTCCTCCTCGAGCCCCGTGCGGCGGGCACCGCGGCCGCGCTGACGTGGGCGGCAGCGGAGGTGCGCCGCCGCGGGGGTGCCGATGCCCGGATGGTCTGCGTCCATGCCGACTGGGCGATCGGCGACGCCGACAGGTTCCGTGCCACGCTCGCGGCCGCGGCGGAGGCGGCTGCAACCCACGGCGCGTTGGCGACCGTCGGCATCGTCCCGACCCGTCCGGACCCCGGTTTCGGGTACATCCAACCGGGCCCCGACCGCGCGCCGGGGGTGCGAGCGGTCGCGCGGTTCGTCGAGAAGCCCGACATCCCGCGCGCCACGCAGATGGTCGCGGACGGATACCTCTGGAACTCGGGGATCTTCGCCTGGCGCGCCCAGGACCTGCTCGACGAGGTCATGGCGGTCACGCCGGAACTCGGCGCGGCGCTGGCGAACGTGGCGGCGGGCGCCGAGGCGTTCTTCGGTGCCGTCACCGGCGGCGTGAGCATCGACGTGGGCGTGCTCGAGCGGAGCCGGCGGGTGCTCGTGCTCGCCGGCGATTTCGGATGGGACGATGTGGGTACCTGGGCGGCATTGCAGCGCGTCCGGCGCCACGATGCGGAGGGCAATGCGAGCTTCGGTCGCGTCGTCACCCAGCGGGCCGTGCGGAATGTGGTGCACGCCGAGGGGAGCGCGGTCGTGCTGTACGGTGTCTCCGACCTCGTCGTCGTCGTGCGCGACGGGGTGACGCTCGTCACGACCGTGGACCTCGCGCACGACCTCAAGTCGCTCGTGGACCATCTGCCCCCCGACCTGAAGGAGCTCGCGTGAGCGGAATCGTGCTGTACGACGACGCGGTCGCACGCGGCTTCGCCCCGTTCGTTCGGACGCGACCGGTCGGTGAGCTCGTGGCGGGTGCGATGCTCACGCGACGCCGGTGGGCTGCGGTGTTGGGGAGACCGGCGGTGGGGTTCGTCTCGGCGCCGCATCTCGCGGCGTTCGAGGAGTTCGACGCCCCCGCCGCCATCACGGCGACGATTCCGGCGGGCACCTGGCTCGTCAACAGTCGCTGCTGCCCGACGCTCGACGTGGCGGCGGCACCCGCCGCGACCGTGCTTGTCATCGATGGGGTGGTCGGTGCGGTACGCCTGTCGGATCCGCTCCCGCTCTCGGCGGTGGCGGAGGGCGCGGTGACGCTGGATTCGCTCGCCCCACGCACGGGAATCCGCGCTACCCTCGCCGGGTGGTGGATGGGCGCCGTGTGGGACCTCGTCGGCCACCTGCCGGCGATGCTCGCCGCCGACGCCGCCGCACTCGCTGAACGTGATGCGCGCACCGCCGCCACAACACCAGTACCGACCGACGTCCACGTGCTCGGGTCGCACCCGGTAGTGATTGCCGCCGACGCCCGGATTGAGCCGCAGGTGGTGATCGACGCGACGGCCGGCGCGGTCGTCATCGGCGCGGGCGCGGTGGTGCAGGCCTTCACACGGTTGCAGGGACCCGTGGTAATCGCGCCGGGTGCGTCCGTCCTCGGCGGCCGGCTCGCCTGCGTCACCATCGGGGAGGGGGCGAAGGTCCACGGCGAGCTCTCGGTCGCGATCGTGATCGGGCACGCGAACAAGGGGCACGACGGCTTCGTCGGGCACAGCGTCATCGGCCGCTGGGCGAACCTCGGCGCGGGCACCATCACGAGCAACCTCAAGAACTCCTACGGCCCCGTGTCCTGTTGGACACCCGCCGGGATGCGCGAGACGGGGCTCCAGTTCCTCGGTGCCCTGATTGGTGACCACGTGAAGACGGGGATCGGGACGCGGCTCACGACGGGGAGTGTGATCG
>DAISWY010000181.1:0-2957 GCA_036826135.1 Gemmatimonadaceae bacterium | reverse complement strand
CACGACTTCGTGCCGGGTGAGAACAACATGAATGAGGAGTGGTGGGGGATCGTGGCGAAGGGGCCGCCGGACACGCGCGGCCTCTTCGACCTCTACCCCCGCGCCGCGTACTATGCGCTGCAGCGGATTCACGCCATCGATCCCTACGCCCCGGGGACGACGCGCGTCGCGCTGCGTTCGAAGTTCGCCGCGATCGATCCAGGCGCCTTGACCGCGCAGGCGCGTGCAGAGCGGGCCGGCGCCGGGGCGGAGACCGCCCCGCTCCGCCTCAAGGGGATGCGGCTCGAGCTCACGAACTTCGCGACCGGCGGCACGTCGATTCGCACGCCGGGCGCCGATGCCCCGAGCCTCACCGACCGACCGGCCTTTCGCGGCTTCGATCGGATGGAATCGTACTTCGTGGAGGTCGAGGCGAAGCCCTCGGAGCGCCTGCAGGCGACGCTCGCGGTGAACGTTCTCGGTCACGTCCCCGAGAACCCGATCGACGAGATCTTCTACGAGAACCGCGGCCGCGCACGCACGCTCGCCCTGACGACCGGTGACGGCCTCGCCACGGACGGCCTCGAGCGGCTCAAGGTCTACCGTGCCCACGTCACCTGGGACGCCCGCGACTTCCGACTGGAGGCGTTCAATCGCTCGGGGCACTACCACTGGGGATACGAGGGCGACTTCTTCGGTGTCTACCGCGAGGCGAACTACGGTCGCAACATCGACACCTACAACGCGGCGGCACCGCTCGGCGTCGAGTTCACCGGAAAGCGCGCCCTCGACGGCCTCAAGATCGCGGTCGGTCCCGAGCTCTGGTGGGGCGCCAATCCCGCGGCGCTCTTCAAGTATCGTCGGCGGGTCGCTGGCATCGATGTGACGGGGCTCTACCACGAGGACCTCGCCCGCATCCCTGCCGGTGCGACGACGAGCTCCCTCGCCATCCCGCTCCCGCCGACGCGTCGCCTCTCGCTGCATCTCGCGACGACGCTGCTCGGCGTCGGGATCGACCTCGGCGGCATCTGGGCCGGGTCCACGCGGGTCGGGGAGACCTTTCAGCGCGTGGAGGGGAGCCCCGGGAGCTATCAGGTGCTCGGCGACGAGATCCGGCCGAGTGACACGTTCGGCGCGAAGGCGAAGCTCTCGTTCTCGCGCGGTCGGGTGAATTGGTACGCGCAGGGCGCCCTGATGGGGCTCGTCGCCGACGGGGGACCGACGGCGGTGCAGACCTTCACCGGGTGGTGGCTGCGCGACACTGGGATGAGCAATCAGTGGAATGCGATGACCGGGATCACCTATTCCATCGGCCACCTGCAGATTGCCCCGAACGTGCTGGTCCAGCAGCCGCTGGTCGGGCCGATCCCGCGCTTCGCCCCGGCGCCGGCGCGACTCCGCAACGTCCTGCGGGATCCGTTCGTGGTGCGCGCGAACCGGGAGATGGCCGCGGGCGAGCTGCTGCTGACTTGGGACCCGACCCCCGCGACGTGGATGTACCAATGGGACAACGACGTGCGTGAGGACGCACGCTTCGCAGCGAGCCTCGCGTACACCTACAAGCACATGCCCACGGGGATGGACGCGGCGATCGGCATCCTCGCCGATGGCCGCACCCCGTTCGCCTTCCCTGCCTCGACGCCGGGGCGTGACCTCTGGGAGATCCGGGCGCGCACCATCGCGCGGCTCGGTCGCGATCTCCGGTTCATCGTCAACGCGTACGGCGGGAAGGCCGAGCCGAATGGCGACAGCCAGCGCCTCGTGACGCGCGCGGGCGGCGACCTACGGCTCGTCTCGGGTCCGCTCAAGCTCATCGGCGCCGCGAAGTTCAACGACTTCGGGCCCTACGACTACCATCGCGACTTCAACCTCACCTTCCCGACGCAACTAATGGCCGACGTCGCCTACGTCTTCGGCAAGCCGCAGTGGTTCGATCTCCCCGAGACGAAGGTCGGGCTCCGCGGCACCTGGCGGACGCTGGACCGCTACTCCCCCCGCTACTGCCCCACCACCACGACCAACGCTGCCGGCGACACCGTCTGCGACGCGGGGGCGCCCGGATTCCCGCTCGGGCGTGAGTGGGAGGTTCGCAGCTACCTGACGGTGGCCTGGTGAGCGCCCCGACCCTGCCGGGGCCAACAGTCCCCGTGGCCACCGACCCTCCGCGTGAGGCGCCGTCCGAGGCGCAGGTCGAGACACGCGTCGAGGGGCTACTCGCGCGCCTCCGGCTCGATGAGAAGCTCGGGCAGATGATGATGGGCGAACGGGCGTCGACGACGCCGGACGACGTGCGCGCATATCACATCGGCGCGGTGCTCAGCGGCTCGGGCTCCGTCCCCGGCGCCAACACACCCGGCGACTGGGTCACGCTGAACGACGCCCTGTGGGCCGCCTCCACCGACCCACGCGATGGACGCGCCGCGATTCCGCTCCTGTACGCGGTGGATGCGGTGCACGGCCACGCGAATGTCCGCGGCGCGACGATCTTCCCGCATCACATCGGCCTGGGCGCGGCGCACGACCCGGAGCTGATCGAGCGACTCGCGCGTGTCTGCGCCCGCGAAGTGCTGGCGACGGGGCTCGACTGGAACTTCGCACCAACCCTCGCCGTGGTGCAGAACGTCCAGTGGGGACGCACCTATGAGAGCTTCTCCGACGACCCGTCGCTCGTGGCCGCATACGCGGAGGCGTTCGTCCGCGGGATGCAGGGCGCGCTCGACGACGATGGGGTCCTCGCCTGTGCCAAACACTGGATCGGCGACGGCGCGACGTCCGAAGGGATCGACCAGGGCGACGCGGCCCTCTCGCCCGAGGCGCTCGAGCAGACGCACCTCCCGCCGTATCTCGCCGCACTGCGCGCCGGGGTGCAGACCGTGATGGTGTCGTTCAACAGCGTCAATGGGATCAAGTGCCACGCCCATCGGGAGTTGCTCACGGGGCTCCTCAAGGAGCGCCTCGGTTTCCGCGGCCTCGTCGTC
>DAISWY010000180.1:0-3033 GCA_036826135.1 Gemmatimonadaceae bacterium | reverse complement strand
CATGTCCGTCGAGAACTCGGGACCGCCGTTGCGGTCTGGTACGAGCGGCCGCTCGCGGTCTGGGGGGTGGTGATGGCCATCGGGTTCGCGATCCATCTCGTGGAATTCCGGAAGCTCCGTGCCCGCGAAGGGGACCTCACCGCGCGCTTCGCGACCCTGCCTGAGGAATGAGCCTGAGATGACCACGATCAGTCGCCACCGTATCGGTTCCGATCTCTCCATCGCCCGCATCCTCACCGGGCTCTGGCAGATGGCCGACCAGGAGCGCGAAGGGCGCCCGTTCGACCTCGAGCACGCCGCCGACGCGATGGCACCGTACGTCGCCGCGGGTTTCACGACCTTCGATATGGCCGACCATTACGGCTCGTCGGAGGAGGTCGTGGGACGCTTCCGCACGCGGCCCGGTGCCCCCGCGACACAGCTGCTCACCAAGTGGGTGCCGGAGCCCGGGCCCCTCACGCGCGACGACGTGCGCGCCGCGGTGGACCGCGCCCGACAGCGGATGCGGGTGGAGCGGATCGATCTCCTGCAGTTCCACGCCTGGAGCTACGCGCACCCGGCGTGGCTCGATGCGCTCTTCTATCTCGACGAGTGTCGTCGTGAGGGGCTCATCGGGCACCTCGGGCTGACGAACACCGACACCGCGCACCTGCGGCTCGTCGTGGAGAGCGGGATCCCGATCGCGACCAACCAGGTCTGCTACTCCCTGCTCGACCAGCGCGCCGCGGGGGAGATGGCCGCGTACTGCGCGCGGCAGGGGATCACGCTGCTCGCGTTCGGTACGCTCGCTGGCGGGTTCCTCTCCGACCGCTGGCTCGGCGCGCCGGAGCCGGACTGGGAGTCCCTCGCCACCTGGTCGCAGATGAAGTACGGGCGATTCATCCGCGTCGTCGGCGGATGGGAGGCGCTGCAGCGGGTCCTGCGCGCCGCGCGCGCCGTCGCCGATCGGCACGGCTGCTCCATCGCGAACGTCGCCTCGCGGTATATCCTCGACGCGCCGGCGGTGGGCGGCGTGATCATCGGGGCGCGGTTGGGTGAGCGCGCGCATCTCGAGGACAACGCGCGCCTCGACGCGCTTCGCCTCACCACCGACGATCGCGCCGAGGTGGCGGCGGCACTCGCCACGCTCGCGGCCGTGCCCGGCGACTGCGGCGATGAATACCGCAAGCCGCCCTTCCTCACCGCCAGCGGAGACCTCTCGCACCACGTGGCGAGCTTCCCCGCGCCATTCACCGTAGAGAACGCGCCGGATGGAACGCGTCGGGCGTTCAGCGGCACACCGTGGGAGACGTCCGCTGGCTACGCGCGCGCGGTCCGGGTCGGCGACCGCATCCTCGTCTCGGGCACCACCGCCACGCACGGCAGCCGGGCGATGGGCGGTCGCGATGCGTACGCGCAGGCACACCACGTCTTCGACAAGATCGAGGGGGCGCTGCAGTCACTCGGCGGCGCGCTCGCGGATGTGGTGCGCACGCGGATCTTCGTGAGTCGGCTCGAGGACTGGGAGGCCGTCGCGCGCGCACACGGTGAGCGGTTCGGTACGATCCGGCCCGCCAACACGCTGGTGCGCGCTGAGTTGATCGGCGAGCAGTACCTGGTGGAGATCGAGGCGGAGGCGGTGGTGCGGGGGTGATGCGCGCTACCGCACCAGCGCCTGGTAGACCAGCGTCCCGAATCGGGCCCGCGCCTCTGGCGTCCCGGGCAGGTTGTTGAGCATCAGGACCATCACGAGCCGCTCGGCGGGGTCCACCGCGTAGATGCTCGCGTAGGCGCCGCCCCAGTTGTAGCTCCCGACGGACGAGAAGCCGTTGGCCCCCAGCCGGTCGACGGTGGAGAAGGCGAGCGAGTACCCATTCCCGTCGGCGCTGTACCGTGTGCCGACCTGATTCGTGGTCATCAGCTCGACGGTGCGTGGGGCGAGGTAGCGCCTCCCGTCGATGGCGCCACCGCGGCGGAGCATCTCGAGGAAGCGCGCGTAGTCGCGGGCGGTCGACGTCAGCCCGGCGCCCCCGGCGAAGCTTATTCTCGGACCGTTGACGTAGTGTCCCTGGCCGCGCGCGCCGGTGTCGGCGCGCACCGCACGCCCCTGCTCGTTGGTACGGTAGACCGTCACGAGCCGCGCCGAGTCGGACGGCGTGACGAAGAAGCGCGTGTCGCGCATCCCGAGGGGCGCGAGGAGCCGTGACTCGAGGAAGCGGTCGAGCGGGAGGCCGCTCGCGCGCTCGACCACGCAGCCGAGGATGTCGGTGTTGTACCCGTAGACGAAGCGCTCGCTGGGTTGCGCGACGAAGGGGAGGGTGCCGAGGCGGTCCATCGAGGTGCAGATCGGCTCGGCCTTATCGGCGGTGTACCACCCGAAGCCTGCGGCGGGCCCGAGGCCGGCGGCGCGGTAGCGCGCGGCAACCGAGGCATCCGTGCCGTAGGAGATCCCGGCGGTGTGGGTGAGGAGGTCGAAGATGGTAATCGCCCGCCGAGCGGGGATCGTGGTCCGGCCCGTATCGGCGGGATTCACGACCGTCGTGCGCGCGAAGGTCGGCAGCCACCGCGAGACCGGGTCGCCGAGCGCCAGCTGCCCCTCCTCGACAAGCATCATCACCGCCGTGCTGGTGATGGCCTTCGACTGCGATGCGATCCGGAAGATGTGGTCGGGGCGCATCGGGCGATTCGCCTCGCGATCGGCCCAGCCGACGGCGCGCTCGTAGACGACTTCGCCGTCCCGCAGCACGAGCGCCACCGCCCCGGCGATGCGGGCGGAGTCGACCTGCGCCTGGAGATAGCGGTCGATACGCGCGAGGCGGTCGCCGTCGAAGGCGCTCCGGGCGTCGAGCTCCTCCAGCCGGAAGCGCGCGCTGAGGATGTAGGGGGGCTGCCCCGCCTCCCAGTGCCCGTAGGTGGTGGCGACGAACGACCCGTCGCCGAGCCGCTCGAGACCGGGGTAGGTCGAATCCCACTGGTTGGTGTTGTCCTTGATCCGCACGCGGTACTGCCCGGGCGTGCCGGTGAGGAGATCCTCCCAGCGACCCACCCAGGCGA
>DAISWY010000179.1:0-3058 GCA_036826135.1 Gemmatimonadaceae bacterium | reverse complement strand
GCGCGCGTGTACGTAAGCTCCGCTTAGCCGTAGCCGCGCATCTCCTCTGCCACCGGTACGTACGCGGCGAGCCAAGCCGTGAACGCGGCGATCGCGCGACCGCGCCCGGCGGCGCCGAGCGATTCGGGGAGCACGGCCTCACCAAGGGCCGCGAGCATCAATGGGTCGAGCGCCCGCGCCGGGGGTTGGTTGGTCGACCTCGGCGTCTTGGGCGATTGAGGCGAAGCCGCGGCGGCGGATTCGGGGAGCGCCGCAGCGGCCGCGCCGAGCACGGTGCTTCTCAGAAACGTGCGCCGATCGTGCGTCATAGGGGGATTCTACGACGCCCACCTGCTGGCCGCGACCATCCGGCGCCCACACATTCCCCGTCTCCGTTCAGCCTTGAGGTCCCCGTGCGCCGATCCCCCTCGCGGTGGCGCGTCACCGCCGCCCTCCTGCTCCCCGTGCTCCTGGTGGGTGCGGTCCGAGAACCTGAGCCGCCGACGCGCATCCGCGTCGGGGTGCTCCTCGACGGCCTGGGCGGGACGCGCCGCGACGTGGTGGTCACCGTGCGCGACGGACGGATCACATCCATCGACCCCTTCCGCGCGGGCACGTCCGTCACGTGGGACCTCTCCTCGCTCACGATGCTGCCCGGCCTCATCGATACGCACGTTCATATTGATGGACACTTCGGCCCCGACGGACGGGCGGACACGCGAAACGAGACGGCGGAGGAGCGGCTCCGCGCGACGGCGGAGAACGCGCAGCGCACCCTGCGTGCGGGCTTCACGACCGTGCAGAGCCTGGGTGCGCCAATCGACCTCGAGCTCCGGCGCGGGATCCAGGAGGGACACTTCGAGGGGCCGCGCGTCCTTACGAGCGCCGGGCAGTGGAGCGACGCGACCCGTCCCCCCGAGGCAATTCGCGCGTGGGTCCGCGCGCGCGTCGCCGACGGCGCCGATGTAATCAAGATCTTCGCCTCCAAGAGCATCCGCGAAGGGGGCGGACAGACCCTCTCTGACGAACAGATTCTCGCCGCGTGCGACGAGGCGCGACGGCTCGGGCGGCGCAGCTGGGTGCACGCGCACGCGGCGTCGGCCATCCGCGCCGCCACGCTCGCGGGATGCACCGGGGTGACCCACGGCACCCAGGCCACGCAGGCCGAGCTCACGCTGATGGCGGCGCGCGGGACCTTCTTCGAGCCGAACATCGGCCTCGTCATCCAGAACTATCTCGAGCAGAAGGCCCGCTTCCTCGGTATCGGCAACTACTCGGAGGAGGGCTTCCGGTTCATGGAGGGTGCGCTCCCGGGAAACCGCGCCCTTTATCGGTCGGCGATCGCCACGCCAGGGCTCCGTGTTGTGATGGGCACCGACGCGGTGGCCGGCGCGCACGGTCAGAACGCTCGCGAACTGCTCGCGCGCATCCAGGAGGCGGGACAACCCGCGATGGAGGCGATTCGTGGGGCGACCTCGCTCGCGGCCGCGGCGCTGGGGATCGCCGACAGTGTCGGGAGCATCGCCCCGGGGATGCTCGCCGACCTCATCGCGGTCGAGGGGGACCCCCTCACCGATCCGACAGCGCTGCAGCGGGTGCGCTTCGTGCTGCAGCGCGGTGCGCCCATCGTGGCCCCGCCCCGGCTCGACACGCCGCGCCAGCGGAGCGTTGGGTGGAGCACGTATGGGGGCGACCCCGGCGGCATGAAGTACAGCCCGCTGCGCGATATCGATCGCTCGACCGTCCCCCTCCTGCGCGTAGCGTACACGTGGGATGCGAAGGAGGCCCCGATCCCCGCTGGCCCCGACCAGCGTCCCGCGCGCCCCGGCAACTTTCAAGCGACGCCGCTCGCGCTCGGGGACACGCTGATCTTCCCCACGCCGTACAATCGCGTCATCGCTCTCGATGGTCGGACCGGGCGCGAGCTCTGGTCGTTCGACCCCAAGCCGTGGCTGCGACTCGGACAACCGAGCAACGGGACGGGGTTCGTGCATCGCGGCATCGCGACGTGGACCGACGGACGGTCCCGTCGGGTCTTCCTCAACTCGCGCTGGCGTCTCATCGCGCTCGACGCCGCCACCGGCACGCCGATCCCGAGCTTCGGGACGAACGGCGAGATCGACCTCACCGCAGGGCTCGACCGCCCGGTCCGGAAGGAGCACTATACGAACACGTCGCCGCCGGTGGTGTGGGGCGACCTCGTCATCCTCGGCAATGGCGTCGGCGATCGGCTCGTGTATCGCGGCGACCCGCCGGGCGACGTGCAGGCCTTCGACGTGCGGACCGGACGCCGGGTGTGGCGCTTTGGGACCGTACCGCGCCCCGGTGAATTCGGGGCGGAGACCTGGGGCGATTCGTCGGCTCGGACGACCGGTCACACGAATGTCTGGGCGCCGTTCAGCGTGGACAGCGCGCGCGGATTGGTCTACCTCCCCGTCGGCACGCCGAGCAACGACTGGTATGGCGGCACCCGGCCGGGCGACAACCTGTTCGGCGAATCGTTGGTCTGCCTCGACGCGCGCACCGGGCGCCGCGTCTGGCACTTCCAGGTCGCCCATCACGGCCTCTGGGACTACGACCTCCCCGCGCCTCCCAACCTGATGACGGTGACGCACGAGGGCCGGCGCACCGACATCGTCGTCGTCCCGACGAAGCAGGGCTTCGTCTTCGCGTTCGAGCGAGCGACCGGGCGCCCGCTCTGGCCGATCGAGGAGCGTCCGGTGCCGGGGAGTGATGTCCCCGGGGAGCGCGCGTCGGCGACGCAGCCGATTCCCACCCGCCCCGCGCCGTTCTCCCGCCAAGGATTCTCGACCGCGGACGTGCTCACCTTCACGCCAGCGCTTCGGCAGGCCGCGCTCGATGAGATCGCGCCGTACCGACTCGGTCCGCTCTACACGCCGCCCTCGCTGCAGGGAACAGTGGCGATGCCCGGCGTGATCGGTGGGGCTGGGTGGGGTGGGGCCGCCGCGGACCCGGTGAGTGGCTGGGTCTTCATCAAGGCGACGAACTCCCCGGCGCTCTTCCGCCTGCAGCGGCGCGACGCGCCCAGCGACACGGTGGACGCACCGTATATGCTCGA
>DAISWY010000178.1:0-3063 GCA_036826135.1 Gemmatimonadaceae bacterium | reverse complement strand
CGTTGCCTTGCAGAACGGGGGGCGCGGGCGACGATGGGGGCGAAGAGGGGGGCGGCGATGGAGGCGCCCAGGCGGGTGGGGATGGGGTGATGAGGATGCCAGTCGCCACCTCCGGCAGGTTCCGCCCACGGCCTCTGGACTACGCAAGCCCGCCAGTTCGGCAGTATCCAGATTGGTCAGATTGTTGATCGAGATGAGCAGGGCACCCTTCCTTTCCCTTCAATGTCCGGACGTGTGCACCCACCAGCGGGGCGGGGGATATAGGCGGTGCGTTGCGTACCTGGAAGCAATTTCAAAGTGTTCCAAGTCAACCAGAACAGCGGTGGAACGCTTTACTGGCCATTTCTTGTTGAAAAGTGGGTGTTTTTAGTGAATGGATCTAAAAATATATTAAATCATAGAATTTATAATGTTGAATAATGCGAACTTATGAGTTATGCATAAACTAAATTATTGTCTGCATAATACCTAATTATTATGCTTTTTCGGTTGCATATACCCGTGCATATGACGGAACGGATGAAATTATCACAAGGATATTTTTCTACATCCATGCCTGTTGAGTCTTGGGGTCGTGTGGAATACTCTGACTGGATATCGCCATTTTTCCACATTGTCGATTTGGATCTCCCAAATCACCTGGGAATCCATCGTCTCGACATTCTCCCCCAAGCCAACCCGTAGCAGCACGTCATTCAAGAGAAAGACTGCCGACTTGGCGTTCTCGTCACGAAGATGAAAAAAGGCAGGGCGGCGCTGAAGCGCCGCCCTGCCGAAGCATAAACTGGGCCGGGAGACCCGGCGTGGCGTGCTCAGCCCTGCGATTGCTTCTTCGCCCGAGCGTCCTGAATCCAGGTCATCGGGATGATGAAGAACGGGGTGAGGACGATGCCGAGCAGGATGTTGATCCAGGTCAGGCCGAGGTAGTAGGCGCCCATGCCAAGGCCGGCGATGAGGGTACCGAGGGGGCCACCGAAGTTCTGTTCCACGCGAGTGCTCCTGACCGGTTGTCGGAATGGCTGTCCGAAGAACGCCGTATCTTATAGACGTGTTCCCGGGAACGGAACCCATTGGGGTGGAGGAGGCGGTCGCGGGCATGGTCCCCGGCCGGTGGCTGGTCGCGGTCTCCGGCGGGCGGGATTCGATGGGGCTCCTGCACGCCCTGCTGACGCGCCGTCGTGAGGAAGTTGCCGCGGTTGCGACCTTCGACCACGGTACCGGGGAGGCCGCCCGGCGGGCGGTGGACCTCGTGCGGCTGACCTGCGCCGCAGCCGGGGTGCCGTGTCGGATCGGCCGTGCCGACCGGCGGTCGCCCCCCACCGAAGCCGGGTGGCGTCGGGCGCGCTGGCGGTTCCTCGCCGAGACCGCGAACCAGGAGTCGGCGGTCCCGGTCACCGCCCACACCCTGGATGACCAAGTGGAGACGGTGCTCCTGCGACTGCTGCGGCACGCCGGGCCGCGGGGGCTGGCGGGGATGGTCGTCGCACCGTCCGGGTCACCCCGGACGCCGGTCGTGCGCCCGTTGCTCGAGGTGCCTCGCGCCGACCTCGCGGCGTACGTCGGCAGGCACGGGATCCGCTTCGAGGAGGATCCGAGTAATGCGACGCTCCGGTTCCAGCGGAATCGGGTGCGGCATGAACTCCTGCCCGCACTGGAGCGCGCGCACCCCGGATTCGCCGCCTGGTGCCTCGCGCTGGGTCGGCGGGCGCGGGCGTGGCGCGTCGATCTCGAGGCGGTCGTGGACGGGCTCGACGTCCGCGTCCTTCGGGCGGGGGTGGTGGCGGTACCGGTGGCATCGGTCGCGGAGCTCGACGCGTCGGCGTGGGAGCCACTCTGGCCCGCAATCGCTGCTCGGGCAGGGGTCGTCCTCGACCGCCGGGGGATCGCGCGGGCCGCGCGCTGGGCCCCCGATGCGCGTGCCGGCCAGTACATCCCGGTGAGCGGCGGGCATCGTATTGAGCGCACGGCGCGCACCTTCGTCATCCACCGTGCCACGCACGGGCCGGGAACGTCCATGTGGCCCGAGGACTATATTGAAGGATGATGTCTTCCTCCGCGCCTGATCCTCGGCTCAAGGGCCGCGCCGTCGACCGCATCGCGTTCTCCGAACAGGCGATCGCAGACCGGTGCCGCGCTCTCGGACGGGAGATCACGGCCGCCTATCCCGACGGAGAGCTGCTCGTCCTGGGCCTCCTCAAGGGGAGCTTCATCTTCCTCGCCGACCTGGTGCGGGAGGTCGAGCGCCCGCTCCACGTCGATTTCCTCGTGGCCTCGAGCTACGGCAACGCGACGGTGTCGTCGGGGACCGTCCGGCTCCTCTACGATCCCGAGACCTCGCTGGAAGGGAAGCACCTCCTCCTGGTCGAGGACATCGTGGACTCAGGCCGCACCTTGCAGCACCTCGTCACGCTGCTGCAGGCCCGACGCCCCGCCTCCATCGCCATTTGCGCGCTCCTCCACAAGCGCATCGCCACCGAACTCCAGCATCCGGTCCGCTTCGTCGGTTTCGACGCGCCGCCGGACTTCCTCGTCGGCTACGGTCTCGACCACGCCGAGGATTTCCGTCACGTCCCGTACGTCGCCAGCCTCGCGACCTGAGTCGCCCACTATGTCATCATCCACGACCCCGAAGTCCGGCGGCCCCGGCCGCTTCTCCCGGTCCCTCTCGTTCTGGCTCATCGCCTTCCTGATCCCCATCGTCCTGATCCAGTTCGCGGGGAAGGGGCGAGAGCGGGCGACGGAGGTGGAGTACTCCTTCTACGACCAGCAGCTCGGGAAGGACAACATCGCGCGCGTCACGATCGTCGGCGGGAAGGAAGTCGTCGGCGAGTTCCGTGAGCGGGTCCTGGTGAAGGGCCGCGAGGTGAAGTCCTTCAGCACGAAGCTCGCCGTCGCGAACAGCGAGGCCGAGGTGCAGCGCCTCCGCGAGCGGCAGGTGGCGATCAAGGCGGAGGAGCCGCGCCCGAGTTTCCTCGGGTTGCTCGCGTCGATGCTCCCGTGGCTCTTCATCATCGGCATCTGGATCCTCTTCTTCCGGCAGATGCAGGCCGGGGGGAACAAGGC
>DAISWY010000177.1:0-3112 GCA_036826135.1 Gemmatimonadaceae bacterium | reverse complement strand
CGGGGCTCTCCGGTGTGGCGTCGTCCGGGCCCTACCGCCCGACGGCACAGGCGGAGCAGGTGCTGACCGAGCTCTCCGCCGCGCTCGGCGTGCAGCTCACGCAGCTCCAGCGCGTCTTCGACACCGACCTGAAGAAGTTCAATGACGAGCTCCGGAAGCTCGGGCTCGAGCCGATCGTGCCGAAGGCGGAGGAGAAGCCCGTCACGCGCCCGACGGTGACGATGGACGACGACGCGACGGACGACGCGATGGACGAGGTCGTTCCGCGGTGACGGATGCCGATCGATTGGCCGGGTCGGGGGGCGCGATGAGCGCCCCCCTTCTCGTGCGCGATGCCACGCCGGCCGACTCGGCGGCGGTGCTCGCGATGAACAACGCGGCCACGCCGAATGTGAACGCCCTCACCGAGACGGAGTGGGCATGGCTCGTGGCGCAGGCGTCGTACTACCGCGTCGCGGTCGATGCCGAGGGACTCGCGGGATTCATCCTCTGCGTCCCGGCGGGGCTCGACTATTGGAGCCTGAACTACGCCTGGTTCACAGCGCGCCTTGCGGACTTCCTGTATCTCGACCGCGTGGTGGTGGCGGAGCGGGCGCGGAACCGTGGGGTGGGCACGGCGCTCTATGCGGACTTGCACGCGACCGTCGCCGGTCGCTGGCCCTGTGTCACGCTCGAGGTGAATCTCCGGCCACCGAATCCCGGATCGCAGCGTTTCCACGAGCGGCTGGGATATCAGCCGATGGGCGTGCGCGAGTCGGAGGATGGGGCGTACGCGGTGCAGATGTACGCACGGGACGTCTGACACGAGGACGGGGGCGGACCGCAACGCGGTCCGCCCCCGTGTCACACCCCCAGTCGAGGCGTCAGGCGCGACGCCGGCGCTGTGATCAATCCGTGATTAGCCCGCGATCGGCGGGACGGTGCTGGGGTCGACCGCCATCCCCATCGCGTGGATGCCCTTGTCCACGTAGAGCGTGACGCCGGTGATCGCCGAGGCGAGCGGGGAGCAGAGGAAGGTCGTCGCGGTGCCGACCTCGGTTGCCTCGAGCCGCTGCGTCAGCGGGGCGTTCCCCTCACAGTACTTCACCATGTCATCGATGATCCCGATGGCACTCGCGGCGCGTGAGGCGTACGGGCCCGCGGAGATCGTGTTGACGCGGATGCCGTACTTGCGCCCCGCCTCGTACGCGAGGACGCGGGTGTCGCTCTCGAGCGCAGCCTTCGCCGACGACATCCCACCGCCGTAGCCCGGGATCGCGCGCTCGCTCGCGAGGTAGGTGAGCGAGGCGACGGCGCCGTCCGGGCGCATGAGCGGCCCGAACTCGCGCAGCATCGCCACGAGCGAGTAGGCGCTCGCGCCGACCGCCGCGAGGTAGCCGGCGCGGCTCGTCTCGAGAAGCGGCTTCTTGACCTCGGGGCCGTTCGCGAGCGAGTGGACGAGGATATCGATCGATCCCTCGCCGAAGTCCTCGCGCACGCGGGCGGCGAGCCCGGCGATCGAGAAGTCGCCCACATCCTTGTACCGCTTGCTCTCGCGGACATCGGCGGGGGCGTCCTCGAGTCGGTCGTAGACCGCGTCGAGCGGATAGATCTTCTCGAAGGCGAGGAGCGAGCCATCCGCGAGGGTGCGCGAGGCGTCGAGCTTCCCGCGCTCGAGAAGGTTCAGGAAGATGTTGAGGGCGGGCGGCCAGGTGGCGACGCAGACCGTCGCGCCCGCCTCGATGAGGCACTTGGCGATGGCCCAGCCGAAGCCGTTGTCGTCGGCGACGCCGGCCACGAGGGCGCGCTTGCCGCGGAGGTCGATAGGAAGCATCTCGTGATATCGCCGGGCCGGTGGCCCGGGGCAAGGGGCGCGCTGCGGGAGGTGACCGATCGCCGGGGCGGCGTTGGGCGCCGAGCGGCGCCACCCGCCGCCGCCCGATGCGTCACTGCCGTCTACCGATGCGCTGCGCGGGTCAGTCGGTCGCGCACGCCGTCCCAGTCGTGATCCTCGGGGACGCGCTCCACCAGAATGGTCGCGCAGCCGGCATCGTCGATCGTGTGCAGCGCGTCGTAGAGCCCGGCGGCGTAGGCGAGAGGGTCGTCGCCCAGATGGAGATGCACGTGCCGTTCGTTCGCCGCCTCGCGGCCTGCGTCGCTGCAGGTGATTGCCGCCACGTCGCCCGTCGTATGGCCTGTCGCATGGCCCGTCGCATGGCCCGTCGTGTCGCGCTTGCTGTCGTGGCGCGCCGCGTGGTGATCGGCGGGTTCGTAGCCGAGCTCGGCGACCGTGACCAGCTGTACTGTGGCGCGTGGCGCGTAGTGCCGCGCGATCATCCCCGGCGCCGGACGTGGGGCCTCGGTGTCGGCGGGCAGCGTCGGGTCGGCGAGCGGCCCCACCACCGCCTCGAGCGCCGCCCGGGTGATGGTGCCGGGCCGGAGCAGGGTCGGCGGGCTCGTCGTGCAGTCCACCACCGTGCTCTCGATCCCCACCGACGTCCGCCCGCCATCGAGGATGAGGTCGACGCGATCGCCGAGGGCGCGCTCTACCTGCGCGGCCGTCACCGGGGAGACCTCGGTGAAGCGGTTTGCGCTCGGCGCGGCGATCGGCAGCTCAGCGGCCGCGAGGAGCGCCTGTGCCACCGGATGCGCCGGGACGCGGATCGCGACGGTGTCGCGCCCGGCGGTGACTTCATCCGGGATCTCGGGACGCTTGGGGAGCACCAACGTGAGCGGGCCAGGCCAGAAGCGCGCGGCGAGCTGATCCGCCGTCGTGGGCCACGCCGTCACCAGCGTGCGGGCCGCGGCGACGTCCGGCACGTGCACGATGAGCGGGTTGTAGGCGGGGCGACCCTTTGCCGCGAAGATGCGCCGAACGGCGACGGGGTCGAGCGCGTGCGCGCCGAGGCCGTAGACGGTCTCGGTCGGAAGCGCGACGAGTCCACCGCCACGAAGGATGGTAGCGGCCTCCGCGATCGCGGCAGGATCAGCGGGACGACGCAACGCGTGCACACTCGGCGAGGACCGCGCCTCCCACGAAGAGCGCCTCCTCGTCGGGATCGAATCGCGGCGTATGTACCCCCGCCGCACTGCGGCCAGCGCCGAGGGTGCCGATGCGGAGGAAGCAGCCAGG
>DAISWY010000176.1:0-3123 GCA_036826135.1 Gemmatimonadaceae bacterium | reverse complement strand
CCTCGGTCCCGCCGCGCGCTACCCGCATCAGCTGCTGTTCCGCGATCGGCGCGCGGCGCGCCGGAAGCCCGCGGGTGGGGTATGGATCGGCAGCGTCGACCGCGATCCGGCGACGCTCATCGACGCGGTGGGCCACCGTCGTCTGTGGACGTTCTACTCGGGCCTCGGAGGGGTGTTCGCGTGATGGAGCCGCAGGGAATGGACCGCGCCGGCCATCGGGCCGCGCGGGTGGGCCTCTCGCTGGCGTTGGTGGTGGGAACCCCGTGGGTCGTCGCGGTGTCCCCGCTCGGTGCCCAGGAGCCGACGCGGACCATCACCGTCGGCGTGCCGGTCGAGGGCCGGCTCGGCCGCACCGACCCGGCGGTGATGGGGCGGGGTGCCTTCCACGCGTACCGGTTGGAGGCGGTGGCGGGAGGGCGCTATCGGGTGACGATGCGGTCTGCGGACCTCGACGCCTATGTCTGGGTCGCCGAGAACGTCGGGGGACTCACCAACCAGGTGGCGAGTGATGATGACGGCGGTGGCGACACCGATGCCCAGCTCCTCTTCCGACCTGCCCGTGCCGGCACCTATCTAATCGTCGCGCAGTCGCTCGAGGACGACGAGACGGGTGCCTACACGCTGGTCGTCGAATCGGTCCCGCCGCCCGCGCCGGTCTCGGCCGCGCCGCTCGTGCTGGGGCAGCCGCGTGAAGGCGCGCTGCTCACCGAGGGGCCGGAGATGGACGATGGCGAGGAGACGGTCGTCTACGCGGCGTATGCGCTCACCGGTCGCGGGGAGCGGGTGCGCGTGACGGTGCGGAGCGGCGCCTTCGATGCGATGGTCCGGGTGGTCCGCATCGGGCCGCGCGGCGAGACGCTCGTGACCTCCGACGACGATGCTGCGGGCGGGACCGACGCCGAGGTGACCTTTGTGGCGGACGGCACTTTCCGCGTCTATGTGCGCGCGGTGGATCCGCGCGACCACGGCGGATTCGTCATCACCGCAGCCGCGGCACCCGAGGCCGCTCGGCCGCGCGAGTGATGCGGCCCTCACGCGGCACCCGGCATCCCGTCGGGCACCGCGTGAGGCGCGACGCCCCCTGGGGCTATTCGACCTGCAGGACCGCCAGGAAGGCCTCCTGCGGGATCTCCACCGAGCCGACCTGCTTCATGCGCTTCTTCCCCTCCTTCTGCTTCTCGAGGAGCTTGCGCTTGCGGCTGATGTCGCCGCCGTAGCACTTGGCCAGCACGTCCTTGCGGAGCGCCTTCACCGTCGAGCGGGCGATCACCTTCTGCCCGATCGCCGCCTGGATGGCCACCTCGAAGAGCTGCCGCGGAATGAGGTCCTTCAGTTTGTCGGAGACCTTGCGGCCCCACTCATACGCCTTCGACTCGTGCACGATCACGCTGAATGCGTCGATCGGGTCGCCGTTGATCAGCATATCGAGGCGCTGCAGGTCGCTCCGGCGGTACCCCAGCATCTCGTAGTCCAGCGAGGCATAGCCGCGGCTGATCGACTTGAGCTTGTCGAAGAAGTCGAGGATGATCTCGCCGAGCGGGAACTCCCAGTCGATCTCCACCCGAGTGGTGTCGAGGTAGTTCATCCCCTTGTACTCGCCGCGGCGCTCGGTGCCGAGCGTCATGATGGGCCCGATGTAGTCGGTGGGCACCATGATGCGGGCCTTCACGTACGGCTCCTCGATGTACTCGATCACCCCCGCCGGTGGCATCAGCGCCGGGTTCTCGACGAGGAGCTCCTCGCCGTCGGTCTTCTTGACGTGGTACTCCACGCTCGGGACCGTCGTGACGAGGTCGAGGTCGAACTCGCGCTCAAGGCGCTCCTTCACGATCTCCATGTGCAGGAGGCCGAGGAAGCCGCAGCGGAAGCCGAACCCGAGCGCGGTGGACGTCTCGGGCGTGTAGTTCAGCGAGGCGTCGTTGAGCTGCAGCCGCTCGAGGGCGTCACGCAGGTCCTCGTACTGCTGCGTATCGGTCGGGAAGATGCCCGCGAAGACGAACGAGCGAACGGCCTGATACCCCGGGAGCGGCTCGCTGGCCTTGTGCTCGGCGTCGAAGATCGTGTCGCCGGCGCGCGTCTCCTTGACCGACTTCACGCTCGCCACCACGTAGCCGACTTCGCCCGCCGTCAGCTGCGTGGTCGGCACCTGGCGCAGCTGGTTGTAGCCGACGTCGAGCACCTCGTACACGCTCTCGGACGCGCCGAAGGTGATCTTCATCCCCTTCGTGAGCGTGCCGTCCACGACGCGCACGCTCGGGACCGCCCCGCGGTACTTGTCGTAGTACGAGTCGTAGATGAGCGCGCGCAGCGGCCCCGTCGGATTCCCGCGCGGGGGCGGCACCTTCTTCACGACCTCCTCGAGGAGCTCCGGGATGCCGAGGCCTTCCTTCGCGCTCACCAGGAGGATGTCCTCCGGGGCGCAGCCAAGGAGGTCCACGACCTCCTGCCGCCGCTTCTCCGGTTCGGCGCCGGGGAGGTCGATCTTGTTCAGGATCGGGATGATCTCGAGCCCCGCGTCCATCGCAAGGAACAGGTTCGAGAGCGTCTGCGCCTGGATCCCCTGCGACGCGTCGACCACGAGGATCGCACCCTCACAGGCGGCGAGCGACCGCGAGACCTCGTACGTGAAGTCCACGTGTCCCGGCGTGTCGATCAGGTTCAGCTCATACGTGACGCCGTCCTTGGCGTCGTACGACATCCGGACGGCGTTGAGCTTGATCGTGATGCCGCGCTCGCGCTCGAGGTCCAGCGTGTCGAGCACCTGGGCCTTCATTTCACGCTTCTGGAGCATCCCTGTCGCCTCGATGAGGCGATCGGCCAGTGTCGACTTCCCGTGGTCGATGTGGGCGACGATGCAGAAGTTGCGGATGCGGGACGGCTCGGTCACGGGCGCGGGTGCAAGGGCGATGGGAAACGGGGAAAGCTAGCCAGATGGGGGGGCGGCTCCAACGGGCGCCCCCTTGGTGCCTCTCCCCGGCGCCGGTAGGTTCCCGGTCGCATGTCCGCGTCAGCGCCCGCCGTCCGGGCCGACCTCATGGATCCCGCCACCCTCGCGGCGCTCGGTCGCCTCGAGGTCGTGTCGCGTTGGCTCGTGGACGGGCTCCTCGCCGGGCTCCACCGCTC
>DAISWY010000175.1:0-3125 GCA_036826135.1 Gemmatimonadaceae bacterium | reverse complement strand
CAAGCGCATCGGCCACCGCGCCCGCGATCGCGGGCGCAGTAGGGATGATTGCGGGCTCCGCGATCCCGCGTGCGCCGACGGCGTTCGCCAGCGGATCCGCGCCGGGGAGGAAGTGCCCGTCGATCACCGGAATGTCCGCGTGGGTGGGGATCTTGTAGTCGTGGAGCCCGACGTTGAGCGGCAGTCCGCTCCGCTCGTCGAGGGCGCGTTCCTCGAAGAGCGCGTAGCCGAGGCCCTGGATGATCCCGCCCTCGAGCTGGGATTCGGCGAGCGTGGGGTTCACGATGCGTCCGGCGTCGTGCACGGCGACGATGCGCACCACACGCACGGCGCCGGTTTCGGTGTCCACCTCGACCTCGGCGAACTGGGCGCCGGTCGTCACGATCCCGGTGCCCGTCGGATTCGGGCCGCGCGAGCCGTGCCCCATGATCATCACGTTGCCGAGCTTCGCGGTCACCTCACCGAAGGCGAGTGACCGCTCTGAATCACGCACGTGCACGCGCCCCTCGCGCGTCTCCAGCGCCTCGACCGCGACGTCCAGCAGTCCGGCCGCCGCCTCGAGGAGCCCACGACGCGCCTCCTCCGCCGCCATCCGCACCGCGGGGGTGAGCGAGGCGACGGTGATGGAGCCCCACGAGTTCCCGCTGAACGGCCCCGTCGCGGTGTCGCCGATGATCGCGCGCACCGCGTCGAGCCGGTGGCCGAGCGCCTCGGCGGCGACCTGCGCGAGAATGGTGCGCGTCCCCGTACCGAGGTCCTGTGTGCCCGAGAGCACGTCGGCGGTGCCGTCGGTGTTGAGGCGCACGGTCGCATAGGACGGCGGGCCGCCGCCGGTGCCCCAGACCTGTGCTGCGACGCCGAAGCCGCGGCGGAAGCGGTCTGCGGCGCTCCCGCTCGACTTCGCTGATGCGCGCGCGCTCCAGCCAATGCGGCGTGCCCCTTCGGCGTAGCACTCGGCGAGCCGGTTGCCCGTGTAGGGGCGGTCCTGCTTCTGGTCGCGCGTCGCGATGTTCCGCTCGCGTAGCAGGAGCGGGTCGAGGCCGAGCGCCGCGGCGACGGCGTTGAGCGTGAGCTCGAGCCCCACCGCGCCCTCGGCGTGCCCGGGCGCGCGGAACGAGGCCATCGCGCCGGTGTTGGTGTACACGAAGGCCTCGCGCGTGCGCACGTTCGGGCAGGCGTAGAGCTCGTGATAGAGGTCGCCAGGCCCGCCGTCCCATCCACCGATGCCCAGCGTGACGACGGCGTCGAGGTCGATGGCGACGAGCGTGCCGTCGCGCCGTGCGCCGATGGTGATCCGCTGCCAGGTCGCCGAGCGGTTCCCGCTGTCCGTCTGCTCGCCGGCTCGATCGAGCACGCAGGAGACGGGGCGGCGCAGGCGTTGCGCGAGGAGCGCCGCGGCGAAGGTGTGCGGGCCGGCGTAGTTCTTCGCGCCGAAGCCGCCACCCATCGCCTCGCAGATCACGCGCACATTGGTGGCCGGGAGCCCGAGCGCCTTCGCGAGGCCGTCGCGGACGCGGTAGATGCCCTGCGTGCTCTCCCACACCGTCAGCTGGTCACCGCTCCACTCGGCGACGGCCGCGTGCGGTTCCATCGCGCTGTGGAGCACGCACGGGGTGCGCACCTCGCGCGTCACCACGACATCGGCCGTGGCGAGGGCCGCGTCGACGTCTCCGCGTTGCCGCACCTTCGGGGCGCCGCTCGACAGGTTGTTGGCGAGCCCCGGGCGCACTGGTGCGCCCGCGCGTGCCGCCTCCGGCGTCACGGCAGCTGGGGCCGCTTCGATGACGACCTGCACCAAGCGTGCCGCCGCCTCCGCCTCCGCGAGCGTCTCGGCGCAGACTGCGGCGACCGGCATCTCCGCGTAGGTGACGTCGGGTGAGAAGAGCTTGGTCCGTGCCGGGACGTCGGCGTGAGCGAGGATGTCGAGGACGCCCGGCATCGCGCGCGCGGCATCGGTCTCGAGTCGGACCAGGCGCCCGCGTGGCACCCGGGCGCGCACGAAGACGGCGTGCGCCATCCCGGGGCGCACCACGTCCGTCGTGTACGGGGCGCGGCCCGCCGCCTTGAGCAGGCCGTCCACGCGACGGGCGCGGGCGCCGACGTGGGTGAGCGGGGCGTCCGCGTCCCACGGCGCCAGCGTGACCGCCGGCATCTCGACGACGCGCGTCTCGACGCGGCCCTCGACCTCGACGGTGGTGGTGACGAAGCGACGGGTCGGCTCGGTCACGGGCGTGGTGCCTCAGGGGCGCGCGCGGTCGTCGCGCGGGTCGTGCCGTCATCGGATGCGGTGCCGGCCTCGCGAAGGTGCTGCGCCGCCCGCCGCACCGCCCGCACGATCTTCGGGTGCGTCCCGCAGCGGCAGAGGTTCCCGCTCAACGCGGCGCGCACGGCCGTCTCGGAGGGGTCCGCCTCACGGGCGAGCAACGCCGCCGCAGCCATCAACTGGCCCGGCGTGCAGAAGCCGCACTGCGCCGCGTCCTCGGCGGCGAACGCCTCCTGCAGGGCGTGCGGGGCCTGGACGTCCCCGAGCCCCTCGACCGTCTGCACGGACTGCCCCGCGCACCCGTGCGCGAGGGCGAGGCAGCTCAGGGTCGGTGCCCCATCGACGAGGACGGTGCAGGCGCCGCACTCGCCGCGGTCGCAGCCGCGCTTGGTCCCCGTGAGGTCACAGGTGTCGCGGAGGAAGTCGAGGAGGGACTGCTGGCCGGGCGCGTCGGCAGCCACGGGGCGTCCGTTGACGGTCAGCTGAAGGCGCGGATGGGCGGGCACGAGTCGGGAGATAGGGGGGTTGGGGCGCCTTGTCCAGCGCCAGCGCCGGACAGGGGTATCGGTGAGTCCTACGCGCATCTATACTTTCCCGAACCCCCATCTGCGTTGAGGACCGCCATGCCGTACGTCATCACCGAAGCCTGCATCAACACCAAGGACAAGTCCTGCGTCGACGTCTGCCCCGTGGACTGCATCTACGAGGGCCCGGAACAGCTCTATATCAATCCGGACGAGTGCATCGACTGTGGGGCGTGCGAGCCGGAGTGCCCGGTGACGGCGATCTTCCCCGAGGAGGATGTGCCGGGGAACCTCACGCAGTACGTGCAGATCAACCGCGAGGTGTTCCAGAAGGAGCC
>DAISWY010000174.1:0-3131 GCA_036826135.1 Gemmatimonadaceae bacterium | reverse complement strand
TTCGGCGGCGTCGCTGATGGCCACGGCGGGGTGCCCGTCGGTCTTCTCGACGCCCGACGACACGACGCGCACGTCGATGCCGTCCTGCGCCAGCTGGTCGACACGCGACATGAGCGCGGCGATGACGCCGACAGAGCCCGCGCCCGCGGTGTCGCTCGCGACGATCTCGTCACACGTCGAGGCGAGGCCGTAGGCCGCGCTGAAGGCGCCGGAGCCCACCCAGGCCACCATGCGCTTGCCGCTGGCGGCGCGGCTCGCGCGGATGGCGCGCATCGCGTCGAGCAGGCCCGAGACCATGCCGCCTGGGCTGGTGATGTCGAGCACCACCGCGCGCACACGGGCGTCGGCGTGGGCGGCGTCGACGCGCGACTGGATCGCGTCGTAGCCGTCCCACCACCACCCGGCGCGGTCCATGAGGGCGCCCTCGATGGTCACGACGGCCACGCCGCGATCCACCTCGTAGCCGGGCTCGTCGTCGTCGTCCATGTACCCCGCGAAGAGCACGGGGCCCGCGGCGATCTGCGCGGCGGCGTCGGGGCGAAGCGCGAGGGAATCGGCGGCGATCCATCGGGCGTGCGCGTCGGCGCGGCGAAGGTCAGCAAGGGGGTCGGTCATGGTGTGTCCTGTGCGGGCTCGGGCGCGGTCGGCTCGGGCTCGGGGATCGGCTCCAGCGGAATGCCCGCCTGCTCGAAGACCGCCTTCCGGTCGACGCGCATCCCTTCGGGCGCCGCTGCGTCCGCGGCCTGGATGCCGTCGCCAAGGGCGCGCATGGCCTCGCCGCGCGCCTTCGCGTTCGCCGGCGGCTCCGTCTTCCAACGGGGCCACGGCGCGAGCGCGCGTGAGCCGTAGTTGACCTCGGCGTAGTCGACGAGGGCCTGGTCGTGCAGGCACGTCGAGAGCGTCTGTGCGTCGCCCTCGATGAGGTCTTGGCGCACCCGGCCGTGCAGGGTCGCGCCGGTGTCCTGCCCCGCGACGATCTCAGTGCTCGACGACTGCCCCGTGATCGCAATCGCGACCTCGATGCTGGCCGCGCTGATGGCCTGCGGGAATTGCTCCCAGGTCTTGCCGGTCGCCTCCAGCAGCGCGAGCCGCGGAATGCCCGGGGGCGGGCCGATCGCGGTGCTTCCGCCGATGTCGGCGAGGGCGTTCGTTAGCCCATCGCGCACGGCCTTCGAGGGCGTGGACGCGGCGTCGGTGCCGTTCTCCCAGGTGCGGATCGGGCTCCCGTGCACCTCGCTGTGGTGCATCCAGTCGCCCCACGCGAAGTGCTTCCCGAGCCAGGGCCGGGCGCAGCCGCGCCACGCGCCGTACATCCAGGGCCGCTCGTCGCCGTCCGGGGTGCCCGAGCACGAGGGCGCGTAGAGCACCCACCGGCGGTCGCCGGGGACGATGTCGACCTCACCCGCGGCGGTGCGGACGCGCCACCGGCGAGCCTGCGCATCCCAGCGAAGGTGCCGCACGTCGTACGGCTTGAGAATGCCGAGCCAGCGGCCGTCGCGCAGCGTCCAGACGCGCTGCGCGATGCCGACGCCGAGCAGGATGCCCCACGCAGCGAGCGACGCGAGCGCGGCCTCACTGTGGGCGTCGTACCAGTCTCCGCCCTCCAGGGCGCGCACGACGCGGCCCGCGGAGCGGCCGTCGCCGCGCTCGTCCCACGCGAGGGGAAGGCGCAGAAGGCCTTTGACCCGCGTCTCCAGGGCGCCGCGGACGCGGCCGTCACCGAGGAGGGCCCAACACAGATCGGCCGCGCGCTGGAGCGAGCCGCCGTTGGTCAGGGCCTCGGCGACCTCGATGTCGTCCGTCGTCCAGCGCGTGAATACGCGACCGACCGGCGGCGCTGCGAGGGCGACGCGCTCGTCTGTGGTGGGGATGGGCATGGGTTAGCGGCGGCGGCCGGCGACGGTCGTGGATTCGTCTGCGTCTGAGCTGCGGCGCGACGCTGCCCACACCGACCCGACCAGCGCGGACACGAGGTCGCCGTGCGCTCCGTCCGCGGTCTGCGGCGACGTGATGACCAGACCTCCGCCCGGCGCCGGCCGCGCGGTGATCGCCCCGAGCTGCGCCCGCAGTCGCGGGTGCTTCGGGATGGTGAGACGCCCCTCACGCAGCAGGCGCCGCGTCAGCAGGTACTGCTCGGCCTTGCCGCCCTGGCCCGCGGGCAGGGGCAGCACCGAGATGCCGTGTGGTGCCATGCCGTCGGACACGTCCTCGCGCTCGTGCGAGTCGGTGTGTACGTCGTGCACGGCGTACCGCGAGAGGGCGCCCGCGAAGGTCATGCACACGCCCGATGGCTTGAGCGGCGATCCCTTCTCGGGGCGGATCTCGTCGAGGTATGCGAGCTCGTACCGCGCTGCGTCGCCGTCGCCGGTGCGTGCGGTGATCGCGAGCGCGGAACTGTTGCGCCGGAAGGCCATGTCGCCCGCCGCGCCGTAGACAGTGCCGACGCGCGGGGGAAGGTCGAGGGGGCGCCGCTCGTCGGTGGCGGCGTCGACAGAAACGCGGTCGAAGAAGAGCGCCGACCCGGCTACCAGCGGGATCGCGAGAATTTCGCGGTCCGCGTTGTCGGGGTCGCTCGCGCGGAGCGCGGCCTCGATGGTGCCGTCCGGGTCCCAGGTGGGGTTCAAAGCCCGCGTCGGCGCCGTGGCGCAGAGCGCGTGGGTGTGTACCCCGTGGTTCGCGGCGAGGGTCTCTTCGAGCAGGCCCTGCCCCTCCACCCACGGCGTCGAGACGATCCAGCACTGCCCGCCCGGGGCGAGGCGCTGGGCGACCGCGCGGTAGATCTCGGTGTCGTTGACGACGCCCGATGACTCGTCGCGGAAGAACGCGGCCTCGTCGAGGCCCGCGAAGGTGAGCACGAAGCCGCGGCCACCCTTGCCGCCGCGGGATGCGGCGCGGACCCGGATGAGCACCGGGAGCCCGTCGGGGCGCCGTAGCTCGATCTCCTCCGTCGTCTCGCGGATCACCATCGCCGAGAGGCGAGGCGAGGCGGCGACGTAGCCCGAGCAGAAGCCGAGCACCTGGCGCGCCAGGGTGAGGTCCGGCGCCATCACCAGCGCCACCGCCCGCTCGCCGTGGGCCAGCGTCGGCAGCGGCACCGGCAGCGCCGCGTGCAGCGCCTTCGTAGCCAAGAG
>DAISWY010000173.1:0-3165 GCA_036826135.1 Gemmatimonadaceae bacterium | reverse complement strand
GGAGGGGGCATCATCGGCACGCTCAGGGGCGCGTCCGGCGCCGAGTGGTCAGGGCACGGGGGGCGGCGCGCCCGCAGGCCCGACGTCGGGAATGAGCGGGGGCGGGAGCGCGGGCGGGAAAGGACGGCGCAGGCGGCGTGGCGGAAGGCGGTGATCCTTCAATCATCGAGCGGGCCGTCTAGCGGAATCGACTGCTGACCCACACGTTGCACCCTATGTGTCGCTCTGCTAGTTGCTTTGGAATACGTCGATTCGGTCGAGCGCTCATCGGTTGGGCCATCGCGGGATTCGTCCTCGTATTCACTTTCACGCGGGATGTCGAGGCCCAGACCCCGGCAGAGCCGGTGCAGATCCTGATGCTCGACACCGGCGATCCGGTACGTCCCGGTTTCACTGAACTCATCGGTCAGTATGCGCGCCAGGTTCAGGATCGGCTGAACCGCCCGGTCCAATTGAGCATCGAGCATTTCCCGGACGCTCAACTCGCGGACTCAGCCTTTGTGGTGCAACTCCTCGGCTGGGTGGGGACGCGATACGAGATCGAAGGGTTCGAAGCCGTCGTCGTCATCGGCCTGCCCAACGTCCGCACGCTGCGGCTCATTCGCGCCGCTATTCCGACACGGACGCCGATCATCTGTTACACCCGGGGGCCCCAGGCGATGGAAATCGCCGAGGCCGCCGGCTCGGTGCCGAACAGCTTCCCCGTGACGAACGGGGAGTGGATTGGGGATGGCATCGCCCTCATCTGGAAGGTCCGGCCGGCCACGACCGGCGTGATCGGCATCGCCAATTCAGACGTCGAAGGGCGCCGACTCGAACAACTGCTTCGTGAGCACTCACCTCCCGACCGCCCTGTCGAGGTGATGGTGAGACCGACCGTCGAGGACGTGATTCAGAAAGCGGACGCCAGCGCGCGGTCGACGGCGATCTTCTTCGCGAATGTGAGCACGGATCGCACCGGCCGATCAATGCCCTCTGCCAACTTCGTCGAGGCATTCGCACCGAACATCAAACAGCCCGTGTTCGTCACCGAGCTCACCCAGCTACGACCTGGCGTGCTCGGAGGGTTGCTCGCGAGCACGCAAGCACGCGCGGAAGCACTCGCCAGCCGGACCGCCGACGCGATCGTCGGAGCCATCTCGGACGAAGCCCCCCCACTCGTGATCAAAACCACCCGGTCCACGTGGCGTGAGGGCTCGATGCTGGACTTCGGCATTCGGCGCCGCGACCTCCCGCCAGCATCCGATGTGGTGAGCTGGGAGCCGTCCGTCTGGGAACGGTACCCCCGCGGATCTGCGCTCGTGACGGCCCTCGGAGTGCTGTTGCTTGCCGCCACCCTGGCCCTCGCGGTGGAGCGGAGACGGCTGGTTCGCTCCAATGCCAGCCTCCGCCAACGGGAAGGCCTGATTGTTCGCGCGCTCTCGGGCATCGCCGAGACGCGGGATGGCACGACCGGCCGCCATCTGAAGCGGACGCAGGAGTACGTCCGCGCGCTCGCGCGTGCCACCAGATCTCGTGCGCCGTTCGCGAATCAGATCACCAAGGAGTTCCTCGAGCATCTGCATCTGTCGGCCCCGCTGCACGACATCGGGAAGGTGGGCGTCCCGGACGAGATCCTGCGCAAGGCCGGCCCATTGACGCCGGATGAGGTGACCATCATGCGCACCCATACCGTCATCGGGGAACAGGTCCTCCGCGCCGCCAAGCTGGAGAGCGGCGGCGACGTCCCTTTCCTCGAGCTCGCGATGATCCTCGCGCGATCGCATCACGAATGGTGGGATGGCACGGGATATCCCGATGGACTGGCCGGAGCGGACATTCCGCTGGCCGCGCGCCTGCTGGCGATCGCCGACGTGTACGACGCCCTCCGCACCTCGCGGTCCTACAAGCCGGCGCTGGAGCACGAGGACGTCGTCCGGATGATCTGCGAACGCGACGGCACCCACTTCGACCCAGCCCTCGTGCCGGTGTTCCTGACGGTGCACGAAGAGTTCCGACGCGTCTCGGAGACGCTCTCGGATCAGCCCGCCTAACGAGCGCCGCGGGTGGCCACACGCCGACCGGGCCGCCTTTCCCCACCCAACGTTTCGGCCGATCGCGGCGTCTCATCGGGTGAGGCCGCGTGACGGCCGGCTCAACCACCCATCCCCGCTGTCGGAGGCTCCGATGTCCCGAATCCGCCTGCTCCTCGCCGCCGTCGTCCTCAGTGCCTCGACCCTCGCCGCCCAGGGTGGACAGGGCGGTCCGCCGCCGGGCGGGATGGGGGGTGGCCGTGGCGGGATGGGCGGTCAGGGCGGGATGATGGGCCGCCAGAACGAGATGCTCTTCAAGGACATCACGCTCACCGCCGCGCAGCAGGCCAAGGTCGATTCGATCCAGGCCAAGGGGCGCGAGGAGATGATGGCGATGATGCAGAGTGGCGGCCAGGATCGCTCCGCCCTCCGCGAGGTGATGATGCAGGCGCGGGCCAAGCAGATGGCCGACATCCGCGCCGTGCTCACCGCGGACCAGCAGACGACGTTCGACAAGAACGTCGCCGAGATGCCGCAGGGGCCCGGCGGCGGGCGTCGCCCACCGCGGTGAGGTCAGTCGGGGTCGGGCGCGTGGGGCATCGCGCCCCGCCCGACCCCGCACCTCACGGACGCGGATCCTCTCGCAGCATCGCGTAGCCCACAACATCGCGCGGGACATCGTCCCGCCAGACGGCACCGCGCCGCGGCCCCTCACACTGGAACCCCGCCTTGGCCAGCCCCCGGCCCGAGGCGGGGTTCTCTGCGAAGTGATATGCCTCCAGGCGATGCAATCCCATCGCCTCGAACGCCCACGGCACCACGAGCCGCACGGCCGCCGTCGCGTACCCACGCCCCCAGACACCACGCGCGAGCCAGTACCCGACCTCGGCCTTCCGATGCATCGGCCGGAAAACCAAGCCGATCACCCCGCACACCGCCGCCGGAGTCTGCGCGTCTGCGGCCACAATCCCCCAGGTCGCCCGCTTCCCGGCCGCCCACGCCGCCGCCTCCGCCGCGATGAACCCCTCGGCGGCGCCCGGCGGATACGGCCACGGAATCGACAGCGTGTTCCGGGCAACCTCGGCATCCTGCAGCGCGGCGTGGATCGCCGGGGCATCCGCGGCCACAAGAGCGCGCAACATCAGGCGGCCGG
>DAISWY010000172.1:0-3173 GCA_036826135.1 Gemmatimonadaceae bacterium | reverse complement strand
ACCCACGACATCCAGCTTGGGAAGCTGGCGCTCTACCAACTGAGCTACGCCCGCAGAACTTGATTCAAGCTACGCGAGGGCGGCGAGCGTGGGCAACCCCCGAATGGTCCGACTGGCGTCCGACGGCATCCGCAACGACCGTCGGGCTGAATGAGAGGCCTACCGGGCGAGGTATCGAGACACCAAAAACCGGCAACGCTTGCACGAATCCGAGATTGGCTCGACTATAGGGAAGAGGCAAGGCGACCCCAGGAGACCACGCCCCGTGCCTGCACCGCAGCCGAGGCCGCCTGATGAATGACGAGACGACGCCGACCCCACCCGCCCCATCCACCCCGCTAGACCAGACCGTCGTGGTCCCCCGTACCTCGGGGAGCAGCGACGCGGTGCTCGCGCGTCTCGCGGAGGCGACCGCCGGGCAGTACCGCGTCGACCGCGAGCTCGGGCGTGGCGGGATGGCCGCTGTCTATCTGGGCCACGACCTCTCACTCGACCGCCAGGTGGCGATCAAGGTGATGTCGCCGGAGCTCTTCGACTCCGGGAAGGAGATGGTGGATCGGTTCCTGCGCGAGGCGCGGACCGGTGCGCGACTCAATCACCCGCACATCATCCCGGTGTACGCGGTGCGAGAGGAGCGGAACCTCATCTTCTTCGTGATGAAGTTCATCGACGGCAAGGCGCTCGATTCCGTCGTCAAGCAGGCGGGCCCGCTCCCGATCCCCGTGATCGGACGCATCATGTTTCAGGCGGCCGACGCGCTCGCGTATGCGCACCGCAGCGGGATCATCCACCGCGACATCAAGCCCAGCAACCTGATGCTGGACAAGGAAGGGTGGATCGTCGTCACCGACCTCGGCATCGCCAAGGTTCAGGATTCGCAGGCGCTGACCGCGACCGGCTCCGCGATGGGCACGCCGACGTATATGAGCCCGGAGCAGAGCATGGGCTCCCGCACGACCACCGCCGCATCGGACCAGTACTCGCTTGGCTGCGTCGCGTACGAGCTGCTGACCGGGAAGCCGCCGTTCCAGGGCGATTCCGTGGTATCGCTCATCTTCCAACATCACGCGGATCCGCCGCCGCCCATCCACCCGCTGCGGCCCGACGTCCCCGCGGAGATGGCGAACGCGGTGATGCGGATGCTCGAGAAGGCGCCGGAGGACCGCTTCACCGATCTCGACGAGGTGGCGCGGATCTTCCGCGGCTTCGGCGAGGCGGACGAGGACTGGATGCGGCTCGTGCTGCGCGGCTATGCGACCGGTGTCTCCGCCGGCGTTGGCCCGGGCCCCGTACGTACGACCCCGATGAGCGCGGGGGCCCGCGCCGCGACCGTGCGGATGGCGCGCCCCGGGGCCGCGACGCCGACCGCCACACCCATCCCAGGCGACTTTCCGTACCGCGCACCCACACCGGCCGGTGGGATTCCCACAGGGATGGCGACGACGGTCAATGCGCCGGCTGCACCCGCCGTGCAACTGCCGTGGTGGAAGCGTGCCTTCACCCGCGATGATGGCCGTGGCGCGCGCCTCCGCGTGCCGAAACTGCGCTACGTGGCGCTCAGCGGCTTCCTCCTCTGGGTCGGATGCTTCCCCCGGCCCACGGGCCTGGAGAGCACCACCCCGTCCGTGACCGCGCTGATGCGGATGCGGGAGGATGCGGCCGAAGCCGCGGTACGGCGCAATCAGGTCCGCGGCCGTGGGCCCTGCGATGGCATCCGGAAGGATCTCGCGAGCTGCCGGACCTACACGCCGGTGCCTCTCGCCGAGATCGCGCCGGCGATGCGCGAGGCCGCGCGCCTCGCGCAGGATCCCGCCTTCCGTGACCGCCGCGCCCTCGACTGGACCGGGATGCGTCGCGCCCTTGGCTATCCGCGCGATGCCTTCGACGCCGGCAACGCCGTCGACCGGTCCGATCTCTTCGCCGTGCTCCCGCGGCTCCGGCAGCGGATGGACGTGGTCGGGCGCAGCGGGTCGCTCTACCAACTCCTCGCGCAGCAGCTCTGGCTCCCCGCAGACGACGGCATCCTCCGCAAGGTGCGCGAGCTCTTCGCCGCGCGCCGGCTCGCCGGCGCCATTTCCCCGGACCGCGCGCTGGAGCTCTACCTCAACACGGCCGAGTACGGCACGGGGCTCTACGGCATCGAAGCCGCGGCGCAGGCGTACTTCGGCATCGCGGCGAAGGCGCTGAACGCCACGCAGGCCGCCGAGCTCGCCGCGACCCTCGCGACACCTCGGGCGTCGACACCGAACGACCGTCCGGCGGAGATGAAGGCGCGGGCAGCGCTGCTGCTCCGGGCGATGAACGGCGACTCGGTGACGGTGCCGAAGCCCTACGAGCGGATCGCGCCGGACGCGACGCGCTGACGAACGGCCCGCGCCGGGGCGACCCGCTTACGGGCGGCTCGCCCCGGGGGAATCGACGGAGGGGGCCGCAGCGAGCGTGACGACGCGACGCACATCACGGAGGCGGAGCGCGCGGTAGTTGATGACGGGGACCTCGATGACGCGTCGCTGTGCCGACGAGGCGTGGATCATCTTCCCCTGGCCCACATAGATGCCGACGTGGGAGATGCGCTGGCTCCGGCCCTGACTGAAGACCATCAGGTCACCGGGGCGCATCGCCGACGTGTCATTCGGCACGGAGGTGCCGAGGGTCGCGAGCTGTGCCGCGCTGTGCGGCAGGGTCAGCCCCAGACGCCCGAACACGTACTGCACGAGGCCGCTGCAGTCGAGCCCGCGCTCCGGGGTCGCTCCCGCCCAGACGTAGCGGATCCCGAGGAGGGAGCGGGAGTGCGCGACGAGCGAATCGGCGTGGACCTCGACCGAGTCGATGCTCCGCGCGAAGGGGCCGCGTGGGTTCGGCTTGCGGGCCGCCACCGAGGCTACCGGTCGCCGTGCTGCCGGCCGCGAGGTCCGCGCGCGCTGCTGCGCCTCGGCCGGGAGGCCAAGGAGGAGGCAGAGGAGGGCGAGGACGGGAACGCGGCGCATTGACCGGAAGTTAACGCTGGATGAACCCGGTCGACACCCTGTTCGTGATCGTGGCCACGGCACTCGTGCTGTTGATGACGCCGGCGCTCGCACTCTTCTACGGCGGCCTCGTCCGTGCGAAGAGCATCCTGAACACGATGATGATGTCGCTCGTGGCGCTCGGGCTGATCGGGCTCCTCTGGGCGG
>DAISWY010000171.1:0-3186 GCA_036826135.1 Gemmatimonadaceae bacterium | reverse complement strand
CGCGCGCCGGCGGTCGATGCTCCGGCTCGGCTCCTGGTGGGCGGCCTCCCTGGACGACGGACCTATATCCGATTCGCCCTTCCACGCTGGCTCACGGATTCCGTGGCCGTGCTCAGTGCGCGGCTCGAGTTGGTGCAGGACCCCCTGCGTGCGCTTGATCCGGCGCGGACGGTGAAGGTGCGCGGGCAGCTTGTGCTCGCCGGGTTCGCGATGACCGACCTCGGCCGAGCGGCCCGCCTGCTCGCGCCGGCGGGAACGGCCATCAGTGACTCGATCGTCACCGCGGCGGGGGATTCCGGCGTGGTCCGGCTCGAGATGAATGGGGCCATCCGGCAGTGGCGCACCGTGAACGGAACGGTGCCGTTCCCGCCGGCGATCGTCCTGCGACCGGACGTCGATGGGACCGACTCCCCCGGCGTGCGGTTCTTCTCCGCCGAGGCGGCGCCCGGGCTCCGGCCGCGCCTCCGGATCAGCTATGTCCCCGCCATCCGCTACGGACGCCCGTGATGCGACTTCGCTTGCTTCAGGCCGCCTCCGTGCTGGCCGCGCTCGTCTCGACGACGCTCGTCTCAACCCCGCTCGACGCCCAGGGCTCGATCGCGGTGCAGGGGTTCGGCTACCCCACCGGACAGCTCAGCGCCGCCACCCTTGGCGGAGGTGGCGGGGGGGCGGAGCTCGATCCGGCGTCGCCGATCAATCCCGCGACCATCGCATCAGCGGCACGGTACTCGATCTTTTCGCAGGTCGAGCCCGAGACGCGTCGGACCCGCGTCGGCGATGACCGCGTCTCTGCGCGTGTCGTCCGCTTCCCGATCTTCAGCGCCACCGGCGCGGTTGGGCCGGTCTCCTTCGGCGCCTCGTTCAGCACCTTCCTCGACCGGACCTTCAGCAACGCGTATGCCGACAGTCAGTCGGTCGCCGGCGAGACCCTGCCCTCGATTCTCGGCGCCTCGAGTAACGGGGCGATGACCGACGCCCGGTTCGCCGTCGCAATGCAGGTGCTCCCGCAGGTGCAGGTCGGTGCCGCGGTGCACGCCATTGTGGGAGAGAACCGCATCGCCTTCGGCCGGTCCTTCCCGGACAGTTCGGGTCTCGGGAGCGTCGAGCAGTCGTCGGTGCTCAACTACGGGGGGCGCGCCTTCTCCCTCGGCATCGTCGCGGCGCCGACGAAGAGCCTCATCCTCGGCGCATCTCTCCGCACCTCCGGTGCGCTGACCGTCCGTCAGGATGAGGTCTCCCTTGCCTCGGCGCGCGTCCCGTCGCGGATCGGGATCGGGGCCTCGTACGTCGGGATTCCCAACACCGCGCTCTCGGCACGCATCGAGCGCGTGCGGTGGACGCAGATGGACGCCCTCGGCACGGCCGCGATGTCGACGTTCGACGCGACGGAGATCGGCGCGGGGCTCGAGGTCGCGGGCCCGAAGGTCGCCGGCATCGCGTCGCTCGTCCGCCTTGGCGTCCGTGATCGGACGCTCCCCTTCGGCGTCGGGACCGCCATCGTCGACGAGCGCGCCGTCACCGGCGGATTCGGCATTCCGGTCTCCCGTGGTCGCGGACAGGTGGAGCTCGCGGTCCAGCGGGCGGCGCGCCGCACCGACGGCGCCACGGAACAGGCGTGGCTCGTCTCGCTCGGGTTCGGCATCCGGCCCTGAGGCGATGCCGGTGAGCGCCTCGTCCCAGCCGTCGGATGGCGCCGGGGCGCTTGTGCTCGTCGCCGACGACGTCGAGGCGAACGTCGAGCTGCTGCGTGACCAGCTCGCCGCGCTCGGCGTCCGCGTCATCAGCGCCGTTGACGGCCCCGACGCGCTCGCGCGCGCTGCCGCCGATCGCCCCGACTGCTGCATCCTCGACGTCTCGATGCCGGCGGGTGCGCTCGGCGTCGACCCGCGTGAGACCGGCTTCGAGGTCTGCCGCCGGCTGAAGCGCGACCCGCGTACGGCCCGGATCCCCGTCATCTTTGTCTCGGCGCTCAATGATGGGGCGGTCCGCCTCAAGGCGATCGAGGCGGGCGGCGACGACTTCCTCCTCAAGCCGCATGATCGGCACGTGCTCGGGGCGCGGGTGCGCAGCCTGCTGCGCCTGAAGGGCGCGACCGATGCACTCGAGCAGAGCCTCCTCGAGCTCCGCGAGGCTCAGCAGGCTCGCGAGGATCTCGTGCGGATGATCGTCCACGACCTCAAGACCCCGCTCACCGCGGTGCTCGCCACACTCGAGATGCTCCGTGACGGGGACTTCGGTGCTGTCCCGTCGGGTCCGGCGCGTGCCCTCTCCGACGTCGAGGCGAAGGCGGAGGACCTGCTCGGACTCATCCAGGATCTCCTCGACGTCTCGCGGGTCGCCGAGCAGACCCTCGCGCTGCAACCCGAGCCGATCGCGCCGGGGGCGCTGATGGCCGAGCTCATCCACGACTGGGCGGTGCGCTTCCACCAGGAGCAGGCCACCGCGCACACCGCCGTCGAGGACGATGCGCCCGTCTTCGAGGCCGACAAGACGTTGTTGAAGCGCGTGCTCTCCAACCTCATCCAGAACGCCCTCACCCATTCGGCCGTGCCGGTGACCGTCACGCTCGGCGCGCGCCGAGAGGCGGAGGGGATCCATCTCACCGTCGCCGACGACGGCCCCGGGATCCCGCCGGCGTTCCAGGACCTGATCTTCCGGAAGTTCGAGCAGGTGCGCGGTCCGCACGCGCCCAAGGTGCGGAGCTCCGGGCTCGGCCTCGCCTTCTGCCGGATCGCGGTCGAGTCGCACGGCGGGCGCATCTGGGTCGAGAGCGAGGAAGGGCGGGGCAGTATCTTCCATCTCCTCCTGCCGTTCACCCCAGCCCCATCGCGCCCGTGACCCGCCGCACCGTCTACATCGAGACCTACGGCTGCCAGATGAACGTCAGCGACTCCGAGCTGATGTACGGCGCGCTCGCGCGCGAGGGGTACGCCGCCGTCGACGACCCCGTCGGTGCCGACGTGGTGCTGGTCAACACCTGTGCGATCCGCGAGAACGCCGAGCAGCGTGTGATCGGCCGGCTCGGCGAGCTCCGTCGCGACCTCAAGGCGGGGGCCGTGCTCGGCGTGACGGGATGTATGGCGCAGCGTCTCGGTCCCCGGCTCCTTGAGACCGACACCCGCGTGCAGTTGGTCGTCGGGCCCGACGCGTACCGGATGCTCCCGTCGCTTCTCGACGGGGCGCGGC
>DAISWY010000170.1:0-3280 GCA_036826135.1 Gemmatimonadaceae bacterium | reverse complement strand
GGGTGGAAATCGTACGGGCGCGGGCAGAACGAGCAGATGACGAACCCGTCCCCCTGGAAGGTCTGGTGGACCGGCGGCGGCTGATGCACGCGACCGACGATCGGCTCGAAGTCGTGGATGTTGAACGCCCAGGGATAGAACTGGCCGTCCCACCCCACCACGTCGAGCGGGTGATGGTCGAGGACGATCTCGTTGAGCCCGTTGTACTGCTTGATCACGATCGGGAAGGCGCCCTTCTCATCGTAGGTGCGGAGCTCACGCGGGATGCGGATGTCGCGCTCGCTGTACGGCGCCCCCTCGACCAGCTGACCCACCGCATTGAGATAGCGCTTCGGCGGCCGGATGTGGCCGCGACTCTCCATCACCAGGAGCTTCGCCGGCTTGGTGAAGCGATAGCGGTGCAGGATGTGCCGATGGATGACGAGATAATCGCCGGGGATGAACGGGAGATCGCCGTACTGGGTCTCGAGGTGCCCCTCCCCCTCCGCGACATACACGACCTCGTCCCCCTGCGCGTTCCGGTAGAAATGCTCGTCCTCCCGGTCCGGCGCCACGTAGAGCATCGCGATGTCGTCGTTGAAGAGCATCGGGACGCGGTCGAGCGTCGGGCTCCCGCCGCGGGCGACGCCCGCCGTCTTGAAGTGCCGGTGCTTGAGGGTCTTGTCATCGCTCGCCAGGTACGGCGTCTCGCGGAGACGCCGGACCGAGGTCACGGTCGTGGGCGGATGAATGTGATACAGCAGCGCCGCAGGGCCGGTGAATCCCTCGATGCCGACGAGCTGCTCGTGGTAGACCGAGCCATCCGGCTTCCGGAAGGCGATGTGCCGCTTGCGCGGGATCTTCCCCAGCGTGTGGTAGTACGGCATCAGAGGTTCCCTCGCAGCGCCTGCTCCCGCTCGATGCTCTCGAAGAGCGCCTTGAAGTTGCCGGCGCCGAAGCTCTTGGCGCCCTTCCGCTGGATGATCTCGAAGAAGAGCGTCGGGCGATCCTGCACCGGCTTGGTGAAGATCTGGAGCAGATAGCCCTCGTCGTCGCGGTCCACGAGGATGCCGAGCTCGGCGAGCGGGGCGATGTCCTCATCGATCGTGCCGACGCGGTCGAGCACCGTCTCGTAGTAGGTGCGCGGGATCGAGAGGAACTCCACGCCACGTGCCTTCAACGCGCGGACGGTCGTGATGATGTCGTCCGTGGCGACGGCGATGTGCTGCACCCCCGGCCCACGATAGAAGTCGAGGTACTCCTCGATCTGCGACTTCTTCTTCCCCTGCGCCGGCTCGTTGATCGGGAACTTGATCCGCCCGTTCCCGTTGCTCATCACCTTCGACATCAGCGCCGAGTACTCGGTGGAGATGGTCTTGTCGTCGAAAGAGAGCAGGTTGTAGAAGCCGAGGACGCGCGAGTAGAACTCGACCCAGTGATTCATCTGGCCGAGCTCGACGTTGCCGACGCAGTGGTCGACGTATTTGAGCCCAACGGGCTCTGGCTGGTACGGATTCTCCGCGGCGCGGAAGCCCGGGAGGAAGACGCCCGTGTACCCCGAGCGCTGAACGATTGAATGGATGGTGTCGCCGTAGGTCCGGATGGCGGCGATCACGACGGTGCCGTGCTCGTCGCGGAGCTCCGTCGGCTCCTGCACCGAGGTGGCGCCCCGCTCGACGGCCTTGGCCCAGGCGTCCCGCGCATCGTCGACCCAGAACGCCATATCGCGCACACCGTCGCCGTGCTGCGCGACGTGGGCTGCGACCTCGCCTTCCGGACCGAGCGGCGTCGTCAGGACAAACCGGATCTTCCCCTGCTCGAGCACGTAGCTCGCGCGGTCGCGCGTCCCCGTCTCGGGGCCACGGTACGCCACCAGGCGGAACCCGAAGGCCGCGCGGTAGAAGAGCTGAGACTGCTTGGCATTGCCGACCCAGAACTCGATGTAGTCGGTCCCGTTGATCGGGAAGGTGTCGTGGGCGGTCTCGACGTTGGGCGCGGTGGACGTGGCCATGGCGACGAACGAGCTGGAGGGTGAAGGACGGGCGACGCCACAGCGCCCCCCGGGGACCTCGGCGCCCGCCGAACCCGCCGGCGGCGCCTACCCTGCCAATATATCCCGGTACTCGTCGAGGGACCCCGGGTTCGCGAGGGCGTCGGTGTTCCGGACGGGCCGGCCGTGGATCGTCTCACGCACGGCGATCTCAGAGATCTTCCCGCTGATCGTCCGCGGGATGTCTCGCACCGCCCGGATGACCTTCGGGACGTGGTGCGGGCTCGCCGCCGCGCGGATCGCCGCACGCACCCGGCTCTCGAGCGCCGCATCGAGCGTCGCGCCGGGCTGGAGCCGCACGAAGAGGACGATCCGCACATCGCGGTCGGCGCCCTCCCCCACCTCCTGCCCGACCACGACGCTCTCGATGAGCTCCGGCAGCTGGTCGACCACCCGGTAGATCTCGGCGGTCCCGATGCGCACGCCGCCGGGATTGAGCGTCGCATCACTGCGCCCGTGGATGATCATCCCGCCGTGCGCCGTCAGCTCCGCCCAGTCGCCGTGGCGCCACGCGCCGTCGAAGAAATCGAAATACGCCCCGCGATACTTCGCGCCATCGGGGTCGTTCCAGAACGCGACGGGCATCGACGGGAAGGGCCGCGTGCAGACGAGCTCCCCCGCCTCCCCGCGCAGTGGCCGCCCCTCCGCGTCCCACACCTCCACCGCCATCCCGAGGCCGAGGCACTGCAGCTCGCCGCGCCAGACGGGGAGCATCGGGTTGCCGAGGGCGAAGCAGGAGATGAGATCGGTGCCACCCGAGATGCTCGCGAGCTGGACCCCCGGCTTCACGTCGCGCATCACGAAGTCGTAGCTGTGCTCCGCGAGCGGGCTGCCAGTGGAGCAGATGGCGCGAAGCGCGGAGAGATCGTGCGTGCGCGCCGGGGCGAGCCCCACCTTCTCCGCCATCGCGAGGTATTTGGCGCTCGCGCCGAAGACCGCCACCCGCTCCTCCGCCGCGAGGTCCCACAGGATCCCCGGCCGCGCCTCGGGGAGGGGCGCCCCGTCGTAGAGCACGATCGCCGCCCCACTCGCCAGCGCCGTCACGAGCCAGTTCCACATCATCCACCCACAGGTGGTGAAGTAGAACAGTCGGTCCCCGGGATGCAGATCGACGTGGAGCTGATGCTCCTTGAGGTGCTGGAGCAGCGTCCCGCCGGCCCCGTGCACCATGCACTTGGGAAGCCCGGTCGTCCCCGAGCTGTACATCACGTACAGCGGATGATCGAACGGGAGCGGCGTGAAGCGCTCCGG
>DAISWY010000169.1:0-3291 GCA_036826135.1 Gemmatimonadaceae bacterium | reverse complement strand
GGGCGCCGTGCACGAAGGTCTCGAGCCCGAGCCCCGGCACCGCGGCGCGGATCTCTCGGATGTCGTCGAGCGAGTTCTCGCGCGCGAGCACGATGCGGTCGATCCCGAGATGCTGCATCACCCGGGCGCCTGCGACGTCGTGCACCGTCATCTGTGTGGAGCCGTGGACCTCGAAGCCCGGATACGCCTTCGCGATGAGCCGGATGAGGCCCACGTCCTGCACGATCGCGGCGTCGATGCCACGCTCAATGCACTCCCCGAGGTACAGCAGCGCGTCGACCAGCTCCTGGGGCTTGATCAGGACGTTGAGGGTCAGGTAGATGCGCGCGCCGCGCTCGTGCGCGAGGAGGCAGGCCTGTTCAAGGTCGTCGAGCGAGAGCTGCGCCCCGTCGTCGCGCGCGTTGAAGCGCGAGGCCCCGCAGTAGACCGCGTCGGCGCCATTGGCCACGGCGGCACGGACTGCCTCGAGGGAACCGGCGGGGGCGAGGAGCTCGGGGATCTGGCGCGCTGGCATCCTCTGAAACTAGCGGGTCGTGGAAATGACCTCGCGGAGCTGCTCCAGATGCCGCTCCTCGTGCTGTGCCACCCAGAGAGCCCACTGCCAGCCGGTCAGGGTCCCGAACGCGGGGTGATCGCCCCGCACGTTCGTCAGGCTCGGACCGATCCGCTGCAGCGTCTGCACCAGGGTGGCACGTCCGTCCCGCCAGCGCGTGCGCTCGGCAGCCAAGTCCAGCCCGCGGGGCGGTCGCACCGCCTCCGGCGCCTGCACGCGGCGGCTTCGATCCCGGATGGGGAACGCGTCGAGGAGCGTCAGGATCGTCGCGGGCGCCGGACCGGGCGGCACAGTCGACATCGGCGAGAGCGCCGCAGCGCCGGCCGTCAGCTTCCCGACCGCCCAGTGCTGGACCTTCGACAGGTGCCAGACGATTTGCACGGGGCTCCACTGCCCCTCAGGCGCCGCGTCAATCATCGCCGCAGGCAACGCGTCGAGCACGGCGTCGAAGGCGGCCATCACGCGACCCAGCTCGGCTTCGAGCGAGGCGACGCGGGGATCACGGAAGACGGGGATGGTCATGCAGGCCTCGACGGTCAGGGACGGCGGTGACAGACGACAGGAACACCCGGGGAAGGACGGAGCGTGACCGCCGCCTCCGGCCGGATGGCATCGGCCGGGACGCCGAGCGAGAAGCGCCAGTCGCGCGCGAGCGTGGCGATGAGGAGGATCCCCTCGGTCCAGGCGAACTGCTCGCCGATGCAGAGGCGCGTCCCGCCGCCGAACGGAAAGTAGGCCTGCTTGTGCCGCGGCTCGCTCCGCGGCGAGAGCCAGCGGTCCGGATCGAAGCGCAGCGGATCATCCCACCATCGGGGATCGCGCTGCGTGACCCATGGGCTGACGATGACCTGCGCGCCGACGGGGACCGTCTGCCCGCCGAGGGTAATCGGGGCCACCACCTCACGCGAGGTCGCGTAGGCCGGCGGCCGAAGCCGCATCGCCTCACTGAAGACCGCCCGGGCGTACGGCAACTGCGGCAGGTCGGCCATCGTCGGCGGACGATCCCCACAGAGGCCGCGAACCTCGGCGGCGAGGCGGGCGTCCACCTCGGGATGCTGGGCGAGGAACCACCAGGTCCAGGCCAGCGCATTGGCCGTCGTCTCGTGGCCGGCGAGGACCAGAGTCATCACTTCGTCACGGAGCTGCTGGTCGGACATCCCGGAGCCATCACCCTCTTCGTCGCGCGCGCTCATCAGCATCGAGAGCAGGTCGCCGCGATCGCGTCCGTCACGCCGATGTTCGGCGATGATCTCGTAGATCGCCGCATCGAGGACCGGCAGCGCGCGACGCGCGCGACGCATGCTCGGGAGCGGCCAGTCGTACATCCGGTCACCTAGCAGGATGAGCCAGATCGAGAAGGAGCCGAGCACCTCGGTGAGCGCCTTCCCCATCACGGCGGCTTTCCCCTGCAGGTCGACGTCGAAGAGGGTTCGCCCGACGATATCGAGGGTGAGGTGGTGCATCGCCCGAGCGATGTCGAGGCGCTGCCCATCGGACCACCCCGCCACCATCGCGAGGGTACGCGCCACCATCACATCCGCGTACCGCGCGATGCGCTCGCGATGGAACGCCGGTTGGGCGAGCCGACGCTGCCGAAGATGGAACTCACCCTCGCTCGTGAGAAGCCCGTTCCCGAGGACGAATCGTGTGCGCTGGAGCCCCAACCCCTTCCGGAGACTGCGCGCCTGCCCGGTGAGCACCTCCTTCACGAGGTCGGGATGTGAGGCCACGAGCACGGTGCGGCCGACGATGGTCTTCGCCACGGCGAGGTCGCGATCCGTGGCGGCCATGAGCTCGACGGAGCGCAGCAGGTTGCCGCGGCTGCGCAGGAGCTGCTCGCCCGGGAACCGATTGTGGACGGTATAGCGCAACGTCCCCTGAGTAGACGCGGTCGACTCACCCATCGGCGGAGGTCTCCTCGGTCCCGGTCGTCGTTGACGATGCCGCGACGCCCGGACGCCCGACGCGGCGCGACGACCGATCGCGGAATCGCGTCAGAAACGCCGCCGCGAACCACCCGATTCCCACCCAGCGGAGCGTCGCATCGTCCCGGCGGACGCCGACGAGGAAGAGGATGGCGCCGACACCCGCGAGGCCCAACTTCCGCAGCGGCTGACCCCTCACGCGAGATCCTCGCGTCGGGTATCCGGGAGCGAGAGAATGAAGTCCGCGCCGAACGCCTTCGACGGGGTGAGGAAGCCGACTGGCACGCCACCGGCGAGCACGCGCTCCGCGGCACGCACCGCAGCCTGGGCCGTCAGCACATACCCCGTGGGTGCCTCCAGCCGGGCACTGACCGTTCGACCCTGCGCGTCGCGCGCCTCGCCCCAGACCTGGCTCCGCGTCCGCGCGAGCGCAGCGGCACTCGGGCCCGCCGGTGCCTTCCGCACCCGGGCGCGGGCGAACCCGCGTACGAACTCGGTCCGAAGCAGCGGCGCGAGCCACCGCGACCATCGGAGGGAGCGGATCGCCCCAGCGCTGCTGGACATGTAGGTGACGATGTTCGGGATCCCCGTGCTGTGGAACGAGGTCGAAACGTCACCCCACGGGATGCTGACACAGAGCCGCGCCTTGTCGAAGAACCCGACCGTCCGGGTCCGCCACGCCGTCGGCACCGGGACGATACGCCCATCCCGCCGAATCGCCCCCGGGAGGCCGAGCCCGTCGATGACGGTGAGGGCGGTCCCGTGGGAGGGCCCCGTCCCGCCGGAGAACGCGAGCTCGAGATGCGTCGCCGA
>DAISWY010000168.1:0-3317 GCA_036826135.1 Gemmatimonadaceae bacterium | reverse complement strand
GCGGATGAGGTAGAACGCCTCCTGCCGCGGCCGGAAGAACCGGTATCCCTCGGCCGTCAGATACGCGCAGTCCTCCATCATCACGAACACCTTCTGCCCGCCCCATTCCGGCACCGGCGTGGCGGTGTTCAGTTCGATCGACATGTAGGAGCCCTCGCGGAGTCGCTGCGCGAGCCCGAGCGTGTCACTCCGCAGCGCGGCACGGAAATCGATCGACGCGCCGAGGCCGTGGCCCTGATTCCCGAGGGGATGCGAATAGACCATCGCCTCAATGCCCTTCGTCCGCATCTCGGCCATCGTCTGGTTGAAGACATCGCCACCGGTGCGGCCCGGGCGCGCCGCCCGGAGCATGAGCGCGTCCTGGAGCGCGTTGGTGTTCGCCAGCGCCGCCTTGAGCCCGGCCGGCGCATCCGTCTCTCCCGGCTTCAGCACGTACGCCATCTTCTGCCAGTCGGTGTCGAACCCCATGTACGTCAGGCCGAAATCGACGTGGACGAGATCACCGGGCCGGATGACGAGTGATTCCGGCGCGACGGCCAGGAACCCGCGCGACGACGCGTTCGCCCCGCCACCGCGTTGCAACCGGAGGTCGGGCTGGAACCAGGTGCGGACGCCTGCCGCCCAGAGCATGTCGTAGAGCGCACGCCGCACGTCGCCCACCGTCGTGCGGTCGGGGGTGATCACCTCGGACGAGAGGGCGCGCCGGACGATCTCCTCGGTGACGGTGACCGCGGTGCGGTAGTGCTCGAGCTCGGCCGGAAGCCGGGTGTCGAGGTACTCGGTGGCGAGCGCGGCGTCGCTGACGAAGCGCGCCACGGCGTCGGGCCCCATCGCATCGGCGATGAGCCGATGCGCGTCAAAACCGAGGGCCCGCGTCTGGCCTCGGCCGCCGCCGATCCCGAGCGCGATCGTGCGTGGCTGGTACTGCTCCCAGAGCCGGCGCAGCGTCGCGGCGGGGGGGAGTGGCTCCGTGGTGGGCGCGTCGAAGAATCGAGCGAGGTTCTCCTCGGTGTACCCGGTGACGGCGAACTTCTTCAGTCCCGCCTCGCCCGCGTCGACGAAGACGAAGAGGTCCCGGTTCCCGGTGTACGGCCGCGGGGGCGCGATCTGCTCGACGAGCGGGTTGTCGTGGAACTCCTCGTTCACCACGATCCACATCGCCACCCCGTGACTCCGCATCATCGGCAGGAGCCGCTCGTGCCGTGTCGAGAGCCACGACTCGCGGATGCTGATCTGCTCCGACCAGGGGAGGAGGGTCGACGCCGACCGGATATGGTAGCCCTGCGCGGTGGCGACCGTCGCGTCGAACAGGAGGAGCATGGCGGCGAGGCAGAGGCGCCGTGAAGAGGCGAGGAGGGTGTTCATCGGGTCGGAGGAGCGGAGGAGGGGGGGCGGTCTGGAACCGGTGCCGTCAGGGAGCCGACGCTGGTCGACGCCATCGTCACCGGTCGGTCGGACGCACGGGGTCGAAGATGAGGTCTGCGGCCAGCCAGACGGTTCGCGTGAACGGATAGCAGGCCAGCGGCGCCACGAGCATCGCCACCACGGCCACCAGCTGCACCCGTGCCCACGGCACCGCGGGCCAGACGGTGATCAGCCAGAGGCCAAGCCCGCCGGCAAAGAGCAGCTCGGCGAGGATCAAGTTGACGAGGTAGGCGCCGACGAAGTGGTCGGGTGTGCCGCGGTCGAGTTTGAGCGCACAGCCGGGACAGCGCGGTCGCATCCGGAGCCACCCGGTGAAGAGACCGCGGGCGCCGCACTCGGGGCATCGGAGGCGGAACGCCGCGAACAGTCGCTGCCCCGCCGTGGGCGGTGCGCTGGGGGCGGTGTTCGACGACGGCATGGGCGGGAACGTACATTCCAGCATGCCCGGACGTCACCATCTCTTCGTACCCGGTCCGACGAATGTCCCCGACCGGATCCTGCGTGCCATGCATCGCGCGCAGGAGGATCACCGCTCGAGCACCTTCCCCGCGCTCACGCGCGGGCTGCTCGAGGACCTGCGCCCCGTCTTCGGCAGTACGGCCGGGCGCCCCTTCATCTTCGCGAGCACGGGGACGGGGATGTGGGAGGCGGCGCTGACCAACGTGCTGAACCCGGGTGACCGTGTCCTCACGGCGCGCTTCGGGCAGTTCTCCCACCTCTTCATCGACACGGCGGAACGTCTCGGTTTCTCCGTGGATGTCCTCGATCTGCCGTGGGGTGAGGCGCTCGATCCGGCGCTCGTCGCCGAGCGCCTGCAGGCCGATACCGCACGTGAGATCAAGGCGGTGCTGGTCGTGCACAACGAGACGGCGACCGGCGTGACCAACGACCTCGCGGCGATCCGAGAGGCGATCGACAGCTGCGGCCATCCGGCGTTGCTGCTCGTCGACGGCGTGAGCTCGATCGGTTCCCTCGACTTCCAGTTCGACGCCTGGGGCGTCGATGTGGCGATCTGCGGGTCGCAGAAGGGGTTCATGATGCCGGCGGGGCTCGGGATGCTCTGCGTCTCTCCGAGGGCGATGGCGGCCGTCGAGCACGGACGCTTCCCGCGCGCCTACTTCGACCTCCGGCCGCAGGTGCTGCACAACGATCAGGGCTACTTCCCCTACACGCCCGCGCTGGCGCACCTCTACGGCCTGCGTGAGGCGCTCGACATGATCGCTGAGGACGGGATGCCCGCGATCGCCGCTCGACACGCGCGGCTCGGGGAGGGGGTCCGGCGCGCGGTGGCGGCGTGGGGCCTCCAGTTCTGCGCACGCGATCCCGAGCGGCGGTCGAACACCGTCACCGCGATCCTCGTCCCGGACGATGTCGATGCACGACAGGTGATCGAGGTCGCGGCCCTGCGTTGGGACCTCGCGCTCGGCTCGGGGCTCGCCCGGCTGAACGGGAAGGTCTTCCGCATCGGGCATCTCGGGGATCTCAATCCGCTGATGCTCCTCGCCGCGCTCGGTGGCACGGAACTCGCGCTTCGCGAGGCCGGCGTGGACGTCACGCTCGGTTCCGGGGTCGCGGCGGCGCAGCGTTGGTACGCCGAGTCGGCGTGAGCGAACGGCCCCGTGTTGTCGTCTCGCGCCGGTTGCCCTCGGAGGTCGAGGCGGCGCTGGCCGAGCGGTTCGACGTTCAGCTTAACCCCGATGATGCGCCCCTGACGACCGAGGCGCTTCGCCGCGCCATCGCGACGGCCGACGCGCTCCTACCCACCGTCACGGATCGGCTCTCGGCCGAGGTGTTCGACGGGGCGTCAGGGAGGTGCCGCGTGGTCGCGAACTTCGGTGTCGGGGTGAATCACATCGATCTCGCCGCCGCCGTGCGGGCCGGGTGCGTCGTGA
>DAISWY010000167.1:0-3400 GCA_036826135.1 Gemmatimonadaceae bacterium | reverse complement strand
AGGAAGTCGCGGCGGGAGGACATACGAAAAGAATGCAGACGGGCGGGAACCGGCGCGAGAGGGCGGGGCGCCTCGGAGCGGGTACCCGAGGACCGCGGGCGCTGCGGTCGGTCAGCCGGCGTGGTAATTGGCCGGATACTTCGCCATCTCCGGCCGATATCGCGTGCGCAGTGAAGCGACGTCCCGCTCGAGGTCGCCCGTGGGCGTGAAGAGCGGATGGAAGACGATCGTCTTCCGCGGGAAGTCGAAGCCGATCGGCAAAATGGGGATCCCCGCCCGCTCGGCGATGCGATAGAACCCCGATTTCCACCGGGGGGTGAGGCTCCGCGTTCCCTCCGGGGAGAGCACAATCAGTGCCCCGGGATGCGCCTGCACGTGGCGCACCGTCTCGCCGACGATGTCGCCCGCCGCGGCGCGATCCACCGGCACGCCGCCAAGGAAGCGCATCAGCACGCCCATCGGGAAACGGAAGAGCGTGTGCTTGCCGAGGAAGGTGCCGCGGATCCCGAGCGCGTACATCGCCATGATGCCGATCGGGAAATCCCAGTTCGACGTATGCGGGGCGACGATCAGCACGCACTTCGCGACATCCGGGAACTCCCCGGCGAAGCGCCACCCGGTGAGGCGCATAAGCGCGGTGGCGAGCCCGGTGGTGAACGCATTCCCGCGACGAGGCACCTGCGCGCCGATGGCGGGGACGTTGACGGGGCCGCCGTGCGCCGGCGTGGCGGGGCTCATCGGGCCCCCTCCGCACGCCAGCGCGCATCAAGCCGGCCGAGGATGCGTGCGCTCACGAGTCCGAGTGCCACGAGGGTGATCCCGACCGAGGCGAAGATCATCGCCCACCGCGGCGTGCCGGCGGCGTCACGCAGCGTCTCGACGAGGAGCCCACCGACCACCGGGCCCGCGAGGAACCCGAATGACCCTGCCACCTGGAACGCGCCGAAGAGTCCGTCGCCGACGCCGCGCCGCGCGAACTCACTCACGAGCACGAGGCTCGGCGAGAACATCAGCGCGCTCAGCGTACCGGAGAGCACCATCGCCACCGGGAGCCAGGGGAGCGGGAGGAGGCCATACGTCGCGTAGACCAGCCCGAAGCCGACGTTCCCGACGATGATCAGGCGGAACCAGCCGAAGCGGTCGGCGAGTCGGCCGGCCGGCCAGTTGAGCAGCGCGAAGGGGAGCAGGAAGAGCCCCATCAGCATCCCGCGCTCGCGCACCCCCACGCCGTGCTGTTCGGCGAGGAAGATCGCGAACGACGAGGAGAAGACGCCGATGAGGAAGCGGTCGGCGAAGCCGTAGGCGAGGGGCATCCAGCTCGCGAGATCGGAGCGGTCCCAGCGGTAGCGACTCGGCGCGGGCGAGTCGACCGCCGACGCGTCGACCGCCGACGCCGGATCCGCGGGCACCCCAATCGCCGCGAGGGCGGCCACCCCGAGGAGCACGACGCCCACCGGATAGACGAGGAGGGGGTCGCGGGCCGCGAGGATACCGCCCGTCGGGAGCCCCACGCCGACCCCGAACATCAGGGCGGTCGCGACGAGGCCGAGCGAGGCCCCTCGACGCGCACCGCCGGCGCGGTTCGCCGCGATCATCAAGAAGGTGAGCGCGGGGAGGTGCGCGATGCCGTCGAGGGCGCGCCAGGCGAAGAGCGCCCCGAGGGAGTCTGCACGCCACATCCCGAGGAAGGCGACGGCGTCGAGGGCGAGGAGGGCGATGACCCACCGGCGGGTGGAGCCGAGCCGTCGGTGCCAGCGCATCGCGACCGGGACCGCGATGATCCCCGCCAGCTGGTTGAGCGCGACGAAGAGGTGCGCGTGGAACCGGGTCCCCCCGTGGCGGTCGACGACCAGCTCGGTCAGCGCCGGGACGAGCAGCGTCAGCGGGACCAGGGTCAGGAAGGTCGCGATGGCGATCGGGGCCAAGGCGGCCGGCCGTGGGGGGACGGGCATCCGAGGAATGTAGTGGGAGCGGGTCAGGGGTCAGAGCGAAGGGGCAGGGCGCCAGGCGGTGGAGGGTCAGTTGCCGCTGGTGGGTGCGGCGTGGCAGGTTCCACGAGGAACGTTGGTCGTCAGATTCCTCGGACCGAGACGCTGTACCCCGGCAGCTGACCCCGCTTCACTCCCACCTGGTTTATCCCTCCGCTTATGCGCTCCCTCCTCCCCATCGCCCTCCTCCTGACCGCGTGCCAGACCTCGCGGTCCACCTCCACGACCATCACTGGCACCCCCGAGCTGCGGCCCGCTCCTGCGGCGGGTGCCACCATCGCCGCGACGACGTCGGCGGCCACGGCGGCCCCGGCTGCGGTCCAGCCTGCCGGGAAGTGGCTCATCACCCTCTCGGCGCAGGGGAGCCCGATGGATGTGCAGGTCGAGCTCGTCCGACTCGAGGACGGCTCGTGGACGGGCACCGTGACGAGCGCGGCCTTCCCTCCCTTCCCGGTCTCCAAGGCCGTCCTGACGGGGAACAAGATGGTCGCCACCCTCGCGATCCCCACCGGCGACACGGCGACGATGACCCTTGAGTTTGACGGGGACACCGTCACCGGCGAGTGGGCAATGCCGGGCGACGGCTCGCGGCTCAGCGGGAAGCGTCGCTGAGGTGAGACAGGGGGGGCCGCGCCGGCCGATGGGCCGGGCGCGGCACCTCAGCGCGCGGGGGACCCCTCGCCGGGCGCCGTCTCCCCCTCCTCGCCCGGATTCAGGAAGAGGTCGGTCTCGACAGCGTGCTGCGTGTCGTGGAGCACGCGGTAGCGGCCATTCAGCGCCATCAGCTGCGCGTGGGTCCCGCGCTCCACGATCTGCCCCTCCTCGAGCACGAGGATCTGGTCGGCGCTGCGGATGGTCGAGAGGCGATGGGCGATCACGAAGGTCGTCCGCCCCTGCCGGAGGGTCTGGAGCGCCTCGCGGATCTGACGCTCGCTCTCGCTGTCGAGGCTCGACGTCGCCTCGTCGAGGATCAGGATGTGCGGGTCGGCGAGGATGGCCCGCGCAATCGCCACGCGCTGGCGCTGACCGCCGGAGAGTCGCACGCCGCGCTCCCCCACCACGGTGTCGTACCCGTCCGGGAAGCCCGCGACGAACTCGTCGCAGCGCGCGATTCGCGCCGCCTCGCGCACCTCCGCCATCGTCGCGCCCGGCTTGGAGAAGGCGATGTTGTCGGCGACGGTGCCGTCGAAGAGGAAGTTGTCCTGGAGGACGACCCCCAACGTGGCGCGATAGTCGCGCAGCTTCAGCGTGGCGAGGTCCTGGCCGCCGATCGTCACGCGCCCCGCCCCCGGCCGGTTGAAGGCGAGGATCAGCGAGATCAACGTCGACTTCCCCGATCCGCTCGATCCGACGAGCGCCGTCGTCGTGCCGGCCGGCGCGGTGAACGAGACCTCGCGGAGCACGGGGACGCC
>DAISWY010000166.1:0-3497 GCA_036826135.1 Gemmatimonadaceae bacterium | reverse complement strand
GGCGCCGGCTACTCCACTTGGTGGAACGGCGGGCTCCGCACCACGGTCTACTTCCACAACATGATCGGGCTCCTGACCGAGACCATCGGCAACCCGACCCCGATCGAGATCCCGTTCATCGCGAACCGCCAGCTCCCGAGCGCCGATCTCCCGCTCCCCGTGCGGCCGGGCGTCTGGAAGTTCCGCCAGTCGATTGATTACTCGGTGACCGCGAACCGTGCGGTCCTCGACGTCGTCTCCCGTAACCGGGAGCACTTCCTGTTCAACATCTGGAAGATGGGGAACGACCGGATCCTGCAGGGCCAGCGCGACAGCTGGACCGTCTGGCCGCGGCGGATCGAGGCATTGCAGGCGCAGATCGCGCGCGAGAACCGTCAGCGCGCCGGCCAGACGGCAGGGGGCGAGGACCCGATGGACTTCCTCGCCGGTGGTGGCGGGGCCGGGCAGTCCCGCTCCGGCGCCGCGGCGCAGTCGCTGATGGCGGCCCTGAACGACCCCGCCAAGCGGGACCCGCGGGCCTACGTCCTCGCCGCCGATCAGGCTGATTTCCCGACGGCGGTGAAGTTCATCGTCGCACTGCAGAAGAACGGCATCGATGTTCACCGCGCGACGGCACCGATCACCGTCGGCGGCACGACCTATCCGACCGGCTCGTACGTGGTGAAGACCGCACAGGCCTTCGGGGCGCACGTGCTCGATATGTTCGAGCCGCAGGATCACCCGAACGATTTCCGCGTGCCGGGCGGCGCGCCCACCCCGCCGTACGACAATGCCGGGTGGACCCTCGCCCTGCAGATGGGCGTGCGCTTCGACCGTGTCTTTGAGGATGTGTCGGGTGCGCTCGAGCGGATCGGACCGCTGCAGCGCGTGACGCCGGCTGCCGGCCGTGTCGCGAGTGGGGGCACCTGGACCCTCTCGCCTGCCTACAACGACGCCTTCGTCGTGGTGAACCGGCTCCTCAAGGCTGGTGCCTCCGTCGCCCGCCGCGCCGATGGCACCTGGCTCATCGCCAACTCCGGGACGAGTCGCCCCATCGTCGAGCGCGCCGCGCGCGAGCTCGGGCTCTCCTTCGGGGCCGGCAGCATGAGTGGTGCCACGCCGGTCAAGGCGATGCGCATCGGCCTCTGGGATCGTTACGGCGGCTCGATGCCCTCGGGCTGGACCCGCTGGCTCCTCGAGCAGTACGAGTTCCCCTTCGAGGTCGTCTACCCGCAGGACCTCGACGCGGGGAACCTCGAGGCGCGGTTCGACGCACTCGTCTTCGTCGACGGGGCCATCCCGGCGAAGCGCGCGGGCGGACCCGCACCGCGCGGCCTCGGTGCCTCGGGCGCCACTGCTGAGGGGCTCCCGCCCGAGATGCGCCGGATGCTCGGCAGCATCTCCGAGGACCGTACCATCCCCGAGCTGAAGCGGTTCGTGGAGCGCGGAGGAACCGTCATCACCATCGGGAGCTCGACGAACATTGCCGATCATTTCGGCCTGCCGCTCACGAACCACCTGGTGGAGCGCACGCCCGAGGGCGGTGAGCGCGAACTCGGGAGCAGCAAGTTCTATGTGCCGGGCTCCCTCCTCGAGGTCGCCGTCGACAGCACCGCCGCCGGCGCCGTCGGGATGGGCCGCCGGGCGATCGTGATGTTCGACAACAGCCCCGTCTTCCGGCTCGCGCCGGATGCGGCCGCGCGTGGTGTGACCCCGCTCCTCTGGTTCGATGGTGCCTCGCCGCTCCGCAGTGGCTGGGCCTGGGGCCAGAACTACCTCGAGGGCGGTGTCGCCGCCGCAGACGCGCGCGTCGGCAAGGGGCTCGTGCGTCTGATCGGGCCGGAGGCGCTCTTCCGGGCGCAGCCGCACGGCACCTTCAAGCTGGTGTTCAACGGGCTCATCGCACCGAGCCGGCCGACGATGTGATCGCGCTCGTCGTCGGGCTCGTCGGGATCGTCGCGGCGTACGTCGGGGTCCTCCTCGGCGTCGCCTCGCCCGCGGTCCCGATGCTGATGGCGCTCGGCAGTACCGCCGTCCTCGCCGGCCTCGCACAGCTCGCGAGCGTTCGGCGTGGTCGGGCGCTGCCGACGCTCACCCGCACGGTGCGATGGGTCTTCGGTGGGATGGCGGCCGGATTCATCGCGGTCCTCCTCCTGCCGCCGCCGGTCGCGGGCGGCCCGCTCCTCCTCGGGCTGCCGCGGGCGACGGCGATCCTTCTGCTCCTCGTGGGCGCGATGCCGATGGTGGTCCTCCCGATCGCCTATGCGCGCGCCTTCGATACCGAGGTGATGCCCGCCGAGGAGCCGCGCAACGATGCGTGAGCTGGTGGGGATCGCCTACTTCGCGATCTGTGCGGCGATCGCGGTGTGGGCCACGCGGCGCACGAAGACCGCCGACGATTTCTTCGTGGCGGGACGCGGGGTCGGGCTCGTCCCCTTCGCAATCGCCGCGATGGCCTCCACGCTGAGCGGCTTCGCCTTCATCGGCGGCCCCGGGCTCGTGTACGGCATCGGGATGACCGCCGTGTTCATCATTCTGCCCGCGGGCGTGACGAACACCCTCGGCGCCTGGGTGCTCGGCACGCGGATGCATCGGCTCGGGCGGGCGCGGGGGCTGCTCACCGTTCCCGATGCGCTCGCCGCGCGCTACCGCTCGCCGGCGGCGCAGGGACTCAGCGCCGTCGCCATCCTCGCCGGGGTCATCGGCTACGTCGCGACCAACGCGCTGGCGCTCGGCGTGGTGATCGACGCCCTCTTCGCCACCGGGCTCGGGTCCGGGATCTGGATCGGGACCGCAGTCACCCTCACCTACTCGGTGAGCGGCGGGATCCTCGCCGGGATCTACACTGATGTCTTTCAGGGAGTGGTGATGGCGGTCGCCTCGACCGCCGTCTTTCTCGTCGCGCTCGATGCAGGTGGTGGGCTCCCGGCGATCACGCGCACGATCGAGGCCGCCAACCCCGCGCTCCTCGGACCGTGGGGGACGCGCGGGGCGATGACCGCACTCTCGTTCTTCTTCGTCTTCGCTGTCGGCTCGCTCGGGCAGCCGCAGATCGCGCACAAGTACTACATGCTCCGCGACCTCGCGCGCCTGAAGTGGTATCCGGTCCTCATGACAATCGCGATGCTGCTCGCACAGTTGCTTTTCGTCGGTGTCGGCGTCGCCGTGAAGGCGCTCGTGGTGCGCGGGGAGATGGCACCCCTCGCCTCACCGGACGACGCCACCCCGCAGTTCCTCCTCCGTTTCGTGCCCGTCGTGCTCTCGGCGCTCGTCTTCGCCGGAGTCGCGGCGGCGATCATGAGCACGGTGAATTCATTCCTGAGCATCGGGGCGGCGGCGCTCACGCATGATCTCCCGCGCGCGCTCGGGCGCGAGCCCATTCGTCAGCTCACGATTGGACGCATCTGGACCGTCGTGATCGCGGTCCTGGCGGCCCTCCTCGCGCAGCAGGCGGGGCTCCTCGTCGCCTTCCTGGGGATCCTGGGCTACGGTCTCTTCGCGTCCACGCTGGTGCCCGC
>DAISWY010000165.1:0-3774 GCA_036826135.1 Gemmatimonadaceae bacterium | reverse complement strand
CCCGTAGCGCGATGGATTCCGAAAGGACGGCCCGCAGCGCCGCGAGAATCGCGGACGCCTGCGCCCGCGTCACGGCGATGCCTCGGCGGGTGGGCCGAACCCCGGCGCGCCAGAGCGCCTCGTTCGCGTAGATGTTGCCCACTCCCGCGAGTCGGCGCTGGTCCATCAGCAGCGTCTTCACCGCGCGGCGTGACCCGCGCAGGACCGAGGCGAATGCGGCCTCGGTGAGCGCGGGATCCAACGGCTCCGGGCCGAGCGCGGCGTCCCAGGCGGTGAAGCCGGCCGCGTCATGCCACGCCACGGTGCCAAGCCGACGGACGTCGTGGTACCTCAGCGTGCGACCGTCACCAAGCGGAAAGGTCAGGCAGGTGTATCGCGCGTCGGGGGTGCCGTCGAGGAGGAGCGCCCCGGTGAAGCGTGGTGTGACCACGAGGCGCCCCGCCGCGGAGAGGTCGATCACGATGCTCTTGGCGCGCCGGTGCACGCGCGCGACGCGCGCGCCCGTCAGCGTCGTGGTCAGCGCCGGGGCCGTGATGCCACGCAGGACGTCGGCGCGGTGCACCGCCACCGATCGGAGCTCGGCACCGCGCACCGCGGCGTCGAGGTCGCGGGCGATGGTCTCGGTCTCGGGGAGCTCCGGCACGGGGCGCCGCGGCGCTCAGCGCCCGCGCGCGAGCTCGCGCCAGCCGATGTCGCGGCGGAACTGCGCGCCGCGGAACGTCACCTGCGCGGCCGCCGCCGCGCTGCGACGCTGCGCCTCGGCGATCGTCGGGGCGAGGGCCGTCACGGCCACCACGCGTCCGCCCGCCGTCACCAGCGTGCCCGCGTCCGTGCGCGTCCCGGCGTGGAACACCGTCACATCCTCGCCGTCCGCCGGCAAGGTGATTTGGTCCCCTGACCGCACGCGGCCGGGATACCCCTCGGCAGCCACCACCGTGGTGACGCTCGCCCCGTCGTGCCAGCGGAGCGGCAGCATTCCGGCAATCGATTCCCCGCGCGCGATCGCGCGCATCGGCGTCAGTAGGCTCGAGGCCATCAGCGGGAGCAGTGCCTGCGTCTCGGGGTCACCGAAGCGGCAGTTGAACTCCACCACCTTCGGCCCCTCGGGTGTGAGCATCAGGCCCGCGTAGAGGAGGCCGGTGAAGGGGCAGCCCTCGCGTCGCATTGCCGCGAGCGTGGGGAGGAACACCCGCGACACCGCCTCGTCGATGAGCGACGGCGGGGCGATCGCGACCGGGGCGTAGGCGCCCATCCCGCCCGTGTTCGGGCCGGTGTCCCCCTCGCCGATCCGCTTGTGGTCCTGCGCCGCGAGGAAGGGGAGCACGTGCGAGCCGTCGGTCAGCGCGAAGAGCGAGAGCTCCTCGCCCGTCATGCATTCCTCGACCAGCACCTCCGCCCCGGCCGTGCCGAAGACACCGCCGACGAGCATCTCGTCGATCGCCGCCTCGGCCTCCGCGAGTGTCGCGGCGACCACCACGCCCTTCCCCGCAGCGATGCCCGACGCCTTGATCACGACGGGAGCACCGAGGCGACGCGCCTCGGCTCGAGCCGCTGCGGCGTCGGTGAAGGTGCGCGCCTGGGCCGTCGGGACCCCTGCGGCGAGCATCAACTCCTTCGCGAAGCGCTTCGACGTCTCGATGCGCGCGGCCGCGGCGGTGGGGCCGAAGATCGCGAGGCCCTCCGCGCGGAAGCGGTCCACGAGGCCGGCCTCGAGCGGGGCCTCGGGTCCGACAACGGTGAAGGCGACCCCTTCCGCCTGCGCGAGCGCGAGGAGTCCGTCGAGGTCGGTCACGGCGACGGGGACGCAGCGGGCGATGGTGGCGATCCCGGCGTTCCCCGGAGCGACGATCACCTCGCAGGAGGGGTCATCGTGCCGGAGTTTCCACGCCAGGGCGTGCTCGCGGCCGCCGCCGCCGACGATGAGAATCTTCACCGAGGGTCAGAGTCCCGCGAACGCGTGTTCGAGGTCCGCGAGGATGTCCTCCACGTCCTCAATCCCGATCGAGAAGCGGAGCAGGCCGTCGGTGATGCCGATCTCAGCGCGTCGCGCCGGTTCCACCGAGGCGTGCGTCATTCCCGCCGGCTGGCAGACGAGGGACTCCACCCCGCCCAGCGACTCCGCCAGCGTGAAGAGCTGCATCCGGCGCACGACGCGGTCGGCGTGCTCACGCGACCCCGTCTCCACGGACAGCATCCCGCCGAACCCGCGCATCTGCCGCGCGGCGAGTTCGTACTGCGGGTGCGACGGCAGACCCGGATAGAAGACCCGCTCGGCTCCGAGCCGCTCCGCGAACCAGGTGGCCACCTGGCGACCGTTCGCGTCATGCTGCCGCATGCGGACCGCGAGCGTCTTCGTGCCGCGCAGCGTGAGCCAGGCGTCCATCGGCCCTGGAATCGCGCCGCCGGAGTTGAGCGCGAACTGGATGCGGGCGGCGAGATCATCGTCATTGGTGACCGCGACGCCGCCGAGGAGGTCCGAGTGCCCGTTGAGGTACTTGGTGCTCGAGTGCCAGACGATGTCGGCACCGAGGGCGAGCGGGTTCTGGAAGTACGGTGAGGCGAAGGTGTTGTCGACGATGCTGATGGCGCCCCCACGCCGCGCGATGGCCGTGGCCGCCGCGAGGTCCGTGAGGTGCATCAGCGGATTCGTCGGGGTCTCGAGGACCACGCCGCGGGTGTTCGGCCGCATGGCGTCCTCGATGCGCTGGAGGTCCCGCGTATCCACCCAGGAGATCTCGAGCCCGTGGTGCTGGAGGATCTTGTCGAGCAGCCGATAGACGCCGCCGTAGACATTGGCCCCCACCACGAGGTGGTCGCCGGCGCGGAAGAGCTTCATCAACGAGTCGAAGCACCCCATCCCCGACGCGAAGGCGAACCCGTGCCGGGCCCCCTCAAGTGCCGCGACGTTGCGCTCGAGACACTCGCGGGTGGGGTTCTTCCCGCGGGCGTACTCATACCCCGTGTGGACCCCGAGCGCCTCCTGGGCGTAGGTCGAGGTCTGGTAGATCGGCGGCATGATGGCGCCGTTCGTCGGGTCGGGGCGCTGCCCCGCGTGGATGGCGCGGGTCGAGAAGCCGGCGCCGACGTCGTCAGGGAAGATCTGGGTCATGGAACGGAATCTACCGGATACCGGGTGGTCCCGGGGTGGAAGGTCCGCCAGCTGTGCCAGAATTCCTGCGAGGCCACGAGCGGCGTCAGCGCCCCGCCTGGTCCCGAACCGGAGAAGGCGTAGGCCGCGTCCGCGGTACGCAGCGAGTCCCCGTCCCGGCGGAACACCGCGCTGGCATCGGGCCGACGGAACGCGAAGAAACTCGCGCTGTCAGTCGCGACGACGAGCACGAGGGGCTCGCCACCGAGGGTGTCATTGATGACCCCCTCCCGGAGCAGGGCATTCCAATCGTACGCACGGGCTGTGCTGTCGCGGACGATCCCCACCACCCACGACTTCTCCTGCCAGGATCGTGGGTCCGTCCCGGTGAGACGACTCCGGCTCGTCCCCCGCTCGTACGCGTAGTCCTGCGCATACTCGGCGGTGAATCGCGGGTCGCCACGCATCACGCGGCTGGTGGGGTGGAGCGTGAGCCACCGCGCGAGCGTGACCTGCTGGCTCGGCCACTCCGTCAGCACCGTCCCGCGCCGTGGCCCGACGAGGGCCTCGCCGTTCGCCTGACGCCACCAGCTGCCGGTGCTGCGGTCCTCGAGCATCGCATTGAACTGGTCCATCCCCACCAACCGGAATGTCTGCACCGTGTCCTCGATCCGAGGATCGAAGAC
>DAISWY010000164.1:0-3815 GCA_036826135.1 Gemmatimonadaceae bacterium | reverse complement strand
AGCGGGCGGGGCGCACGGGGCAGTTCCGCGCCGCCCTCGTCGGCTACACCAACGCAGGGAAGAGCTCGATCCTGCGCGGGATCTCGGGGAGCCGCGAGGTCTTCGTCGAGGACCGGCTCTTCGCGACGCTCGATCCCCTCACGCGCGAGGTGGACCTCGGGGAGCACCAGGCGGTGCTCCTCACCGATACCGTCGGCTTCATCCGCAAACTCCCGCACCATCTCGTGGCGAGCTTCCGCGCCACACTCGAGGAAGTGGCGGAGGCGGATCTCCTGTTGCACGTGATCGACTGCAGCCACCCCTCGTGGGAGGAGCAGCGGCTCGTGGTCGATCAGGTGCTCGCCGACCTCGGCGTCCAGCACCTCCCGATGGTGTACGTGTTCAACAAGGCGGATCGGCTCGACGCCGATGTCGCGGAGGCGCTCCGCGCACGCATCGAGAACCTGGCCCCGGGTTCGATCTTCACGTCGGCGGCGAGCGCCGCGGGGCTCGAGCCGCTCCGCACGCTGCTCCGGGAGGCGCTGGCGCGTCGGCGGCCGTTGGTTACGCTCCGCATCGCGTCGACCGACGGCCGGGTCCTCGCCGAGGCGCATCGATGCGGGGAGCAGGTGGTGGCGGCTCCCGATGCCACAGGGGAGTGGATCGATCTGACCGGGCGTTTCGATGCGGCGGCACTCGGACGGCTTGAGCGCGCGGGGGCGACGTTACGCCCGAGTTGAGACGGGCCACATCCGCCCGGCCCTGTTAGATTTGCGCCATGCACGCCGCCGAGATCCGACGCCGTTTTCTCGACCACTTCGCCCGCCAGCAGCACGCGGTCCGTGAGTCGTCCACGCTCGTCCCCGCCGACGACCCGACCCTCCTCTTCACCAACGCGGGGATGGTGCAGTTCAAGAAGGTCTTTCTCGGGCAGGAGGCACCCCCGGACGGGAATCGCCGCGCCACGACGAGCCAGAAGTGCGTGCGTGCCGGCGGCAAGCACAACGATCTCGAGCAGGTGGGGCACACGGCCCGCCACCACACCTTCTTCGAGATGCTCGGCAACTTCTCCTTCGGCGACTACTTCAAGCGGGATGCGATCCGCTTCGCCTGGGATTTCGTCACCCGCGACCTCGGGATTCCACCCGAGCACATCCGCGTCTCCGTGTACAAGGACGACGACGAGGCGCGAGCGCTCTGGACCGAAGTGGCGGGCGTCGCCCCGAAGCGCGTCTACGGCCTAGGCGAGAAGGACAACTTCTGGCAGATGGCCGACACCGGCCCCTGCGGCCCGTGCACCGAGCTCTACGTCGACCTCGCCCACCTGACGAAGGACTTCCGCTTCCCGGACGGCGCGACGGGGGAGTGGACCGACCTCACCCGGACCGACTTCTCGCTCGACGCCTTCGTCGAGGGGGCGGAGGCGGGACGGTTCCTCGAGATCTGGAACCTCGTCTTCATGCAGTACGACCGGCAGCCGGACGGGACCCTCCTCCCGCTGCCGAAGCCATCGGTCGACACCGGCGCGGGGCTCGAGCGTATCGCGGCGGTCATGCAAGGCGTCTCGAACAACTACCACACCGATCTCTTCGCGCCGCTCCTGGCGGCGGTCTCGCAGGCGGTGGGGCGCGCGTACGACTACGACGACCCGCAGTCGGCCTCCTTCCGCGTTCTCGCGGATCACGCCCGAGCGGTCGCCTTCCTCCTCGCCGACGGCGTCTTCCCGAGCAACGAGGGGCGCGGCTATGTGCTCCGCCGCATCCTCCGGCGCGCCGTCCGCCACGCCTGGCTCCTGGGCCGCCGCGAACCGACGCTCGTCCACGTGGTCGAGGTCGTGCTTCGCGAGATGCGGCAGCAGTTCCCGGAGCTGCACGTCCGCCAGCATCACATCCTCGAGACCACCCGAGCGGAGGAGGAGCGTTTCCTCGCGACCGTCGAGGGCGGGCTCTCCCGCTTCGAGGAGCTCGCCCCCGAGGCGAGTACGCAGGGCTCAAGCGCCGTGCGCGGCACCATCAGCGGGGAGGACGTCTTCCGGCTCTACGACACCTTCGGCTTCCCGATCGACCTCACGGAGCTGATGGCGCGCGAGCGTGGGTACTTGGTCGATATCGCCGGCTTCGAGCAGGCACTCGAGACGCAGCGCCGGATGTCGCAGGCCGACCGCAAGTCGCGCCGCATCTCGGTGGTGACCGATGAGCTCAACGATCTCGAGCAGTGGGAGCATGGCCCCGAGTCTCCGACCGGGCGGTTCGTCGGCTACGACCACACGGAGGTCGAGACCCTCGTCACCGCGGTCCGCACCCTCGACGGCGGCCAGGTCGCCGTGATGCTCCGCGAATCGCCGTTCTACGCGGAATCCGGCGGCCAGGTCTCCGACGGCGGTGAGATCGTCGGGAGCGATTGGACCCTCCCGGTGGCCGAGGTCCGCAAGTTCGACGGCCGCGTGGCGGCGATCGGCACGCCGTCGGCGAAGCCGCGCTTCGAGACGGTGCGCGCCCGTGTTCCGGCCGGCCGCCGTCGCGACACCGAGCGCAACCACACCGCGACCCACCTCCTGCACGCCGCGCTCCGTCACGTCCTCGGCGCACACGTCCATCAGGCGGGCTCCCTCGTCTCTCCCGAGCGCCTGCGTTTTGACTTCACGCATCACGGTCCGCTCACCGCGGCACAGTCGGCGGCGGTGGAGCAGATGGTGAACGAGGGCATCTGGGCCAACGCCGAGGTGCGGATCGCCGAGATGGCCTATGCGGACGCGGTGGCCGGTGGGGCGATGGCCCTCTTCGGCGAGAAGTACGGCGACGTCGTCCGCGTCGTGGACATCCCTGGGCGTTCGACCGAGCTCTGTGGCGGGACGCACGTGCGGAATACGGGCCAGATCGGAGCCTTCCGTATCGTCTCCGAAGGGGGCGTCGCCGCCGGCGTCCGCCGGATCGAGGCGGTCACGGGGCGGGGGGCCTACGAGCTCCTCACCCAGCGCGATCAGGCGCTCCACGAGGTGGCGGCGCGCCTCAAGGTGAACACGCCCACCGCGGAGCTGCTCGGCCGGAAGCTGGACGCGCTCCTGCAGGAGAAGCGCACTTTGGAGAAGAAGCTCGAGGAGGCGCTCCGTGGTGGGGGCGGCCAGGCCGCCGACCTCCTCGCGGGCGCGGAGCCCCTCGCGGGTGGCGGCTCGCTCCTTTGCAAGGTGGTTGAGGCGGACGATATGAAAGCCCTGCAGGCGCTCGGTGACGTGTTGCGTGAGCAGCTCGGGAGTGGAGTCGGGGCGATCTGCGCTGCCTTCGCGGATGGGAAGGGCGCGCTCGTCGTGGTGGTCACCGACGACCTCCGGTCGCGCGGCATCACCGCCGTCGGGCTCGTCAAGCAGGTCGCGGCGCGCACCGGCGTCCGCGGTGGCGGGAAGGAGCATATGGCGCAGGCCGGGGTCGCCGCCGCTGAGGTCGCGGGGATGCCCGCGATCGTGGCCGAGGTCGTCCGCGCCGCGGCGGGAGCCGCCTGAGATGGAACGCGCGGTGACGTGGATCGCCACGGTGGGTGCCGAGGCCCCGCCGCGTCTGGTCGCGCGGGTGACCGAGGTGCTCCGGGCGCTCCCGGAGACGGAGCGGTCCGTCGCCGATGCGCTCCTCGACGCGGCGGGATCGCTGCTCGACGAGGTGCTCGCGGAGCGGGCGCGCGGGTCGGCGCGTGAGGTCGCGCTCGACCTGTTGGCGGCGGACGCCTGCGTCACCTGGGCCTTCGAGGCCGAACCGACGGCCGTTGGCGCGCGGGCCGAGGCGGCGATGGCGCGACTCGCCGCGATCCGCAACTGACCCACCCGCCGGGGGGCGCGGGCGCCACCC
>DAISWY010000163.1:0-3827 GCA_036826135.1 Gemmatimonadaceae bacterium | reverse complement strand
GCGACGGATCCCGGTGCGGATGATGCCTCGCGGTGGGAGGCTGGACTCGCGATCGATCACACCTTCTTCTTCCGGTCGTTGCTCGCCGGCGCCGAGGTGGTGGCGCGGACGCCGATGGCATCCGGCGCGCCGACGGAGTGGGAGGCTGGCGTGGGGGTGCGGCACCAACTCTCCCCGCGGCTCGCGGTCGATGCCGGGCTGCGTCGGCGGCTCGCGTCAGGGAGTCCGAGCTGGGGGCTCACGTTCGGTGGCGCCTATGCCTTCGCGCGTGGATGGCGTGCCCCGGCGTCAGGCGCCGCGCCCGAGGCACGGGGGGATGACCGCGCGGGCACTGCGGGAACGTCGCGCGCCACCGGCACCGATGCCGCGGCGGCGACGGCCAGGGACGGCACCGACGCCTCCGCCCGCGCCGCGGCGTCGCCGTGGATCACGACGTACGAGCAGTTCTACCTCCAGGCGCCGCACAACTTCACCTTCCGTCGTCGCTATCCAGCCGCCGATCGGCTCTTCAATGCCTTCGACTACGGTCACGCGATCCTGTACGAGCTGCTCTGGTCGCGGCCGAGCGAGGCACAGCAGCGTCTCGAGGGTGCGGTCTATGACCGACTGACCACGCAGGTGCTCGACGCGCCACCGCGGCTTCCGCTCGTCGAGGACGCCATCGAGCCGAGGTACGCCCGCCTCGCCCCTGAGGCGAAGATGATGTTCGAGTGGGCACACCTTCTGCATCGGCAGGCCTACGACATCCTCGCCGACGAACGCCTCGATGACAGGGCGAAGGACGCCGAGATGGGTCGCCTCCTCGCCTACTACCGGTCCCGTCCCGATCTGGCGTTCAGCGTGGTGCCGAAGAACATGTCGCTGATGCAGGAGCAGCCGTACTCCCTCGCGTTCCGGCAGGCGTACCCGAAGTTCAACGGGCTCATCTGGGCGTATCACTGGCTGCAGGTGGGGCTCTACGAGCCGCTCGTCGTCGGGCGCACCTCGGCGGAACGGCAGGCTGGGGTGATGGCCACCGTCGCGCGCTTCCGCCAGATGATTCCTGGCGCGCCCGACGGCTATCCGCCGATGATGCCGATGACGGCGGCGATCGCGCCGACGTTCGCGACGCGCTGGCCGGAGATCGCCATCATCTTCGACAACCTGCATTCGATGCACGACGTCATCTCGGACATCCTGGCGAACGAGGCGGTGCCGCGCGCGGAGAAGCGGACGCTGATCCTCAAGGCCGCCTACGCCTTCCGTGATGACACGACCGAGGTGATGACGGTGGCGGGGTGGCGGAAGATGTCGCTCGATATGGGCGTGGACAATCAGGGTGGTCCGGCCGTTGGGTTCCTGCCGGCGCTCCCGGTCTCCTCGATGTCGCGTGGGATGGTGATGCGGTACGATCGCGATGGGAATCCGCGCGACGGGGAGCACCACCATCATCACCCGTAAGGGTACGGGCCGTCGGGGCGTGGGGGCTGGACGCGTCAGGGATTCCCTGAAGGATTTCAGGCGCCCCCCCGCTGGGTCCCCCTCCGTAGGGAGACCACCTTCTTCGCGAGAGCCGAATCCACCCTCAGCGCCCCCGACCGATGACCCTCAGCGACGAACTCATCCGTGTCCTCCTGGCCGACGACCACGCCGTGGTCCGGGCTGGGCTCAAAGCCGTGATCGCCAACGCCCGCGACATGCTCGTCGTGGGCGAGGCCGCGTCCGGCCCCGAGGCGGTCGCGATGGCGGAACGTCTCAAGCCGACCGTGGTGGTGATGGACCTCTCGATCGGCGAGGTGGATGGGGGGCAGGCGACCAAACTCATCATCGAGAAGGGGATCCCGACGCGGGTGCTCATCCTGACGATGCATCCGGAGGAGGAGTATCTGGTCCCGATGCTCGAGGCGGGGGCGGGGGGGTTCTTGCCGAAGACGGCGGCGGATGCGGAATTGCTCGACGCGATCCGGGCGGTCGCGCGTGGCGACATCTTCGTCCGGGCGCAGGCGGCCCGCATCCTCGCCAAGGGTTATCAGCGCAAGGATCCGATGCAGGAGGAGCGGACCCGGTACGAGCGCCTCACGGAGCGCGAGCGGGATGTGCTCCGATTAACGGCGCACGGGTACTCCGCGCCCGAGATCGGCTCGCAGCTCTTCATCTCGCCGAAGACGGTCGACACCTACAAGCAGCGGATCCAGGACAAGCTCGGCCTCTCGCATCGGCACGAATACGTGCAGTTCGCCCTGCGGCTCGGGCTGCTGCAGGCCTGACCGTCTGCCCAGGCTTGTGACGGCGGCGTAGCTTCCCGGCATGCCGTCGCTGCCATTGGGGATCTTCGCGGTCGTCGTGCTCTTCGCGGCCGTCGTGGTGTGGTTCGCGTACGCCCGGATGCGTGATGACCTCGCCGCGGAAGCGAGCATCGCGGCGGCGTTGCGGGCCTCCGAGGCGAAGTTCGCGGGCATCCTCGAGATCGCAATGGATGCGATCATCACGATCGACGTCACGCAGCGGGTCCTGCACTTCAACCACGGCGCGGAGCGGATCTTCGGCTACGCGGCGGCGGAGGTGGTGGGGCAGCCGTTGGGGATGCTCCTCCCCGAGCGGTTCCGCGGCGGTCACGCCGGGATGGTCCGCGGCTTCGCCGGCGCCCCCGAGCCCGCGCGTCAGATGGCAGACCGTCGCGAGATCTTCGGACTCCGTCGCGACGGGATGGAGTTCCCGGCCGAAGCCTCGATCTCGAAACTGGCGATGCCCGATGGGTCGATGGTCTTCACCGTCCTGCTCCGTGACATCAGCGCTCGGAAGGCGTTCGAGCAATCGGAACAGCGCTTCGCCGGTGCGGTGGCGGTGCTCGGGGAGACGTTGGAGCTCGACCCGACGGAGCGTTCGGTGGTGCAGCTCCCGATACCCTGGCTCGCTGATGGGGCGCTCCTCGACCTGCTGACGCCGTCCGGGAAGCTACGCCGCCTCGCCGCTCGCACGGGGGACGCCCAGCGCGATGCGGCGCTCGCCGCGCTGGTGCGGGGCCCGCTCGATCTCGACGCCCCGTGGCCGGTGGTCGATGTGATCCGGCGTGAACGCGAGGAGCATGTGCCGGTCGTCGACGAGGATTGGCTCGAGGGCCGCGCCGTCGACGACGCCGAGTTGGCGCGGCTCCAGGCGCTCGGGATGCGCGAGGTCCTGTTCCTGCCGCTCATCGCCCGCGAGCACGTGCTCGGCGTCCTGACCCTCTATCGCGAGGCGGGACGCCCCCCATTCGACGCCGGTGAGCGATCGATCGCGACGGAGCTCTCCGTCCGGGCGGCCTTCGCCATCGACAATGCGCGCCTCTTCATCGCTGCGCGTCAGGCGACGCTCGCGCGCGACCACGCGCTCGGCGTGGTCTCGCACGATCTCCGGAATCCCATCTCCGCGATCGGGATGAGCGCCCGCGCGTTGCTCCCCTCGATCCCCGTCGACGACCCGGAGCGGCGCGCGCTGCTGACGAACATCGTGGCCAGCCAGGATCTCGCGCAGCGGATGATCCGCGATCTCCTCGATGTCGCGACCATCGAGACGGGGCACCTGTCCGTCGAGGAACGGCCTGTCGCGGTGGTGCCGCTCTTTGACCGGGCGCTCGCGCTGTTCTCTCCCGAGGCCGAGGGGAAGGGGATCGCACTCGGAATTGGGGACGTGCCCCCCCTCCCGCAGGTGTGGGGGGACGATGAGCGGCTGGTCCAAGTGCTCTCGAACCTCCTCTCGAACGCGGTGAAGCACACGCCGAGCGGGGGGCGCATCACCCTCTCAGCGAGGATTCTCGACTACGAGGTGGAGGTCGCGGTGACGGATACCGGGCACGGTATCCCGGCGGC
>DAISWY010000162.1:0-3836 GCA_036826135.1 Gemmatimonadaceae bacterium | reverse complement strand
CCGAGCATCAGGTTCGCGTTCTGCAGCGCCTGCCCCGCGGCGCCCTTCATCAGGTTGTCGATGGCGCTGAAGATCTGGAGCATCGGCGTGCGCGTCCCCGCCACGGGGCGCACGGTGAAGCGCACCACGTTGCGATGCTGCACCTGGCGCAGTTCGGGGAGCTCGTCCACCACCTCGATGAAGCGCTCCCCCGCGTAGCGCGCGCGGAAGGGCGCCAGCAGATCGTCGAGCGGACGCGCGAGCGGCACGGTGATCGTCGAGAGGATCCCGCGCGCCACCGGGAGCAGATGCGGCGTGAAGAGGAGCTCGGCGGTGCCGCCCAGCTCCCCCACCAGCGCGCGCATCTCGTTGAGATGGCGGTGCGCGTTCCCCACGCCGTAGGCGCGGAAGTTCTCGGTGACCTCGCCGAAGAGGAGGTCGAGCCGCGCGGTGAGCCCCGCCCCGCTCACGCCGCTCGCGCTGCTGATGTGCACGGTGCCCTGCGGCGCGATGAGTCCCTGCTCGAGGAGCGGGAGGAGCGGGATCAGCGCGCTCGTGGGGTAGCAGCCGGGGTTCGCGACGATCTGCGCGTCGCGCACCTGCGCGCGCCGGAGTTCGGTGAGGCCGTACGGGATGCCGTCGCTCGCGCCGTTGCCGATGCGATGGTCGTGCGAGAGGTCCACCACCTTGGCGCCCGCCGCGCGCGCGCGCGCGACCCATTCGGCGCTCGTGCCGTGCGGGAGCGCGGTGAAGATCAGCGCGGCACGGTCGAGCTGCACATCGTCGGTCGCCTGGAAGGTGACCGACCCGCCGAGCGGGAGCTGCACCGTCTCGCCGCGCTGGGAGTTGGCGGTGGCGAAGGCGAGCGAGAGGCCCGGGTGTCTATTGATGAGTGCGCAGAGCTCGCGGCCCGCGTATCCGCTGGCCCCGAGCACGCCGACTGGAATTGTATGCACGATGGTTGCATAATAATGCTTTCCGGGGTCTCGTCAAGAGATTATGTTGGCTCATCGGCCTCTCGGTGGCCCTCCGCCGAGCCCCTGCACCCCTGTTCTTATGACCCTCAGTCGCCGCGAACGCCATCAGGCCATCCTCGAGATCATCGGGGCCCGTGAGGTCGGGAGCCAGGAGGAGCTCAGGCACCTCCTCGCGAACCGCGGGATGGAGGTCAACCAGTCGACCCTCTCGCGCGACCTCCGGGACCTCCGCGTGGCCCGGGTTCCCTCCCCGACCGGGTACCGCTATGTGGCGAGCGAGGCGGCGGTCGAGGAGCCGAGTCGGGCGGCGCTGGCGTCGATTTTGCCGCAGCTCTTCGTGCGGGTGGATGGGGTGGACCATCTCGTGGTGCTCAAGACCGCGCCGGGGGGTGGGCAGACCGTGGCGCACGCGCTCGACCGGGAGCCCGCGACCGACATCATCGGCACGATCGCCGGCGACGACACGATTTTGATGATCTGTCGGAGCGAGCAGGCGCGTGAGCGGGTGGTCCGGCGGTTGGAGAAGCTCGGCCGCGGGGGGTGAGTCTCGCCGGCCAGTCGTCGAGGCCTGCTCCGCCGGACCCCCCTGCCCTCCCCAAGCGCATAACTATGCGATATTCTTTGTTGCCGCCCGCTGCCGGGCGGTGTCTCATCAATCCGAGGTCGTCGTGAGCGCTGGATCGCATAAACTCTGGGGTGGACGCTTCGCCGGGGGCCCCGCCCCCGAACTCGAGGCGGTGAACCGCTCCATCGGGACCGACATCCGCCTCTGGCCCTTCGACATCCAGCTCTCCAAGGCCTGGGCCGCGGGGCTCGGTGAGGCGGGGGTCCTGACCGCCGACGAGGTCCGCACGATCCGCGACGGACTCGACCGCGTCGGCGCGCGCATCGCGGCGGGCGAACAGCCCATCGGCTCCGACGAGGACGTGCACACCTTCGTCGATCGCCTCCTCCACGAGGAGGCCGGTGACCCGGCGGGTCGCCTCCACACCGGCCGCAGCCGCAACGATCAGGTCGCCACCGGCACGCGTCTCTGGACGATGGACGCGATCGATCGCCTCCTCCCGATGCTCACCGCGCTGATGCAGGCGCTCGTCGAGCAGGCCGACGCCCAGATCGACGCGATCCTTCCGGCGTACACGCATCTCCAGCGCGCGCAGCCGGTCTCCGCGGCGCACTGGCTCCTCGCGCACGTGTGGGCCTTCCAGCGCGACCGTCAGCGTCTCACCGCCGCGCGCGCATCAGCCGCCGTCCTCCCACTCGGCTCCGGCGCCATCGCGGGCTCGGCGTTCCCCGTGCCGCGCGAGCGGCTCCGCGCCGAACTCGGCTTCGCCACCATCTCGCCGAACTCGATCGATGCCGTCGGCGACCGCGACTTCATCGCCGACACGCTCTACGCGCTCACGATGTGCGCCACGCATCTCTCGCGGATCGCGGAGGACCTGATCCTCTACGGTTCCAGCGAGTTCGGCTTCGTGCGCTTCGGCGATGCGTACAGCACCGGCTCCTCGATGATGCCGCAGAAGCGGAACCCCGACGCCCTCGAACTCGCGCGCGGCTCCGCCGGCCGGATACTCGGCGACCTCACGGCGCTCCTCGTCACCATCAAGGGGCTCCCGAGCGGCTACAACAAGGATCTGCAGGAGGACAAGCGGACCCTCTTCGCCGCGGTCGATGGGATGGCGCTCCTCCTTCCGGCGGTGGCGGGGTCGGTCGCGACCCTCCGGTTCGACCGGGACCGGATGCGGGCGGCGGTGAGCGGCGGCCTGATGGCCACCGACCTCGCCGATTACCTGGTTCGGAAGCGGGTGACCTTCCGCGACGCCCACGGCGCGGTCGGCCGGCTGGTGCGCGAGGCGGAGGAGAAGGGGGTCGAACTCTGGGACCTTCCGTTCAGCAGCTTCACCGCGGCCCACACCGAGTTCGGTGAGGATGTGATGGCGGAATTGACGCCGGAGAAGTCGTTGTCCCACAGAGAGATAGCTGGCGGGACCGGGCTCCAGGCGGTGCGGGCGCAGCTCGAGGCGGCGAAGGCGATTCTGTAGTCCGGAGTGGCGCTAGCCGTTCTGGTGCGCTTTTATTCTCTTGAATGAGAATAATTCTGTAAGCGCCCGATGCGGGCCATCACCTCCGCCACCGCCGCCTCCGCGCTCGATATCGCGCCGAAGCAGCTCGACAACCTGCTCGGCCGGATCGAGTCGGACGCCATCGGCCTGCCCGGGCGCCAAGGGCGCGCCCGCCGCATCCCCATCCGAGCCCTCCCGGAGCTCGCCGTCACCCTGGAGCTCGTGGCCCGACTCGGCGTCGGGGTGCGCCAGGCCCACGCCATCGCGGTCCAGCTCTGCACAGCACCCGACGTGACCCTCGGCGCGCTCCGAATCGGCATCGACCTCGCCGCGCTGACGGCACGGATCGATGAGCGGTTGGTCGCGGCGATCGAGGCGGATGTCACGCCGCGGCGGGGGCGGCCGGCTCGGCGGAGTCGCTAAACCACCCCCCAAAAGAAAAGCGCCCGGAGCTTTCGCTCCGGGCGCTCCCCGATTGTGCCGGCGTGTGGTTACGAAACCTTCGTCACGTTCTCGGCGGCCGGGCCCTTCTGGCCCTGCACGATCTCGAACTCGACGGTGTCGCCCTCAGCGAGCGACTTGAAGCCGGAACCCTGGATCGCGCTGTAGTGCACGAAGCAATCCTTGGTGCCGTTGTCCGGGGTGATGAACCCGAAACCCTTCGCATCGTTGAACCACTTCACCTTGCCGGTCGTACGCATTCCCTACTCCTGATTTTGTTGATTGCTGACAGGAGCGGAACGCACCGACCCTGCTGCACAATCGAGACCGCGGGACTGTATGTGATCCCCCGCGCTGGACCGACCCCCGGAAA
>DAISWY010000161.1:0-3899 GCA_036826135.1 Gemmatimonadaceae bacterium | reverse complement strand
CCGCGCATCAGCTGGAACCGGCTCGCCGGGGGCGGGGCGACGATCACCGACACCGACATCGAGGTCGACCTCGGGGCGACGGTGGAGTTCACGCCGATGGTCGCGATGCGCGTCGCGGCCATCATCGGCGACAACAACGCCTTCGCGCTCGGGCTGGCGCTGACGCCGAAGGGCTTGAGGCGGTAGACCTCGCGCGTCCGCGCCGAGGCCATCGAGGTGGATGGCGGGGCGGATGGCGGCGCGGCTCGACAGACCGGGGGGGCGTCCAGCGGACGCCCCCCGGTCGCGTTCAGGCCATCAGGCGTTCTACGAGCGCCGCCGAGCGGTCAGCCGCGCCGAGCTCCGCCGTGACCACCGCCCGCGCCGCCGTGCCGGCGCGCGAACGCGTCTCCGGTTCGGTGAGGGCGATGATGATCGCGCGGGCGAGGGCGTCGGCGTCCGAGGCCGCCACGGCAGCGCGTGCGCTGAGCAGCAACGCCGCATCTCGGCTCCCCGCGTGCCGCGGGCCGATTAGCACCGGGATCCCCAAGGCCGCTGGCTCCACCACGGAGTGCAGTCCGGCGCCGTGGAAGCCGCCGCCCACATAGGCGACATCGGCGAGGGCGTAGAGGTCGGCGAGCACCCCGACGCGGTCGACGAGCACCACGTCGGTGTCGCTCGTCGCGTGCGGCAGCGTGGCGGCGTCGAGCCCGGTGAGGCTGGCCCACGAGGCGAGCGGCTCGAGGTGTGCGGCGGTGGGCTCGTGCGGTGCGACGATGAGCCGGGCCGCCGGCACTTGATGCACGACCTGCTCCCACGCGCGGCAGAGCACCCGCTCGTCGGCGGGCCAGGTCGAGCCTGCCACGAGAGTGGGCCGATCATCGGCGAGCGTGGCGACCGGTCCGGTGGTGCGGTCGAGGGCCGCGAGGCGTGCCACCACTTGGTCGTAGCGGGTGTCACCGGTGACCTCGAGCCGGTCTCGCCGGACGCCGAGCGCCGCGAGGCGATCCGCGTCGGCGGCATCGACCGCACCGACGGCGTCGAGGGCGGCATAGGCGTCGTGCGCGAGGGCGCGCGCCACCACGCCGGTGCGTCCGGAGCGCGCACGGAGCGCCGCGGCGATCAGGCCGGTGCGAACCCCACGTCGGGCGGCGGTCTCCCAGAGGACGGGCCAGAGGTCGACCTTCGCCGCGACGAGCGCGGTGGGGCGGAGGGCCTCAAGCAACTGCGATGCGGCCCCAGCGGTGTCGAAGGGCAGGTACCCGGCGATGTCGGCGGGGAGGGTGCCGGCGAAGCGCTCCGCACTCGGCGAGAAATGGGTGTAGAGAATCTGCCAGTCCAGATGGCGAGCGCGAACCCGCTCGAGGACGGGGCGCGCCATCAGCCCCTCACCCACGGAGGCCGCGTGCATCCAGAGGAGCGGCCGCTCCCGGTCCCGATGCGCCGCGGCCCACGTCAGGATCCGTGGGAGCGCGTCGCGACGGGCGCGCAGGCTGCGCGCGAGCTTCCCCTCGCCCGGCCAGGCGAGGTGCGCGGCGAGGGTCGCCGCGCTGGTCAGGAGCGCATAGGCGGGGGCGAGGGCGGCGTGCATCGGTCGGACGATCCGGTGCCGGGAGCGCGTGGGCGGGGCGACGTCAGGGCCGCGCGGGCGCGGCCGCGATGGCCGCGTCGATGGCACGCCGGAACGCGTCGTACGGCTGCGCGCCGATGACGGGCCGGCCGCCGATCAGGAAGGTCGGGGTCGATCCCACCCCGATCCGCTGCGCCCGGTCCAGGTCCGCCGCGATGAGTTCACGCACCTCGCCCGCGGCGAGGCAGCGCTGCAGGCGCGGCTGGTCGAGCGGAAGCGATCGGGCGAGGGAGTCGAAGAAGGCGCGCGGCGTGCGGAGACTCTTCCACTCCCCCTGCGTGCGGAAGAGGGCGTCCGAGACGGGCCAGAAGCGTTCCTGCTCGGCGGCGCACATCGCGAGCTCGTGCGCCGGCTGTGCGTTCGGGTGCGACGAGGTGATGGGGAAGTTGAGATAGGCGATCTGCGCCTTTCCCGTCCGGATGTAGTCCCGGTCGATGAGCGGTTCCGTCTCGTCGTGCCAGCGTTTGCAGAAGGGGCACTGGTAATCGGAGATGACGACGATCCAGACGGGGGCGTCGGCGCGCCCGCGGATGCGGGCGCGGTCAGCGCGGGCGAGGCGCGCCTCACGGGTCTCGTCGGCGGGTCGGGGTGCGTCGGCGGAGGTCGGCGCTGGCGCCTGGGCGCCGAGGCTGGCGCTCGCGAGGGTCACGAGCACGAGGAGATGCCACACGCCGCGCCCGGCGTGTCGTAGGGGGCTTCCCCAGAGGGAGAATCGTTCCGCGGCGATGTGGTGGGAGGCAGCGAGTCGCATCGCCCAAACCTAACATCGATGGCGGTTCGGTCTGCGGGCTGGTACCCCGGGCCCTTGCGGGACCGTCCGGTTGGCTACACCCTAGGGCGTGTCAGGTTCCCGACCGGTCCGCCCACCGCGGCGTTCGGCCGGGGTTCGTTGTATGCAACGCGGCGGCAGCGCAGTCCTCCACGAGAGCGAGGGAAAACGAGATGAATGGTAGCGCGCGGTTCCACCCGATCCCGGCGCTGGTCACCGGGCTGGCGCTGGCCCTGTTCGGGCCGGCGGTGGCCGAGGGGCAGCAGACGGCGGTGATCACCGGCAAGGTGTTGAGTGAGGCAGGGCAGCCCCTGTCGCTCGCCAACGTCTTCATCGCCGAGTTGAACGTCTCGGTGGCGACGAACGACGCCGGCGTGTACACCATCACCCTCCCCGCGGCGCGGGCGACCGGTGGGGCCGCGCAGCTGCGGGCACGCGCCATCGGCTACAAGCCCGGGGTGCAGCCCATCACGCTCCGCACCGGGTCGCAGACGGTGGACTTCAAGCTCGTGCGTGACATCAACCGCCTCACCGAGGTCACGGTGACGGGGTCGATCGAAGGCACGGAGCGCGCCAAGGTGCCCTTCGCGATCGCCCGCGTGACGGCCGAGGAGCTCCCCGTCCCGTCGCTCGACCCGATGCGGACCCTCTCGGGCAAGGTGCCCGGGCTGCGCATCGCGCAGACGAGCGGTCGCCCGGGCGCGAGCCCGGAGATCCAGCTCCGCGGGCCGACCTCGATCAACGCCACCGGCCGCTCGCAGCAGCCGCTGATCATCGTGGACGGCGCGATCCTCCGCGTCGGCAACCTCAACGACATCGGCGCGCTCGACATCGAGTCGGTCGAGGTCGTGAAGGGCGCCGCCGGTGCCTCGCTCTACGGCACCACGGCGGCGAACGGCGTCATCATCATCAAGACCAAGCGCGGCGCCAACCGCGACGGGGTCACCTGGAACTTCCGGTCGGAGTTCGGGACCAGCGATCTGGCCAGCATCAACTACGATCCGCCGATCAACCACCATCTCCAGCTCGACGAGACGGGGACGCGGTTCTGCGTCTCCAGCTCCGGCGCGTACGGGGCCTGCTCTCGGTCCTTTGTCTGGATGAATGAGATCCAGCGCATCAACGGGGTGAGCGCCGATACCTCGCGGAATCCGCAAAGCGTCCAGTTCAACGCGATGTCGAACGCTGACGGCACCCTCACCAACGTCTTCCAGTCGAATCTCTGGCCGCAGGCGCGGTACGACGCCTTCGCCCAGGTCGCGACACGGAACCCCGTGATGCTCAACTCGCTCGACGCGAGCGGACGGGTCGGCTCGGTCCGGTACTTCGTGAGCGGTCAGTTCACCGATGACCGCGGCGCGGTGAAGGGCCTCAACGGCCAGCAGCAGCGCCGGGCGCGCGTCAACCTCGACTACGACGCCCGCCGCGACCTCCGCATCTCGGTCAGCACGCTCTTTGACCGGGCCACGACCGACAACCGGTCCGGTGGCTCGTCCAACGGGTCCATCTTCGGGCAGCTCC
>DAISWY010000160.1:0-3976 GCA_036826135.1 Gemmatimonadaceae bacterium | reverse complement strand
GAGTTGCGATGCTCCATCCCGTCGCCGGCACAGGTCGCCCGATAGCAGGCGATGAAGGTGTAGGTGCCGAAGTCGAATCGGGGGAGTCCACCGAAGATCGCGCCCGCCTCCGTCACCACCCGCTGCGCGAGCGCGGTGTACGCGGTGACCTGCTCGGCGGTCCCCTCATGGTTCACCGCGAGGCGGATCGTCTGCGTGCGGCCCCCGCTCGCCACGGTCCAGGAGCGGACATCGAGCCGCCCGAGATGCGTCGGGGAATCCATGAAGTACGCGAGGTGTGGCGCGCGGAATGTCTCCGGGTCCGTGGTCGGCTCGAGCTGCGTGGCGATCGACCAGGTGGGATCGGGGCGTCGGAACGTCACCTCCACCGGGTGCGTCGCGAGCGTCGGGGCCCACGCGAAGGTCGCTGGGATGTTGAGGTGCGCCCGCGTCTCATCAACCCCGGCGTAGGTGCCATCCGCCCGGTCGGCGAAGAGCGTGTACTGGAGGGTCACGGCGCCGCGATGCCCGGCGATGCTCCATTCGTGCGGGGAGAGTCGCGAGACGGCCAGCGGCGCTCCCTCAGGCGTCGTGGCGCGCACGGCATAGACATTCTTCGCGAACTCGTGCAGCGCGTATCGTCCCGGTGAGCTGCGGGCCATGCGTACGACGAGGGGGCCGGGTGCGAGTTCCACGAAGCGGATGGTGACCTCGGCCTCACGGTGCGCGAGGTCGGGGAACCGGATTTCGTAGCGGACGGGCGCTGCACCCTGCGCGTCGGCCGGACTGAACGGGACGCCGATGAGGGCGATGGCGAGCAGGAGCGGACGCATCGGTTAGGCCCGTCGCTCGGCGACCGATCGGATTGCCCCGGTGTTCACCGCGACGTCGCCGAGGGTGACCCCCGGCGGAAGCACGGTCGTCTTGGAGAGCCCGAGAAAGCGTCCCGACTGCGCGAGGAGGTCGCTGAGCCGCTGACCCGCCGCGAGCGCGACGGTCCCCTGCAGCGTCTGTCCGCCGAGGAGCCTGACCTCCACCTGACGCGTGGTGCTCGCCGTGCCCGTGGTGGCGGTGATCGCCATGTTCGCATCGGGCGCTGAGGCGAGGGCAATCAGATCGGTCTGGAGGACCAGATGCGACTCGACGGCCCCACTCTTCGGGTCGCGCGCGTCAATCGCATTCATCCACCCCCCCTTGCGGGAGGTGAGGAAGGCAACGAGCGGCATGTCGTCGGAGATGACGATGGCGGCCTCGAGCGCCGCGCCATCCCGCATCACGAGGTGGAGGCGCTTCTTCTCGGTGGCACGGAGTTTGGCGGTGGTCGACATGGGAGGCGGGGCGGAGGAAGGCGAGCGGTGTTAGGGAAATCGATGGAGCAGGGTCCCGTCGGCGCAAGCACCGGCGTTTTCCTACCTGGTGCCGCGGCGAGCGGGGCGGGGTCAGGGCGCCGTCGGACGCCCCGTCTTGAGCCGCCGGTATCGCGCGGTCACCTCGGCGTCCGGCAGGGTGCGCGGTGTCGCGAGCGCCCGCTCGATGGCGTCGATCTCCCGCGGCACCCCGGCCGTCGACCGCACGATGCCGGCCTCGGTCACGAGGTAGTCGTCCTCGATGCGCACGCCGATATCGGCGTAGCGCGCCACCACCGGCCCAATCCGCGCGATGAGCTTCGCGTTGCGCGCCGTGGTCCGGAGGATCGACGTCAGCTGGCGTCGGACATAGAGGCCGGGCTCGAGTGTGAACGCGCTCCCGACCGCGATACGCCCCGTCACCGTGTACTGCTCCGGGTCGTGGACCAGCAGGCCGATCCCGTGGCCGAGGCCGTGCATGTAGTAGAGCGAGAGCTGCGGGCACTCGCGCGGCTGCTCGGCACTGCCGCAGTCGTACGTCGCCGTCGGGGACTCGATGAGACCGAGGCGGGTGAGCCCCGCCGCAAGCACCGCCGACGCCGAATCCGACATAGCCCGTGAGGGGCCACCCACGCGCACCTGCCGCTCGGCCGCCAGCTGCGCCGCGAGCACGATCTCGTAGATCGCACGCTGCTCGGGGGAGAACCGCCCGCTCACCGGTACGGTTCGCGTGAGGTCCGCGGCGTAGCCGTCGAAGTAGGTGGCGAGGTCCATCACGATCAGCTCGCCCGCCTGCGCGATGCGATCGTCGCGGTTGTAGTGCAGCGTCGTCGCATTGGGGCCCGATCCGACGATGGAGCCGTACGACGGCCCATCACCGCCCTCGCGTCGCCACGACCCCTCGGCCACCGCCTGGAGCACGTACTCCGGGACCCCGGGGGCGACGGACGCCCACGCCGCGAGATGCCCGCGCGCCGAGATCTCGCCTGCGATCCGTAACCGCTCGAGTTCCGCGGCGCTCTTGCGACCGCGGAGACGGTCCACGGTGCGGCGCGCGTCGGTGACCTCAAGCCCCGGCGTCGCAGCGCGCAGGGCGTCCACGAACTGGTCGTGCCCGGAGCGCTCCGTCATCTGCCGTCCGATGTTCCCCGTGACCTGGAGCCGCGGGACCCGACGCAGGAGAGAATCGAGGACGGTCGCCAGGTTCGCGGCGTCGCGTCCTTCGAGACCGAGCGCGGGGGCGACCCCCGCGACGCCGAGCCGTTCACCGGTCCACACCTCTCGCGCCGGGTCCTTCCCCTCCACGAAGAGCAACGCACGGCGCTCGCGTCCCTGCTTCACCAGGACGAGGGCCGCCCCAGGCTCGTCGAAGCCGGTGAGATAGAAGAGGTAGGGGTCCTGATGGAACGGGATGAAGTCGGGGTTCGGCGCGGGCGCGCCGAGGGCGAGGAAGACGCCGTCGGGCAGTGCATCCGCGAGCGCATCGCGCCGGGACGCGAACTCCGCCGTCGGGATCTGCGCGGCGAGGGGGAGGGTGAACGTGGCGAGGAGGAGGCGGAGCGCGCGCATCGGCGGGGCGGGGCTGAGGGAGAGTCCGGAAGATCGCTCCCCGGGCGGTCCGTCGCACCGGCCCCGCGCTGGCGCAGGACCGACCCAGCGTCGGTCGTGTCGGCGGCGTAGAATTCACGCCGGAATCCACCCTCCTCCGTCACGGAGCCTCCCGATGGTCCCGACCCCCCTCCGTCGCGCGCTCGCGCTGGCCGCCCTCCTCGCCGCGCCGTCGCTCGCCCAGTCCCGTCTGACCTCGCCGCGCGAGTTCTTCGGACACGAGATTGGCGCGGATTACGTGCTCCCCAACTACACGAAGTTCGTCGCGTACTGGCAGAAACTCGCGACCGAATCGGACCGGATGGACCTCGACACGATCGGGGTGACCGCGGAAGGGCGGCCGCAGCTGATGGCGATCGTCTCGAGCCCGGAGAACCTGCGCAACCGCGAGCGGTACCGGCGGATCGCCGAGCAGCTCGCGCGGGCGGAGGGAATCACCGCGGCGCAGGCGCGCGAGCTGGCGCGCGAGGGGAAGGGCATCGTCTGGATCGATGGCGGCCTGCACGCCACCGAGGTGCTCGGCGCCCAGCAGCTCATCGAGAGCAACTGGCAGCTCGTGTCGGGGGATGATCCCGAGACGCGCCGCTTCCGCGACGACCTCATCATCGTGATGGTGCACGCCAATCCGGACGGGATGGAGCTGGTCAGCGATTGGTACATGCGCGAGACCGACCCGCGGAAGCGCAACACCAACATCCCGCGGCTCTATCAGAAGTACATCGGGCACGACAACAACCGCGACTTCTACCTCGCCGCGCAGCCCGAGTCCGAGAACATGAACCGGGTGCTGTACACGGAGTGGTATCCGCAGGTGATGTACAACCATCACCAGACCGGTCCCGCCGGCACCGTGATGTTCGCGCCGCCGTTCCGCGACCCGATGAACTACAACATCCACCCGCTGATCAAGACGGGGCTCGACGTCGTGGGCGGCGCGATGCACAACCGCTTCGTCGTCGAGGAGAAGGGAGGCGTCGTGATGCGGTCCGGCGCCGGCTACTCCACTTGGTGGAACGGCGGGCTCCGCACCACGGTCTACTTCC
>DAISWY010000159.1:0-3977 GCA_036826135.1 Gemmatimonadaceae bacterium | reverse complement strand
CTATCGTCTGGCGGAAGCCCTGACTTCGGACCGGAGTCTCGCCTGATGGTTGGCTCGGCCGGCCCCGTATCCGTCACCTTTTCTTCGAGGTTTGCATGTCCAAGCGCGCGTCCGTGCTGTTCGCCCTCTCCCTGATCTCCCTCGCGGCCTGCGGCGGCAGCGGCACCGTCACCACGGCGGGGACGGGCCCGTCGCCGGTCAATGTGAACCGCCTTCCGGATTGGTTCACGAACGTCCCGACGGACGCGAACACGATGTACGCGGCGGTGACGGCCGAGTCGCGTGACCTGCAGCTCGCCATCAACAAGGCGATCACCGACGGGCGCAACAACCTGGCCCAGCAGATGGAGGTCAAGTTCGAGGGCCTCTCCAAGCGGTTCCAGGAGGAGACCGGCCTCGGCGCCGACGCGCAGCTGATCGACCAGTTCACGCAGGCCTACAAGGGCATCGTGAGCCAGACCATCAACGGATCGCGTGCGGCGAAGCAGGAGATCGTCAACACGCCGGCCGGCGGGTACCGCGCCTACGTGCTCGTGGAGCTCCCGATCGGGCAGGCCAGCCAGGCGCTGATGCAGCGCGTGCGCGCCAACGAGCAGATGTACACGCGCTTCCGCGCGAGCCAGGCGTTCGAGGAGCTCCAGAAGGAGGTCGAGCGGTACGAGGCGTCGCAGCGCCCGCGGCCGTAATGACGGGTCGGCAGGACTTCGGAGCCCGGCGATCGCTCGCCGGGCTCTTCCTGTTTCCGGTGGTGAAAGCGCTCGCCGCGGTCGGCGTGTTCGCCTGTGCCCCGGCCGGCGGATTGGCGGTGGCCACCGTCACGCCCGCCGTGGCGGTCCCGCTGGTGGAGTCGCTCGAGTATCCCGCGTGGTTCCTGACGCCGGGTCCCGCGCTCGCGGGCACGGTGGTGTCCTTCGCGACGGTCGGGCTCCAGCGCGCCGCGGCGGAGTCTGCCGCGGTCGTGGACGCGCGTGAGACGGTGGCGCGTGCCCGGCGGGTGCGGATCGAGCTCGACGCCGCGTTTCAGTCGGGGCTCGGCGTGGCGCTCACGAGCCAGGGCGAGCGGTTCCGCGAGATCGCGCTCAGCCCTGTTCCCGACTCGGTGCGGCTCATCGCGAGTGCGGCGGTGCGCGGGACGCTCTTCGCCTTGGTGGCCGGCCCTCAACAGTCGATCGAGCCTTCCGGTGTGACGCTCATCGCCGTTCCCGCCACGCCCCCGGAGTGGGTGCGGACGTTGCCGCGCGGTGAGGGTGTGGTCTATGCCGTGGGGGTCGCGCCCGCCACCTTTCGGGAGGCGGCGGGGTGGCTCGAGGCCGATCGGCACGGGCGGGCGCAGTTGGCGGCCAGCGTCTCGTCGCGGGTGCGCACGCTCGCGATGGGGGCCGGCCGTGATGAGGCCACGGTCACGACGGTGTCGAGTGCGGTGACGCTCGCGGATCTGGTGGTGGAGGGGCGGTGGCGGGATCGGTCGACCTGTTTCGTCCTCGTACGAGGGCGGGTGCTGGAGGCACAGTGATGCGGATGCGTGCGTGGCGGACACTGGTGATGTCGGCGGCGATGCTGGGTTGTGGAAGGGCGACAGCGGCGGGCGCGCCGACGCCTGCGCCGGTGAACGCACCGGTCAATGCACCGGTCAATGCACCGGTGAGCGCGCCGGTCCGTGCGACCGTCACACCCGGTAGTGTCACGTCGAGTGCCACATCGAGTGCTGCGCCGACCGCTGCGCCGACCGCTGCACCGATGCCGCGGTTCGAGCCGTGCCCCGCGCCGACGGCAGCGCCACGGTGGTCGGTGATTCGACTCGCCGAGTATCTGCCGCGCAACCGGTCGCGTATGGACGTGGAGCAGGCGCTGCTCGGGCAGGCGCGGCTCGCCATCGTCGAGCGCGATCTCGGGATCACCGTGAGCGGTGTGACGACGCGCGTGGTCGGCGAGGAAGGGGTCGGGGCGAACTCGCAGCTGACCGACATCTTTCTGCAGCAGTTCCGGCAGGAGGTCGGCGGGCGCGTGGTGGAGGAGTGCGCGCGGTTCGTCGAGGTGGGGCGCGACTCGATGGCGATCGAGTTCTCCGCGGTGGTGGCGCGGGAGACCGAGGCCGCGTCCGCGGGGTTCGAGGGCGAGGTCACGATCGGGCAGCCGGCGTACCGTGAGCAGGACAAGGTGACGCTGACGGTCAAGAGCACCGAGGCGACACGGGTGTACCTCTTCGCCGTGGCGAAGGACGGCTCGGCGACGCTCTTCTTCCCGCATCAGTACGACACGCTGAACGTGCTCCGTCCAAACGAGGCGTTGGCGCTCCCCCGGCGCGGGAGCCCGTACGAGCTCGTCGCGAGTCTCGACCCTCGGTTCGGGGCGCCGCAGGTGGAGCACGTGCTGGCGCTCTTCTACAAGGGGCCGGGCTCGGCGCCGTTCCAGGCGCGGGACGCGTTCGCGCGGACGTTTACGAACACGGAGATCAACCAGGCGATCATGCGGATCCCGCGGAGCCTGCGGACGCAGGCGGCGAGCGGGTATACGATCGCGCGGCGGGCACCGTAGAGCGAGACGGGGGCAGCCGACTGGGTGCCCCCGGAAGCGGGGGCGACCCGGGTCCGCCTCCGACGTGCGGACGTTAGTTTTCTCGAATGTCCGCCGCGAATCGCCCCGACGTCCTCGACTCCCTCGTCAGCCTCGCCAAGCGCCGGGGCTTCATCTTCCAGTCCTCCGAGATCTACGGGGGCACCGGCTCCGTCTGGGACTACGGTCCCCTCGGCGTGGAGCTGAAGAACAACGTCAAGCAGCGCTGGTGGAATGCGATGGTGCGCGAGCGCGACGACGTCGAAGGCCTCGACGCCGCGATCCTGATGCACCCGCGCGTCTGGGAGGCCTCCGGTCACGTCAGCGGGTTCTCCGACCCGCTCATCGACTGCAAGGCGTGCAAGGCGCGCTTCCGCGCCGACAAGCTCACCGACGCCGCCTGCCCGCGGAAGCCGTCCAAGAAGCCCGGCGAGCACACCGACTGCCAGCTCACCGAACCGCGCCAGTTCAACCTGATGTTCAAGACCTTCATGGGCCCCGTGGAGGACTCGGCGGCGGTGGTCTATCTCCGCCCGGAGACGGCCCAGGGGATCTTCGTCAACTTCCTCAACGTCCAACAGGCCACGCGCCAGAAGGTCCCCTTCGGGATCGCCCAGATCGGCAAGGCGTTCCGCAATGAGATCACCCCGGGGAACTTCACCTTCCGGACGCGCGAGTTCGAGCAGATGGAGATGCAGTTCTTCGTCGAGCCGGGCACCGACATGGAGCACTTCGAGCGCTGGAAGCAGGCGCGTCTCGACTGGCATCTCGCCCTCGGCCTCGACCGCGACCGGCTCGAGTTCCATCAGCACACGGAGCAGGAGCTCGCGCACTACGCCCGCGCCGCCTTCGACATCAACTTCGACTTCGGCGGCACCCTCGGCTTCCAGGAGATCGAGGGCGTGCACAACCGTTCGGACTTCGACCTCCGGCAGCATCAGGAGTTCTCGTCGAAGAAGCTCGAGTACGTCGACCAGGCGAACAACAAGCGCTACCTCCCCTACGTCATCGAGACCTCGGTGGGTGCGGACCGCGTGACGCTCGCAATCCTCGTGAACGCGCTGCGTGAGGAGGCGGTCCCCGGCGAGCAGGAGGGGCGTACGGTGATGGGGCTCCATCCGGCCCTCGCTCCCATCAAGGCCGGCGTCTTCCCGCTCACCAAGAAGGACGGCCAGCCCGAGATGGCGGAGCGCCTCGCGACGGCGCTCCGGAAGAAGTTCAACGTCTTCTACGACGAGGCCGGCGCCATCGGGCGGCGCTACCGCCGGCAGGACGAGGCGGGGACCCCGTTCGGCATCACCATCGACGGCGACTCCACGGCCAATGACGACGTCACGATCCGCTTCCGCGACGATATGGGCCAGATCCGCGTGAGCACGTCGAAGGTGGTCGAGGTGCTCACGAACTACCTCGAGGCGGATCAC
>DAISWY010000158.1:0-4118 GCA_036826135.1 Gemmatimonadaceae bacterium | reverse complement strand
CGTATCGCGAGCTGCCCAAGCGCTTCGTGACCTTCGACGCGCTGCATCGCAACGAGGTCTCCGGGGCGCTCTCCGGGCTCACGCGGGTGCGGCAGTTCTCGCAGGACGATTGTCACGTGTACCTGCGCGAGGACCAGATCGCCGACGAGGTGCGGTTTCTCACCGACTTCATCCTCTCGTACTACGACACCTTCGGGCTCGAGGCGCGGCTGAAGTTCGCGACGCGGCCGGAGCAGCGGATCGGGTCGGACGAGCTCTGGGACCGCGCCGAGGGGGCGTTGCGGGCCGCACTCGAGTCGACCGGGCGTCCGTACGAGCTCAAGGCCGGCGATGGGGCGTTCTACGGCCCCAAGATCGACTTCGACGTCCTCGACTCGATCGGGCGCGCCTGGCAGCTCGGCACCATTCAGCTCGACTACAACGCGCCGGAGCGTTTCGACCTCAGCTATACCGGTGAGGACAACGCCGCGCATCGGCCGGTGGTGATCCACCGCGCGGTGAGCGGATCGTTCGAGCGCTTCCTCGCGATCCTCATCGAGCACTTCGCCGGCGCCTTCCCGGTCTGGCTCTCACCGGAGCAGGTGCGGGTGCTGCCGATCTCCGACGAGGTCGCGCCGTACGCGGCGCAGGTGACGGCGGCGCTCAAGGCGGCGGGGGTCCGCGCGGTCCTCGACGATCGCGGCGACACGCTCAACTACCGCATCCGCGACGGGGAACTGCAGAAGACGCCCTACATGCTCGTGCTCGGTAAGCGGGAGGCCGAGGCGGGGCAGGTGGCGGTGCGCGTCCGCGGCGCCGGGAAGAAGCAGGAGGTCGTCGCCCTCGACGCCTTCGTCGCGCGGGTGACCGAGGAGATCCGCGCCCGCGCACTCACCCCGTCCTCTGCCGGAGCCGAGGCGTGACCCGCCACGCGGCGACCGGCCTCGTGCTTGCCGCCGCGCTGTGCGCCGGGCTCGCGTCCGCGCCATCGCTGGGGGCCCAGGCCCTCGAGAAGCCGAGGCTCGACGCTGGCCGCGTCACGGGCGAAGTGCTCGCCGGCACCTACGCGGGGATCGGCGGCTTCCTGGTCGGTCGCGCGACGGCCGTGCGCCTCGCCGAGGTGGCTGGTGCTGTTGAGGAGCCGACCCTTCGTCGCGTCGGGTGGGCTGGGGGCATCCTCGGCGGTGGCCTCGCGACGGCCGGCGTCGTCTACGGCATCGGTGGGCTCGGCGAGACCGCCGGCGACTTCGACGCCACCTGGCTCGGTTCCGGTGCCGGCTTCGTCCTCTCCGCCACGGTGGCGCGACTCCTGTTCGGCGCGGATGGGGCCCCACCCGAGGGGATGCGGCCCGCCGCGCGCTGGGCGACGATCAATGCCCTCGCGCTCCTTCCTGCCATCGGCGCCACCATCGGCTTCAACTCCACGCGGCGCATCGCCGTGCCTCTCTCCGCCCAATGAGCCACTCTCTCCCCCCCGAGCGGACGCCGGTCATCGTCGCCGCCGCCCGCACCCCGATCGGCCGTTTCCTCGGCGGCCTCTCCACTCTGGCCGCCCCGGAACTCGGCGCGATCGCGATTCGAGCCGCCGTCGCACGCGCCGGCGTCGACGCGGCCGCGATCGGCGAGGTCATCATGGGGAACGTCCTGCAGGCCGGCGTCGGGCAGGCGCCGGCGCGCCAGGCGGCGATCAAGGCCGGCATCCCGGGCGCCGTCCCCGCCGTGACGATCAACAAGGTCTGCGGCTCGGGGCTGCAGGCGGTGATGCAGGCCGCGCAGGCGATCCGCGCCGGTGACGAGATGCTGCTCGTCGCGGGCGGGCAGGAGTCGATGTCGAACGCGCCGCACTATGTCCGCGGGATGCGGACCGGGGTGAAGTTCGGCGCGCAGACGATGGACGACGGCCTCATCGCCGACGGCCTCTGGTGCGCCTTCCACGCGCGGCATATGGGCGGCCACGCCGAGTACACCGCGAAGAAGGCGGGGATCACCCGCGCCCGGCAGGATGAGCTCGCGCTCGCCTCGCATCAGCGCGCCGTCGCCGCGATCGCCGACGGGCGGTTCCGCGACGAGATCGTCGCGGTGGAGGTGCCGGGGAAGAAGGGGCCGACCGTCGTCGACACCGACGAGGGGCCGCGCGCCGACACGTCGCTCGAGGCGCTCGCGAAGCTGCGTCCCGCCTTCGGCAAGGATGCGCCGAAGGAGATGACGCCCGAGGAGCTCACCGTCACCGCGGGCAACGCGCCGGGGATGAACGACGGCGGCGCCGCGCTCGTGGTCGCGTCCGAGGCGTACGCTCGGGCGCACGGCCTCCCGATCCTCGCCCGGATCACCGGGTACGCGTCGGGCGGCGGGGCGCCCGAGGACCTCTTCTTCGCGCCGATTGTCGCCGTGCAGAACCTGATGGCGAAGACCGGGGCGCGCATCGAGGACTACGACCTCATCGAGGCGAACGAGGCGTTCGCCGCCCAGGCGCTCGCCGACGGCGATGCCCTGGGCTGGGACTGGACCCGGGTGAACGTCCACGGCGGCGCGATCGCCCTCGGCCACCCGATCGGGGCGAGCGGTGCCCGCGTTCTCGTCACCCTCCTCCACGCGCTCCGGCAGCACGACAAGCGCACCGGGCTCGCCACGCTCTGTCTCGGCGGCGGGAACGCCGTCGCGCTGAGCGTCGAGCGCGTCTGACCCCTCCTTCGGCTCCCTCCCTTCGCTGACGCCATGACCACGACCTCCTCTCCCGACCGCTTCGCCGTCATCGGCGCCGGCCAGATGGGCAACGGCATCGCCCACGTCTGCGCCGCGAGCGGCTTCGACGTCACCCTGATCGACGTCTCCGCCGACGCGCTCGCCAAAGCCGTCGCGACGATCGAGAAGAACCTCGACCGCCAGGTGAAGAAGGGGGCGCTCGACGCCGCCGCGAAGGCCGCGGCGCTCGGCCGCATCCGGACGGCCACGACGCTCGACGCCGTCGCCGGCGCGACCGTCGTCGTCGAGGCCGCGACGGAGCGCAAGGCGCTCAAGCTCGAGATCTTCCGCGATCTCGACCGTCTCGCCGACGCCGGCGCGATTCTCGCGACCAACACCAGCTCGATCTCGATCACCGAGATCGCCGCCGTCACGAAGCGCCCCGAGTCCGTGATCGGGATGCACTTCATGAACCCGGTGCCGGTGATGCAGCTCGTCGAGGTGATCCGCGGCCTCGCGACCAGCGATGCCGTCAACGCGCGTACCGTCGCGCTCTCGAAGGCGCTCGGCAAGACGCCGGTCGAGGCGAACGATTTCCCGGGATTCATCGCGAATCGGATCTTGATGCCGATGATCAACGAGGCCTGCTTCGCCGTGATGGAGGGGGTCGGCACGCCCGCCGCGATCGACGAGGTGATGAAGCTCGGGATGAACCATCCGATGGGCCCGCTGACGCTCGCGGACTTCATCGGCCTCGACACCTGTGTCGCCATCCTCGAGGTGCTGCACGAGGGGCTCGGCGACCCGAAGTACCGCCCCTGTCCCCTGCTCAAGAAGTACGTCGCGGCCGGCTGGCTCGGCCGCAAGTCGGGACGCGGCTTCTACGAGTACCCCGCGAGCTGACCCGACCGATGCGCCTCCCCTCCCCCCAGGTGCCCGCGTGATGGACCCCCTCCTCGACCTGACCGAGGAGCAGCGCGCGATCGTCGAGACCGCGCGCGCCTTCGCCGATGAACGGCTGCGACCCTTCGCCGCCGCGTGGGACCAGGACGCACACTTCGAGGCGAGCCTCGTCCCCGCCCTTGGTGCCCTCGGTTTCCTCGGGATGCTCCTCCCGGCCGAGCACGACGGGCTTGGGCTCGACACGCGCAGTTACCTCCTCGCCCTCGAGGAGATCGCGGTGGCCGACGCCTCGACGGCCGTGCTGATGTCCGTGCACAACTCGCTGCCCACGCAGATGCTGCTCCGCTTCGGCTCGGCGGCGCAGCAGGCGCGCTTCCTCGCGCCGATGGCGCGGGGGGAGCTGCTCGGCGCCTTCGCGCTCTCCGAACCCGAGGCGGGCTCTGACGCGGCGGCGCTCCGGTGCCAGGCGCGCCGCGATGGCGACGACTGGATCCTTGATGGCGCCAAGAGCTGGGTGACGAGCGGGTCGCACGCCGGCGTCATCCTCGCGATGG
>DAISWY010000157.1:0-4184 GCA_036826135.1 Gemmatimonadaceae bacterium | reverse complement strand
GAAGGCCTCGAGCTTCTCGGCGGCCGTGCCCGACGAGCCCGAGATGATGGCCCCCGCGTGGCCCATCCGGCGGCCCGGCGGGGCGGTCTGGCCGGCGATGAAGCCGACGACCGGCTTGGTCATGTGCTCCTTGATGTAGGCGGCGGCCTCCTGCTCGTCCGTGCCACCGATCTCGCCCATCATCGCGATCGCCTTCGTGTGCGGATCCTTCTCGAAGGCCGCGAGGCAATCGATGAAATTCGTGCCGTTGATCGGGTCGCCACCGATGCCGACGCAGGTCGTCTGCCCAATGCCGGCGCGCGTCAGCTGGTAGACGACCTCATACGTGAGCGTCCCGGAACGGGACACCACGCCGACCGGACCCGGCGTGCAGATGCGGCCCGGGATGATCCCCACCTTCGACTCCCCCGGCGTGATGAGCCCGGGGCAGTTCGGCCCGATGAGCCGGACGCCGCGCTCCTTCACGAAGGGATAGACCTTCGTCATGTCGAGGACGGGGACGCCCTCCGTGATGCACACGATCAACGAGACGCCGGCGGCCGCGGCCTCCATGATCGCGTCAGCCGCGAACGGCGGCGGCACGTAGATGACACTCGTGTTGGCGCCCGTGGCCTGCACGGCGTCCATCACCGTGTTGAAGATGGGCACCGTCCCCTCGAACGTCTGGCCGCCCTTCCCGGGCGTCACGCCGGCGACGACCTGCGTGCCGTACTCCATCATCTGCTTGGCGTGGAACGAGCCGTCACGGCCAGTGATGCCCTGAATGACGAGCTTGGTGTTCTTGTCGATGAAGACGCTCATCTCACTTCCCTCCCTGGGCGAGCGCCACGGCCTGCTGCACCGCGGTGTCCATGTCGCTGGAGGCGGTGAACCCGTTCTCCTGCAGGATCTTCATCGCGATCTCCTCGTTCGTGCCGGTCAGGCGGATGACGATGGGGACCTTGAGCGGGTTCGCCCGGGTGGCCGTCACAATCCCGTTCGCGACGTCATCCGTGCGCGTGATGCCGCCGAAGATGTTGAACAGGATGGCCTTCACGTTCGGGTCAGCGGTGATGATCCGCAGCGCGTTGACGACCTTCTCCGGGTTCGAGGACCCGCCGATGTCGAGAAAGTTCGCGGGCTCGCCACCGTAGTACTTCACGAGGTCCATTGTGGCCATCGCGAGGCCGGCGCCGTTCACCACACAGCCGACGTTCCCGTCGAGCTTGATGAAGGTGAGATTCGCATTGCGCGCGTCCACCTCGGAGGGCTCTTCGCTCCGCTCATCGCGGAGCGCGGCGATCTCGGGACGGCGGTCGAGCTCGTTGTCGTCAATCACCATCTTCCCGTCGACTGCGACGAGCTCGCCCTGCGGCGTGACCACGAGCGGGTTGATCTCGGCGAGCGAGCAGCCGCTCGCCATGAAGGCGGCGTAGAGCTGCTGCATGATCTTCGCGGCGCCACGCGCGAGCTTCACGTCCGGATAGAGGAAGAAGCCCATCCGCATCGCGTCGTACGTCGGCAGTCCGTACCGGACGTCGACCGGCACGTAGAGAATCTTCTCCGGCGTGGTGGCGGCCACCTCCTCGATGTCGATGCCGCCCGCGGCGGAGACCATGAAGACCGGCTTCTTCGTCGCCCGGTCCACGATGATGCCGACATACGCCTCGGTGCCGATGTCCGCCGCCACGGTGACGAGCACCTGCTCCACCGTCAGGCCCTTGATGGTCATCCCGAGGATCGCGGACGCCTTCTCCTTCGCGTCCGCCGGGGTCTTGCAGAACTTGACGCCGCCGGCCTTGCCGCGCCCACCGGCGTGGACCTGCGCCTTCACCATCACCGCGGTGCCGTACTCGCGGGCGATGGCCTCGGCTTCGTCGGGGGTCGTGGCGACCCGACCCGGCGGGATGTGCACGCCGTGCGCGCGAAGGATCTCCTTCGCCTGATATTCATGAAGATTCACAGCCGCTCCAGGGGGGAGGAAAGAGACGACCCCGAAAGATAGTCGGGGGCCCGGGACGGGTGCAGAGGGTCACTCTGCCCCTCGCCGGATCAACCGTGCGAGACGCGCCTCCGCCTCGAGCGCGGCGCGCCAATCACCTTGGCGACGTGCGGTCACGAGCGCCTCGAAGGCACTGCGCAGCGCGGTGTCACGGAGGGACGCACCGACCGCTGGCTCCGAGGCGCCGACCGCCGCGCGGCCCGTCGCGTCGACGCCGGTAGCCGGCGGGCCCCCGGCCCAGAGGAGCGCCTCGGCCGGGCGCAGCGCCATCGGCCCATCGAACGGCTCCGGCACGAGCTCCCGCCAGCGGCGCAGGACGGGATCCGGAGCGTCCGTCCACGCGAAGACCACGGCGCCGGTGCTCGCGTCCACATACGCCACACCGGCCCGCCGGAGGTAGCGCGCCTTCCCCCCGTCCCAGTCGATCGACTCGACCGTCGGATAGTGCCGCGAGGCGACGGCGAGATCGATCGCCCAACGCGGACCGGGGGCGTCCCCCTCGAGCCAGCGTGGTGCCGCGACAACGGACGCGAACGGCGCGATGGACCGAACCCGCTCCACGGGATCGCGCGGCGTGACGAGTCGAGTCCCGCGGTCGACGTTGCGGCCGACGAGCCCTGGCGCTCGGAGGGCCCACGCGAACACGACGCGGTCGAGGAGACGATCGAATCGTGCGCCGACGGGACCGGTCACCGTGTCCCGGACCACGGCATACCGCCCCGCCCCCGAGGCGATCAGCACGTCGCGCGGGGCAACCCCCTTCGTCGCCTCCGCCGGCCGAGAGGCGATCGCCAGACGGGAGGAATCATCGAACTGTCTGGACCGGTAGCTCTCGGCAACTCGGCGATACGACGCGTCACGCGCGACGCGCTCTGCGGCAGGAAGGCGTCGCTGGGCCAATTCAGGAAGGAGGAGGCCGACGATCGGGCCTGCCCCAACGACCAGCAGGGCCGAGACCGACGCGAGGACGCCAAGGCCGCGCCACGACGCGACCACGAACATCACGGCCAGGGGCCAGGACGCCCACGCGAGCATCTGATAGGCCGGCGCCAGCAGTCGGTGCGCGGTCAGCCCGAACGGATCCACCGAGCTGACGAGGAGATCGAAGCGATCGATGCGCCACTCCCAACCGAGCAGCAGCATGCCCGCACCGAGCAGCAGGCCAAGATGCCGACGCGCGAATGGTGCAATCCACACGCCACCGATGCCGAGCCGGATGCTCGAGGTCGTCACGTAGACGACGGCCGTGACGGCAGCGGCGACACTCCAGACGATGGTGAGCCGTTCGAGTAGCCAGCGCTCGAACGGGAGCCAGGCCCAGTAGAACCCGAGATCCCGACCGAGGTACGGATCAAGCTCGCCGGTGACGAAAGGTCGGAGTGCGAACTGCACGGTCAGCAGGTCCGTCGGCACCGTCGCGGCGGCGAGGCCGGCGACGCACGCGGCCACCAGCGCGACGAGGGTTACGAGGCCGCCCGGAACCGCCTCGCCGATGACGAGGTTCCCCAGCTGCCGCGGCACGACGACCGCGACGATCGACCGGCGGACGGCGAGGAGGCTCGCGAACAGCACGAGCGCCATCGTCAGCCCCGTGCCGAGGCGGAGCAGCACATCGAGCGACCGCCTCGTCGCGGCGCTCTCGGCAATCCCGCTCGCCACGGCGAGTCGGTCGGCCGCGACCGCACCGGTGAACAGGTGTCCGACCGCCAGCAGCGCCGAGGCGACGAGGAAGCCCCCGATCGCTCGGCGTGAGGACCGCATCAGTGCCCCGTGCCGGGGGTGACGTCGATCCCGAGACCAACCAAGAAGGACTCGACCTCGCCCCGAATCTCCGCGAGGCGCTCCGCGCTCGCCGCCTCGAATCGCATCACGAGGATCGGCTGAGTGTTCGAGCTCCGGATGAGCCCCCACGCCCCGTCGGGAAAGAGGATGCGGACGCCGTCGACGTCGGACACCGGATAGCGCGCCGCGAAGTGCGCGAGCGACTCCCGCACGACGGCCTCCTTGCGGTCATCCGGGCAATCGACGCGCAGCTCGGGCGTCGACACGAGGTGCGGGACGTCCGCGAGGAGGGCCTTCACCGACTGGCCAGCGTCCGCGACGATCCGCAGGAGCCGCGCCGCAGCGTAGAGTGCGTCATCGTGGCCGTAGAAGCCCTCGGCGAAGAACATATGGCCGGACATCTCGCCGGCGAGCGGGGCGC
>DAISWY010000156.1:0-4255 GCA_036826135.1 Gemmatimonadaceae bacterium | reverse complement strand
TACAGGTACACGGAATTGATGAACATCGCGTCGTTGTTCTTCGTCAGCTCCTGCACGAGGTACCAGTCAATCAACGATTCGACGTTCAGGTGCGCGGCGTAGCCCGTGTCCGGATGCGCGAAGCCGGCGGAGTAGAGGTTGGTCTCGAAGCGGTTGAGCTGCGCCTGGATGGCGGCGTCCTGGGCGGCCGTCGGTGGGTCCGGGGTCTTGTAGACGAAGAACGTCCCACCCCACTCCTGCGAGAAGGAGGCGATGCGTGGCGTCTGGAAGAAGACATCGCCAGGGTCGAGCCTCCCGTCGTCATTCATCTCGAGAAGCCAACCGCCGGTCCCCGTCGGCACCCGGTCGGCGCCCGACTCCATATGATCGCAGAGCTGGTAGGCGCCCTGATGCACCCCGTTCAGGACCAGCTCGACGGGCTCACAGCGTGGCGTGAAGGCCATCCCCACGATCTTCGACATCTCGAAGGCGATGGCATTCCTCGCGAGCGTGAGGTCCCAGTAATTCGCCAAGAGGACCCAGTCGCGTTCCGCCGGCAAACCGAGCATCGACCGGCTGGACGTGAGCTTGAGTCGGTACGGCTTCTTCGGCGGGAAGAACCACGTCGAATTGCCTCGTCCCCGTACCTGCGTCGTGACCGTTGAGAAACTCCACTCCGGATGGTCTTTCCCACCGTACACCGAGACCGAACCGGGAACATAGATCGTCTTCGAGACAATCGGCGCCGTGCCATCCGTATTGAGCGTGATGACGGGAAGCCCAGTCCAGACAATGACCCGAACCAGGTACTCCCGCGTGGTCCCGCCAATCGACGTCACGGTGTACCGGACGTCCTGCGCGAAGCTGTTCGCGGTGATCCCACTGGCCTGCGTGATGGCCGCGACCGTGACGGTCGCCCGAGGTGCGCTCACGGTGAAGGTCGGCACCAGGGCAACGACATCCATCACCTTCGGGAGGACGATACGGATCGCGTCCCCTTCGAACACGCCGATAATCGTGCCGTCGAGGGCGGGATTGAGTGCCTTAGTGAGGGTGAAGGTGGAGAGCGCGGGCGCGATTGCAGCCTCCGCCACGACCCCGTCGACCAGGGCCTGCAGCTCCGCGAGCGAGTCGACAGCTCCTCCGGTGACGCCCGCGACCACTCGATTGAGCCCTGGCACCATCGCGGCGGTGACACCCGTCACGCCGGCGGCGACGTAGGTCTCGAGACTCGGGGCTGCATTCGCGGCGTCGTCGGTCGCGTAGGCGACGATGACGAGCTGCGCCACGACGCGATTCACGACCGCCTGGAGCGCTTCTACGGTATCGACGTCCGGGCCGGCGAGCGCCGAGACGGCCGCGTTGACGGCGGTGAGGTTCGCCGCCGTGACGCCAATGATTCCCGCGTCCGTGTAGTCGGCGACCGTTGGAGCTGCGGCGGTTGGGGCGTTGGCGAAGGCGGTGATCTTCGTCATCGCCCGCTCGTTGGGCGGGGGCGGCTCGGTGGAGACGGTGCACGCGGTGACGAGGGCGGTAGCCACCACAGCGAGCCGGAGCGTTAATCGAAGGCTGATCATACCCGCTATATGCGGAGGGTCGTCGGGAGCCGCGAGGTGGGGAGCGCCGCAGGGCGGACCTGTAGGTCCCTGGTCCCTTCCTAGCGCCACGGGGGAGGGGGAGTACGCCATGAGCTCGTTGGGTTGCCGTTCCGGCGTCCTAGGTGTACAGTTTATTGACACCTGTTTGAATTTTCAAGAGAGGAGCACGCCCGATGTTTATGCGCCGGTTCTTCGCCGTTACCGCCACGGTCGCCGTGGCCGGCTGTAGCGTGGACGCCCCCACCTCCGCCCCGGCCGTCGAGTCGGCGGGGGAGTCGGCGAGCCTCGTCGAGAGCGGGCCGCGCTTCATGCCTGGTGAGCTGCTGGTCAAGTTCAAGGCGAGCGCGGGCGCGGCGAACCGCGGCCGCGCGATCGCGGCGGCGCGGGCGAGCGTCGGCGAGCGAATCCTGACGGCGGCGATGCGGCGCGGTGGTGACGCCGAGGGCGTGACCGTGCTCCGAACGGGAATGGGTGTGCCGGAAGCGGTCCAGGCGATGCTCGCCAGCGGCACGGTGGAGTACGCCGAGCCGAACTGGATCTACACGCACCAGGCGACGTCGAACGACACGTACGTGACCAACGGGTCGCTGTGGGGGATGTACGGGGCGACCGCCACGGGCGGCGGTAACGCGAATCCGTTCGGCATCGGCGCGACCACCGCGTGGACGAATAACAAGACCGATTGCAGCAGCGTGGTCGTCGGCATCATCGACGAAGGCTACATGTTCTCCCACACGGACCTCGCGGCGAACGCGTGGACCAACCCGGGCGAGACCGCGAGCAACGGCCGTGATGATGACGGCAACGGCCTCGTCGACGACGTGTATGGCTGGGACTTCGCGGGGAACAACAACACCGTCTTTGACGGCGTCGGCGACGATCACGGCACGCACGTGGCCGGCACGATCGGCGGCGTGGGCGGCAACGGCGTAGGTGTGGCCGGCGTGTGCTGGAAGGTCAAGCTGCTGAGCGCCAAGTTCCTCGGCAGCACCGGCGGTACCACTGCCAACGCGATCAAGGCCGTGGATTACTTCACGACGCTGAAGACGCGCGCGGCGAACCCGGTGCCGGTCGTCGCGACCAACAACTCCTGGGGCGGCGGCGGCTTCTCGCAGGGCCTGAAGGACGCGATCGACCGCGCCGACGCGGCGGGCATCCTCTTCGTCGCGGCCGCGGGGAACAGCGGGACGAACAACGACGCCACCGCGAGCTATCCCTCCGGCTACACCAGCGAGAACATCATCGCCGTCGCGTCGATCACCTCGACTGGCGCGCTCTCGAGCTTCTCGCAGTACGGCGCGACCACGGTTGATATCGGCGCTCCCGGGAGTGGCATCTGGTCGACGGTTCCAGTGGCGAGCGGGAGCGGCAAGCGTGCGACGATCGGGTCGGGCTACGCGTCGTACAACGGCACCTCGATGGCCACGCCGCACGTGACGGGTGCCGTCGCGCTGTACAAGGCGGCGAACCCCTCGGCCACGTCGGCCCAGATCAAAGCCGCCATCATGAGCTCGGCGACGCCGACGACCTCGCTCAGCGGAAAGGTCCTCTCGAACGGCCGCCTCAACGTGAGCGGGTTCTAAGCCGAAACCGTAGCGACGATTCGCTTGAGCAACGAGGCCCCCGGCGCATGGCGCCGGGGGCCTCGTTGCATCGACGCTGCGGTCGCCGACCGCCGCGCTTACCGCTGCCCGCGCGTCCGGCGCTTCGCACTCAGCGCCCCGGTCGCCGGCGCCCCCACGATCCGCCCGTCCGGCCGCACCTCGAGGATCGGGTGCTGTTCAATGTCATCCTTCAGGTAGAGCTGATCCCTGCCGCCCTCGGCCATCAGCCCGGCCTCGAGGCTCATCACCTCGAAGAAGGAATCGGCCTGGTTGAGATCAACGACGTAGCCAATGTCCTTCAGCGAACCGATGGTCAGCGCACTCAATGGATTCCCCGTCACGCTGCTGCCGAGATACCCGGTCATCAACTCGGACCTGAGCACCCCTTCCCGCCAGTGGGAGTTGATGGTCCCGCCGCCGCACGTCGACGGCGTGTTGTTGGTGCAGTTCTCGACCGGCACCTTCGCGCCGCCCGGGACCTGCTGCCCCGCCCCCGTGTAGTTGGTGCCCCCGACGGCGTTGAAGCCGATGATCGCCTCGGGACCGTTGAAGTGCGTGTCCTGCTTGTTCGACGTGGTCGAGGCGAGCTGCAGGAACCCCTTCGAGCTCCAGAGCGTGCCGATGCCGAGCACGTGCCCCATCTCGTGCAGGATGACGGCCGCGAAAGTCCCGCCGGATTCGAGGCTCGGGAGGTCCGAGGTGTCAAAGCGCATCGAACCGAGCGCCGTCAGGCCCGCGGTGCGGACCAGACAGGGACCGGCCGAGCCGAGCACCTGTCCTGCCCCGTCGATGTTCTCGAGCCGCACGATGATGATGAGGTCGTCGAGCGCCTCCTGAATCGCGCTGGGCGCGTTGCAGCTCCCTGCCGGTGACGAGAAGTTCGCGATGTTGGGCAGGTCCCCCGTGATGATCGTCTCCCATCGCGTCGCGGCTTGTCCGAACGTCTGCAGCTGGTTCGCCGTCGGCATATTCACGAAGCGCAGGCTGATGTCGAACCCGGCGGACGACGCCTTCCCCGTCGCAGAGAAGATGACCGGCGCGATCGCAGCGCCCGCCCCCCCGAGGGTGGCCGAG
>DAISWY010000155.1:0-4262 GCA_036826135.1 Gemmatimonadaceae bacterium | reverse complement strand
TCCTCGTGGTGCAGCCGCCACCGGTGCCGACCGCCCTTGCGGCGGACGTGGTGGACGACGCGGTGCGCGAGGCCCTTCAGGAGGCCGCCACCGCCGGGGTCCGTGGCGCTGCCGTCACCCCGTATCTCCTCGCGGCCGTCGAGCGGGCCACCGGAGGGCGGTCGCTCGCGGCGAACCTCGCGCTGCTCGAGGCCAACGCCGCGCTCGCGGCGCGGATCGCCGTGGCGCTCGCCGCGGAGGTTTGACCCCAGCTCCGCGAGCGTCCGGCCGTCGCCTGGTGGACGCCGCCGCGGACACCTTGGCGGACACCTTGGCGGACACCTTGGCGGACACCTTGGCGGACACCTCCGCGGACACCTCCAGGTCAGGCGTGCCCCGGCTGTCGCGCGCCGCACGGCGATGATACGTTCCGGGTAACCCCTCTCGCGCCGGAGGTCGTCTCCCTATGCCCTCTCCGTTCCTGAGTTCCGAGGAGTACGACGAGCGCGCGCACCAGCTTTACAACGAAGGGGAGTACGAGGCCGCGCTCACGACGCTGCGCGAGGGCCTCGGCCTCTATCCGAACGCGGTCGAACTGCACGTCGGTGTCGGGTACGCCCGCCTCGCGCGTGACGAGTATGCCTGGGCGCGCCGCGCCTTCGAGGAGGCCCTCCTCCTCGACGCCGAACACGAGGATGCGCTCGCCGGCCTCGGGGAGACGCTCCTCAAGTTTGGGCAGACTCCGCAGGCGCTGAAGGCGTTCCGGCGTATCCTCGACCTCGGCTACGGCGATGACGTCGAGCTGATGCTGCAGGTGGGGCGCACCTGTTTCCGTGAGGGGCTCGCCGGCGAGGCGAAGGAGTTCTTCGAGGTCGCGCTCCGGCAGGCGCCCGACCACGCCGAGGCGGTCGCGATGGTCGGCTACGCCGAGCATCGCCTTGGACAGGATGAGGCGGCGGTGGAGACGCTGAAGCGGGCGCTGCAGCTCGACCCCGCGCTCGCCGAGGCGCGCATCTATCTCGGCAATCTTCTGTACGACCGCGAGGAGTTCGAGGCCGCACTCTTCCACCTCGAGCAGACCAAGCCCGAGGAGCACTGGGACGAGCTCGGGATCTGGCGTCTCCTCGAGCTCAAGAAGTCGCACTGTCGGATGCAGGACGGTGACCCGGCGTTCCGGCCGTGGGAGGCGCGGCTCGAGGAGCTCGCCCCGCCTGCGGACTCCATCGATGAACTCCTAGCCGAGCTCGAGGCGCGCGCGGTGGAGCGCGAGGAGGTCGAGGCGCGGCAGCAGCTCGAGCTCTTCGGCGCCCTCCTCGCCGGCGCGGCGGAGGCGAAGCAGGCGCCGCCCGAGGCGCATCGCGTCGTCGCCCGCGACGGCCGCCGCTACGAGGGATCGTGGGAGGAGATCGTCGCCGCGATGCGTGATGCGGCCGGCGGCGAGCGGCCGCTCGACGAGTTCATGCAGGCGGAGGCCCGGCGCGGCTTCGCCCTCACCGGGCACCTCATCCCAACGAAGGACGCCGAGAGTTTCCTGCGCGCCAGCGCCGACGCGGGGCTGCTCCGCATCGTCTCCTGAGCGCGCTCGACCCGATCCTCCCGGCGGCGTCGGTCCGCCGGGCGCGGTTGCCGAACGGCCTGACCATCCTCGCGCGCCGCGACACGACGTCGCCCGTCGTCGCAATCGTCACCTGGGTGCGCGCCGGGTACTTCGACGAACCCGACGACCAGGTCGGCATCGCCCACGTCCTCGAGCACATGTACTTCAAGGGGACGCCGACGCGCGCCGCGGGGGAGATCGCGCGGGCGACGAAGGCCGCCGGCGGCTACCTGAACGCGGCGACGATCTACGATCACACGCACTACTACACGGTGCTTCCCGCCGCGGGGTTCGCGTCGGGGCTCGCGGTGCAGGCCGACGCCTTCGCCAACTCGGTCATCGACGCCGACGAGCTCGCGCGCGAGCTCGAGGTGATCATCGAGGAGACGAAGCGGAAGGCCGACACGCCCGCCGCGCTCGCGGTGGAGACGCTCTTTGAAGTGCTGCACGACCGGCACCGCATCCGGCGGTGGCGGATGGGGCGCGAGGCGGGGCTCCGCGCGCTCACACGCGACCAGCTACTCGCGTTCTATCGGCGGCTCTATCGACCGGCGAACACGGTGCTCGCCATCGTCGGGGATGTCGATCCCGACGAGGCGATCGAGCTGGCATCGCGGCACTACGGGGCGCTCCCGGGTGCCGACGTCGGCCGGTCGTTGAGCCCGGCCGAGGTCGCGCCGCCGGGGGTGCGCGTCCGTGAGTGGGACGGGGACATCGCGCAGGCGGAGCTCGTGTTCGGGTGGCGCACGGCCCCGCTGCTCGATCCCGCCTCCCCCGCGCTCGACATCCTCGCGACGGTGCTCGCCGGCGGGCGCGCGTCGCGGCTCTCGCGCGCCGTGCGGGACCGCCGCTTGGCGGCGAGCGTCTCCGCCTACAACTACACGCCGACCGAACTCGGCGTCTTCGTCGTGCACGCGGGCCCGTCCGGCGCACGGATGGCGGACGCCGCCGCCGCCCTCTGGGATCAGCTGCGGCGCGTCCGCGCCGGCGAGGTCACCGAGGTGGAGATCGACCGCGCGCGGCGCGTGGTCGAGGCGCAGGCGTTGCGGCGCTTCGAGTCGCCGGAGGGTCAGGCGAACTTCCTCGGCGCGTGGGAGCTGCAGGGCGACTGGCAGCGCGGCGTGGCGTACCACGAGGCGCTCCTCGCCGTCGATGCCGCGCAGGTGACGGCGGCGGCGCGACGGTGGCTCGACCCCGAGCAGGTCTCGATCGTCGCGTATCGGCCGCGCGGCACGGCACCGCTCGGCGGGGATCCCGCGGCGGTCCGCGCGCGGCTCGAGGCGGCGCGACCCGCCCCGCTCGAACCAACGCCCCCGTCGCTCGCGGCCCCGGCGCTCGTCGGACGCGGGGCGCGGCTCGAGCGCACCGTCGACGGCGTGCAGATCTTCCGCACCACCGAGGACGTGCCGATCCTCGTCCGGCGTCGCCCTGGGGCCGCGCTCGTGCACCTCGGGTGCTTCATGAGCGGTGGCGTGGTCGAGGAGCGCGATGACGAGGGCGGGCTCGCCTCGCTCGCGGGGCGCGCGATGCTGCGCGGGACGGCACGGCGCACCGCGGCCCGGCTCGCGGAGGACGCCGAGCAGGTCGGGGGATCACCCGCGGCGCGCGTCGGGACCGAGGCGATGCAGTGGACGATCAGCGTCCCCGCACGGGCCGCCGCCGACGCTTCGGAGCTCCTCGCCGACATCGTCCTCGCGCCGACCTTCCCTGTCGATGGCGTGGAGGCGGAGCGCGCGGCGATGGTGTCGGCGATGGGCGCGCTCCGCGACGACATGTACCGCCAGCCGATGCGGCTCGCCACCGAGGCCGCGTGGCCCGCGCACCCGTATGGCCGACCCACGCTCGGGACGGAGGCGTCGCTCGCGCGACACACCTCCGACGCGCTCGCCGGCTGGCATGCGGCGCGGGTCGCGGGGGCATCGGCGGTGCTCGTCGCCGTCGGCGACGCGGACCCGCAGGCCCTGGCCGACCTGATCGCCGGGCGCTTCGCCTCGTTGCGCGGCGCGCCATCGGCGCTGGTGCGCCCGGCCCCGTGGCCCCTCGTCTCGACGGAGCGCGTCGAGGCGCGGGAGAAAGCACAGTCGGCGATCGCGCTCCTCTTCCCGGGCCCCGCGCGTGATGATGCGACCCGATTCGACCTCGCGATGCTCGCCGGCGTCGCGAGCGGGCTCGGGGGTCGGCTCTTCGAGGAGCTCCGCTCGCGACGGTCGCTCGCCTACACGGTGCTCACGCGGCCCTTCGTGCGGCGGCGCGGCGGGGCGTTCGCGGCGTACATCGCGACGTCGGCCGAGAAGGAGGCTGAGGCGCGTGCGGGGCTGCTCGAGCAGGTGCTGCGACTCACGGAGGCCCCGGTCACCGACGAGGAGCTCACCCGGGCCCGTCAGGCCGCGCTCGGCGCGTGGCAGATGCGGCAGGCGTCGGGGGCCTCGGTGCTCGGCGACCTCGCCGATGCGTGGTTGCACGGCACGCTGGCCGAGTTGACGGCGTACCCGGCGACGCTCGCCGCCGTCACGCCGGCGCGGATCCTCGACGCCGCGCGTCGCTGGATCGATCCCGCGCGGCGCGTGGAAGGGATCGTGCGCGGCCGCGTCGGCTGACCGCGAGCGCCTCGGGCCTCCACCGCACACACCGCGGCCGCCGCTCGCCTGACGTGCGACGGCCGTGTGACGTCGTCAGCGCGGGCGGG
>DAISWY010000154.1:0-4320 GCA_036826135.1 Gemmatimonadaceae bacterium | reverse complement strand
GGCGAAGATAGTCGCGCCAGCGGTCGATCTGCGGTTCGAGGGTCGCGACGGGGGCGGTGGTGTCGGACATGGGATATTGGAGAGATCGGTCGGTGGCGTGGGATCGGTGGGCGGTGAGGTCGGCGCGCCCCACGCGGCTCGAGGCGTGGCGAGGACGAACCTCGGGCCGCGTCAGGCGACGCGTGGGGTGGGCTGCATCTGCCAGATACCACGGAGCGCCGCATCGACCGCCTGCCACTGCCGGCGCTCGACGGCCAGGTGAGCACGTCCCTCCTGCGTGAGCCGGTAGTACTTCCGTTGGCGGCCCGTCTCGGCGACTTCCCAGCGGGCCTCGATGTGACCGAAGCGTTCCAGGCGGTGGAGGACGGGGTAGAGCATCCCGTCGGTCCATTCGATTTCGCCGCCGGAGAGTTCGCGGACGCGCCGCAGGATGGCGTATCCGTAGCTGTCGCCCTCCGCGAGGATGGAGAGGACGAGCGGCGTGGAGGAGGCGGCGACGAGGTCCTTGCTGAGGTCCATGGCGGTCTCGGGGTTTATACCTAGCGGTACTATACCTTGCATCGCAATGTATAGCAAGCCAGGCGGCCCTCAGGAGGGCGGGGAGCCCTTTACATCATCCGGCGCCCGTTCTAAGTTCCGTTGCTACAACAGAATCGGCATTTCTCAACGCGCTGCGGACCGCAGGCAAGGACACTTTCGGAATGGCGTTTGAACAGTCGTCGGCGATCGAAAAGCATCGCCAGCATGGGACCGACACCGGGTCCTCCCAGGTGCAGATCGCGGTGCTCACCGAGCGGATCAACTACCTCACCGAGCACTTCCGGATCCACCGCAAGGACCACCACGGCCGTCGGGGCCTCCTCAAGATGGTCGGCAAGCGGCGGCGGCACCTCGACTACCTGAAGCGCACCGACGTCGATTCGTACCGCAAGATCATCGCCGACCTCGGCCTCCGCTATTAAGCGACTCCACCACACGAGCGCGCGACCGCACCCCGCGGATCGCGCGCTTCGTGCAACCGTCAGGATATCCCAGATATGATGCATCGTCTCGAGCGGACCTTCGCGGGCCGCCGTCTCGTCATCGAGACCGGCCGCATGGCGAAGCAGGCCGCCGGCTCCGCCCTCGTTCAGTTCGGCGACACCATGGTGCTCGCCGCGGTCACCGTCAGCCCCAAGCGCAGCACCCTCCCGTTCTTCCCGCTCACGGTCGAGTACCGCGAGAAGACCTACGCCGCGGGGAAGATCCCCGGCGGGTTCATCAAGCGTGAGGGGCGTCCGCGTGATGAGGAGATCCTCTCCGCCCGCATCATCGACCGGTCGATCCGTCCCCTCTTCCCCGAGGGGTTCCAGAACGAGGTGCAGGTCTTCGTCAGCGTCATCTCGGCGGACCAGGAGAACGACGCCGACATGCTCGGCCTCCTGGCGACGTCGTTCGCGCTGAACGCGAGCAAGATCCCCTTCTTCGGTCCGATCGCCGGCGTGCGGGTTGGCCGCGTCGAGGGGAAGTGGGTGCTCAATCCGACGTTCCAGGCGCTCGAGTTCAGCGACATGGACGTCGTCGTCGCGGGCACGGAGTCGTCGATCATGATGGTCGAGGGCGGGGCGCTCGAGGTGTCCGAGGAAGACGTCCTCGACGGCCTCAAGGTCGCGCAGAAGGGGATCGGTGAGCTCGTGGCGCTGCAGGAGGAGCTCCTCGCGAAGGGGCGCGCCGAGAAGATGGCCTGGGTGAAGACCGAGGTGCCGGCCGAGGTGACGAAGGCCGTCACGAAGGCGGCCAAGGCGAAGATCGAGGCCGCGATCAACCAGAAGGAGAAGCACACCCGCATCGAGGCGGTCGAGGCCGTGAAGGACACCGTGAAGGAGGAGATGGCGTCGGCGCTCGCGCCGGAGCACGTCCCCTTCGTCGGCGCGGTCCTCGGCGACCTCGAGTACAACGCGCTGCGCGAGCAGGTCCTCGAGACCGGGCTCCGCGTCGACGGCCGGAAGCCGACCGAGGTGCGTCCGATCAGCATCGATTCCAGCGTGCTGCCGCGCGCCCACGGCTCGGCGCTCTTCACGCGCGGGCAGACGCAGGCGCTCGTCGCCGCGACGCTCGGCACCGCGAACGACGTCCAGCGGATGGACAGCATCGACGAAGCGAAGGAGACGACCAAGTCGTTCATGCTGCACTACAACTTCCCGCCGTTCTCGACGGGTGAGGTCCGGCCGGTGCGTGGCACCAGCCGCCGCGAGATTGGCCACGGCAACCTGGCCGAGCGCGCCATTCAGGGTGTCCTCCCGGCGTTCGAAGAGTTCCCGTACACCATCCGTATCGTCTCCGACGTCCTCGAGTCCAACGGCTCGTCGTCGATGGCGTCGGTCTGCGGCGGCTCGCTCGCCTGCTTCGACGCGGGCATCCCGCTCAAGGGCGCGGTGGCCGGCGTGGCGATGGGGCTGATCAAGGAAGGGAAGAAGTACGCGGTCCTCACCGACATCCTCGGGACCGAGGATCATCTCGGCGACATGGATTTCAAGGTCGCAGGGACGAAGGCGGGGATCACGTCCATCCAGATGGACATCAAGATTCAGGGGCTCGACCTCAAGATCATGTCCGAGGCGCTTGCGCAGGCGAAGCAGGGCCGTCTGCACATCCTCGGGGAGATGGATAAGGCGCTGCCGACCGTCCGCCCGGAGCTCTCGCCGTGGGCGCCGCGCATCGTCACGATGAACATCAACCCCGAGAAGATCGGCGACCTCATCGGGCCGAAGGGGAAGACCATCCGCGGGATCCAGGAGGAGACCGGGGCCGAGCTCACGGTCGACGATTCCGGGCTCGTCACCATCGCCGCCGTCGGCGGCGAGGCGATGGAGCGCGCGCGGCAGATGGTGCAGGCCATCACCGCGGAGCCGGTCGTCGGGGAGACGTACACGGGCACGGTGAAGTCGGTGACGGCGTTCGGCGCCTTCGTCGAGATCATGCCGGGCACCGAGGCGCTCCTCCATGTCTCCGAGATGCGGCATCACCGCGTCGAGAAGCCGGAAGACATCGTCAAGAAGGGTGAGCAGGTCACCGTGAAGCTCATCGATCGCGATGAGCGGGGTCGCCTCCGCCTCTCGATGAAGGCGCTCCTGCCGAAGCCGGAGGGTGGCGCCGAGGCGCCGGCCGGCGGTGAGTCGGTCGAGGGCGGCGAGGGTGGCGAGGCGCGGGCCGAGCGGCCGCGCGGTGACCGTCCCCGGGGCGGCCGTGGTGGCCGCGGGGGTCGCGACAAGGAGTGACCGACGCGTCCGTGCGCGGCGTCGCTGAGCGCGGCGTGCAGCGGACCGTCCTGCCGAACGGACTGACCGTACTCTCGGAGCAGATGCCGGGAGTGCGGTCGGTCGCGTTAGGGGCCTGGGTCCGCGCCGCCTCCATCCACGAGACGCCCGATCAGATGGGGGTCTCGCACCTCCTCGAGCATATGGTGTTCAAGGGCTCCGAGCGGCGGTCCGCGCGCGAGCTCGCCCTCGCCCTCGAGGCTTTGGGCGGCTCGCTCGACGCCTACACCGGTCGGGAGCACACCTCGTTCCAGGCGCGCGTGCTCGATGAGCACCTCCCGCAGGCCGCGGATGTGCTCTTCGACCTGATGTTCCGTCCGATGCTTCGGCCGGCCGACCTCGAGCTCGAGCGTGGGGTCGTGCTCGAGGAGATCGCGATGGTCGAGGACACGCCGGATGATGTGGTCTTCGAATTGCACAACGCGGCCCTCTGGGGCGAGCACCCATTCGGCTACTCGATCCTCGGCACCGAGGAGACGGTGGGCGCCCTGCAGGTGCAGGACCTGCGGGCGCTGCATGACCGCGCCTACCGGGCGGGGAACGTCGTGGTCGCGGCGGCGGGGAATGTCTCGCACGACCGATTGCTCGAGGTGTTGACCGCGGCGGGGTGGGCCGATCTGCCGGGGGGCGGCGTCTCCCGCGTCCCCGTGCCGCCCGCGCGGCCGATGCCGGCGTCGGAGCAGCGGATCGAGCGGGACACGCAGCAGCTCCACCTCGTCTACGGCAACGCCATCGTCCCGCACGGGGACCCGCGGCGGTACGCGCTGATGCTCGTGAACTCCCTGTTCGGGGGCGGGATGAGCTCTCGGCTCTTCCAGCGGGTTCGCGAGGAACTGGGGCTCGCCTACTCGGTGCACAGCTTCCAGAGCTTCCACGTGACCGCCGGGTCGCAGGGGATCTACGTGGGGTGTGCGCCCGAGCGTGCGGAGGAAGCGGCGGCCGCGGTGCACGCCGAGCTGGAGGCGTTGGTCGCCCAGGGCATCCCCGAGGACGAGCTCCTGATGGGGAAGCAGCAGCTCAAGGG
>DAISWY010000153.1:0-4335 GCA_036826135.1 Gemmatimonadaceae bacterium | reverse complement strand
ACGTCGAGGTGCGCGAGGAAGAGGCGCGGGGCGGCGGTGCGGTCGCGCCCGCGCAGCCGCACCACGAGGTTGCGGTTCTGTGCGCCCGCGCCGAGGACCATCACATCGGCGGCGCGGACACCGGCGGCGCGGAACTTGGCGGCGAGAGCCTCCGCGAGCGGGGTGGTGTTCCCGTCAGCGGTGGTGCGCGCCGCGATCATCTGCGCGAGGAGGGTGCGCGCCTCGGCGCGGGCGGTCGGGCTGTCGGCGAGGCGAGCCGGTACGGCGAGACGGGGCGGGCCGGCCTGCGCGGGGAGTGTGGTTGCGAGCCACAGCGTGGCGCTCGACGCGATCGCGCGGAGGAGGCGCCCACGCGCAGTCGTGCAGATCGCTCGATGCGTGGTCACAGCCCCAGCTTCCGCATCACCTCGGGCGGCGTCCCCTTCCACTCCGCGACCGGCCGGTTCCCCGTGTAGCCAAGGTCCGCGATCCCGATGCGGCTGGAGTAGAACCCGCTCGCCGTCAGGTTCCGCAGGTTGTTGAAGAACTCCACCCCCGCCTTCACGTCTGCCGCCGCCCGCTTGGGGTACGCGATGGCGTCGAGGATCTCGCGGCGCTGCGCGTCGGTGCTGCTGACGAACGAGTGCCCGAAGCGCTTCCGGCTCTCCGCGTTCATCCACCCGAGGCCGTTGCGCATCCAGGTGCGCATCGAGGTGTACTCGCCGAGCATGAAGTCCATGAACTCCGGGACGCCGGCGTCGGTCGCGCTCCCTGAGCGCGCGTCGCGCGGAATCAGGTAGTCCACCAGCATTCGGAGCAGCCGCCACTCGTCGGGCGTGAACTGCTTGGGCACGTACGGCCGGGCCGGCTGCGCGCCGGGCTGCCCGGCGGCGCGCGCCGCCCCTTGCGGGTCGAGCGCGGCGTGCACGTGGTCCGCCGCGCGCTCCAATGCGTCGGGGGCGATGGCGATTCCCGCCGGCACGGCGAGGAGGTGCTGCAGCGCGTCACGACGGTTCATCTCGCTCATCAGAGGGCCCCCGCACGGCGCTGCCGCGTGATGTAGTCACTGACGCGCATCGAGAGCGCAAGGATCGTCCAGGTGGGATTCTTGTCGGCCTGCGAGACGAACGACCCGCCGTCGGCGACGAAGAGGTTGTCGCAGTCCCACGCCTGGCACTGCGCGTTCAGCGCGGAGTCCCGCTCCGAGGCGCCCATCCGCACGCAGCCGAGCTCGTGGATGATCGCGCCGCCGTTCGCGATGCCATACCCCTGCTCGCGCGTCGGCATCGGGCTCCAGACCTCACCCCCCATCTCGGCGATGAGGGCGCGGAAGGTCTCCTGCATGTGCTTCACCTGCTTGTACTCCGTGTCGCGCCACTCCCAGTTGAAGCGGAGCACAGGAATCCCCCACTTGTCCTTCACCTCCGGGTCGAGCTCGCAGTACGACTTCTCGTTGGGGATCATCTCGCCGCGGCCGGAGAAGCCGACGGTGGCGCCCCAGTAGCGCCGGTACTGCGCCTTGAGGTCGACGCCGTAGCCGCCCCCCTCGGGATAGCTCTGGATCCCACCCATGAACCCGTACGACGGCATCCCGAGCCCGCCCCACACCTCGATGTGGTAGCCGCGCGGGAAGTCGAGCTTCGCGTTGTCGAGCCACCACGGCATGTAGATGTGCCCGCCGCCCACCCCATCGGCATTGTGCGGCGGTACATCGACGAGCCGCGGGATGAACCCGGCGACGTCGGTGCCGGTGGTGTCGGTGAGGTACTTCCCGACGACGCCGCTCGCGTTCGCGAGGCCGTTCGGGTGGCGCGTCGACTTCGAGTTGAGAAGGATGCGCGCCGACTCGCAGGCGCTCGCCGCGAGCACGACGATCCGCGCGCGCACCTCGCGGTCCTCGCCGGTCCGCTTGTCGATGTACGACACCCCCGTCGCCCGGCCGTCGGGGCCGGTCATCACCTCGCGCACCATCGCGTCCGTCAGGAGCGTGAGCCGCCCGGTGCGCATCGCCGGGAAGATCAGGACGTTCGGCGACGAGAAGTTCGAGTTCGTCATGCAGCCGCGATTGCACTGCCCGCAGTAGTGGCAGGGGGCGCGGCCGTTGAGCGGCTTGGTGATGACCGAGAGGCGGGCGGGGATGCAGGTGATCCCCATCCGGTCGCTCGTCCGCTTCACGAGATGCTCGTAGTAGCGCGGCGCCGGGGCGGGATGGAAGATCCCGTCGGGGTGGTTCGGGAGGTTCTCGACGCTCCCGAAGATCCCGATCAGCCGGTCGACTTCATCGTACCACGGCTTGAGCTCGTCGTAGGAGATCGGCCAGTCGTCGCCGAGTCCGTCGATGGACTTCCGCTTGAAGTCATCGGGGCCGAAGCGGAGCGAGATGCGCCCCCAGTGATTGGTGCGCCCGCCGAGCATCCGGCCACGCCACCAGTCGAACTTGGTCCCCTCGGCCTTGGTGTACGGCTCGCCGGGGATCGACCAGCCGCCGATGCAGGCGTCCCACTCGCCGAAGGGCCGATCGGGCGTCGAGGCCCCACGGCGCGGCGAGTCGTACGGCATCTTGAGCATCGCCGAGTCCTTCGTGTTGTCCCACATCCCGCCGGCCTCGAGCAGGACGACCTTCGCGCCCGCCTTCGTCAGTTGGTAGGCGGCCATGCCGCCGCCGGCACCGGAGCCGACGATGGCGACGTCATACGTCTCGGGGGCGCGGGGCTGGGACATCGATCCTCGGGGGGTGAGGGGACGGGAACCGCGGGCAGCTACGGCAGGAGAATCTACCACTCGGGCGCGGCATCGGCCCGACTGTGAGGGCCCCGCGCGCCGGCCACCCTTCGGGTCACCATCGCAGGCCCCGTGGCGGCGGTCGGCGCCTGACCGACCCCGCGCGCGCGGCCCCTTTCATCGGAGCCTCGTATGCCCATCACCAAGAGCCCGTCCTCCACCATCACTCGCGACATCAATCGCGACTTCTCGCGCATGCGGAACCGCATCCAGCGGTTCCTCGAAGAGCCTTTCGGCTTCGACCTCCCGATGCCCTCGATCAGCGAGCGCGCCTGGGAGCGCACGATGTGGTCCCCCGCCGTCGAGGCCACGGAGACGCCGTCCGAGTACATCGTGACCGCCGAGCTCCCGGGCATCAACCCCAGTGAGGTTGACGTCGAGATCGCCAACGGGATGCTCACCCTCAAGGGGAAGAAGGAGGAGGAGCGCCGCGAGGAGGACACGAGCCGCTCCTGGCACCTCTGGGAGCGGAGCTACGGCAGCTTCGAGCGCAGCTTCCGCTTCCCGGCCGACGTCGACGAGGGGAAGGTGCACGCCGAGTTCGCGAATGGCGTGCTCACGGTGAAGGTCCCGAAGAGTGCGATCAGCCACCCCGCGGGGCGGAAGATCCCGGTGATGAAGAAGTAGCGCGTCGCGGTGGCACCCGCCGGGCATCGTGGAGGATGCCGGCGGGTGCCGTCGGGGCCGTCAGTCCCTACAGCCCCAGCGTCCGCAGATGGGCGCGTCCGGCGGCCGCCGTGGCCCAGGCGTCCGCCGGACCGTCGTGCTCCACATAGACGTTGCTGACGCGGCCCGCCCGGCCGGCCGCGAGGACGGCGCGCCAGTCGATCACCCCAGCCCCCACGTCGCGCTGTTCGTGCGCGGGGGCGCCGCCCGAGTCCTTGAGGTGGAGCATCGTGATCCGGTTCGCATGCCGCCGGAGGAGCGCGACCGGATCCTTCCCCGCCTTGAACGCCCAGAAGCAATCGAGCTCGAAGTCCACCACGGCGGGGTCGGTCTCGGCGAGGAAGATCTCGACGCGATCGCTCCCGGCGAGGGGCTGGAACTCGTAGTCGTGATTGTGGTAGCTCGTGCGAATGCCGGCGCTCCGGCCCGCGCGCCCGGCCTCGGAGATGATGCCGGCGGTGCGCTTCCACGCGTCGAGGGTCCCATTCTCGGCGTTCGTCGTCGACGCGACGATCAGCGTGCCGTGCCCCATCGCGACCGCGGTCTCAAGCGTGCGGCCGATGCGCTCGGGGGTCAGCGCGTCGAGTCCGTAATGCGCCGACGGCGCGCGGAGGCCGTTGGCCTGCAGCGCGGCGCGCAGCTGCGCGGGCGTGCGGCCCCACTCCCCCCACCACTCGATCTCCGTGAAGCCGAGCTCGGCGATCCGGGCGAGCGTACGCTCGGGGTTCTCCCGCATCTGGTTCCGCAGCATGTAGAGCTGCACGCCGACGCCCTGGAGCGGGGCGGGCGACGCGTGCGCCGCGAACAGGGAGGAGCCGAGGGCGGGACCGAGGGCCAGCGCGCCCGTGGTCATGAGGAAGTCGCGGCGGGAGGACATACGAAAAGAATGCAGACGGGCGGGAACCGGCG
>DAISWY010000152.1:0-4374 GCA_036826135.1 Gemmatimonadaceae bacterium | reverse complement strand
TCGCGGTGCACGCGGCCGGCCTCGGCCTCTGGGTGCCGCCCCTCCCGGTGGTGGCACTCCTCGTCCCGGCGCTTCTGGTGACCGCGCTCTGGACGCGTGGTGTCGCCGGACGTCCGTTGGAGGCGGTCTCGACGACGCTCCTCGGCCTCTGGTACACCGGAGGGATGCTCAGCTTCGCGTACGCGCTGCGGCATCACCGGTTCGCCATCGGGGCGGCGGCGGGCACGGCGCTCGTGATGTTCCCGATGCTCGTCACCTGGGTCACCGACGCCGCCGCGTTCTTCGTCGGGCGCGCGGTCGGTGGGCCGAAGCTGATGCCGTCCGTGAGCCCGGGGAAGACGATCTCCGGCGCCATCGGTGGGCTCTTCGGCGGCGCGGTGACCGCGTGGGCGTACGCGGCGTATGTGCTCCCCCCCGCGACGCGGATGGGGATGACCCTCTGGGCGGCCATCGCGTCGGGGGTGCTGCTCTCCGTCGTGGCGCAGATCGGGGATCTCGTCGAGAGCCTGCTCAAGCGGCAGGCCGGGGTGAAGGACAGTTCGCACCTGATCCCGGGGCACGGCGGGGTGCTCGATCGCACCGATTCGCTCCTCTTCACGCTGCCCGTGGGCTTCGTCCTGCTCGACCGACTCCTCTCCCTCGGCGCCTGATGACCGCGCCGACCGGGATCGCCCTGCTTGGCGCGACGGGCTCAATCGGCGAGACCGCGCAGCGCGTCGTCGCGCGCCATCCGGACCGGTTCCGGTTCGTCGCCCTGACCGCGAACGGGAATCGCGACGGCTTGCGGGCCGCCGCGGATCGGTGGGCCCCGGAATTCGTCGGCCTCGTCGAGCCGGGGACGGCACCGCTGCCGACGGGGTGGCGCGCTGGGGCCTCAGCGCTCGTTGACGCGGCACAGCACCCGGATGCGGCCGTCGTCCTGAACGCGGTCGTCGGTGCCGCCGGTCTGGAGGCGACGCTCGCCGGGGTCCGGGCGGGGAAGCGCGTCGCCCTCGCGAACAAGGAGTCGCTCGTCGTCGGCGGCCCGCTCGTGCAGGCGGCGGTGCGTGCACCGGGGGGCGGCGCGGTGATTCCCGTCGATTCCGAGCATTCCGCGCTGCTGCAGTGCCTCGCGGGGCGCATCGGCGGCGACGGCCCCGGGCTCCTCCCGGTCGCTGGGGTCCGTCGGATGATCGTCACCGCGTCCGGTGGTCCGTTCCGCACCTGGGAGGCCGCGCGCATCGCGGCCGCGACCCGGGCCGATGCGTTGAATCATCCCACCTGGTCGATGGGGCGGAAGATCACCGTTGACAGCGCCTCGTTGGCGAACAAGGCCCTCGAGGTGATCGAGGCCCACGTGCTCTTCGGCGTGCCCTACGACCGCATCGAGGTGGTGGTGCACCCCCAGAGCATCGTGCACTCGATGGTGGAGTTCGAGGACGGCAGCGTGATCGCGCAGCTCGGGGTCCCGTCGATGGAGCTCCCCGTGCTCTATGCGCTCACCTACCCGGACCGGCTCGTCGACTCCGGGGTACCGACCTTTGATCCCGTCGCGGTGAGCCCGCTCACCTTCGAGCCCGTCCGCCACGAGGCGTTCCCGACGCTCGGCCTCGGCATCGCGGCCGGTCGGCAGGGTGGGGCGGCGCCCGCTGTCTTCAACGCGGCGAACGAGGCGGCGGTCGCCCGGTTCCTCGCGGGGGACCTCGGCTTCGGTGGGATCCCCGCCGCGATCGAGGCGGCGCTCGCGCGCCACGGCGATCTCCCGGGGAACGATCTGTCCTCCCTCCTCGCCGCCGATGCCGCGGCCCGTGCCCTCGTCTCGGAGTTTCGGTAGATGCTGAGTTGGCTCGCCCCGTTGCTCGTCCTCGGCCTCGTCGTCTTCGTGCACGAGCTTGGGCATTTCCTCGCCGCCAAGTGGGCCGGTGTGTACGCGCCGCGCTTCTCGCTGGGCTGGGGAGCACCGCTCTGGAGCGTCCGTCGGGGCGAGACAGAGTATGCGCTCTCTTGGCTCCCGATCGGTGGCTACGTGCGGATGGCCTCGAAGGAGGACGAGACGGCGGCGGTGCTCGAGGGAGGGACGGAGTCTCCCGAGGCCGAGCGGTCGCGCCATTGGGACGAACGGTCGATGATCCCGCACGGGCCGCTGCCGATCCCCGCCGACCGGTGGTTCGAGTCGAAGTCGCTGGTCCAGCGGCTCGTCATCCTGCTCGCCGGCGTCACGATGAACGTCGTCCTCGCGGTGGCCGTGTCGATCGGCGTCGTCGCGACGTACGGCCAGCCGCTCGTGCCGCCAGTGGTCGATTCCGTGGTGGTGGGAAAGCCGGCCGCGGCCGCAGGGGTGCGTGCCGGTGACCGGGTGGTCGCGATCGACGGGACGGCGGTCACGCGCTGGGAAGAGGTCGTCTCGGTGATCTCCGATGCCGCCGGGCGCGCCGTCACGCTGCGGGTCGCGCGGGGTGCGGACACCGTCCCGCTCACGGTCACGCCGGCCGCGGAATCGGTCACGGGGCCGGATGGCGCGACCGCGGTCGTCGGGCGCATCGGCGTCGCGGTGCGGCAAGGGGTGGAGCGGGAGCCTGTCGATGCCGCCACCGCGGTCCGCCTTGGGTGGCGCGCTACCTGGGGGATGGCGGGGAACGTGGTCCAGGTGCTCGGGCGTCTCGTCACAGGGGACGTCTCCGTGAACCAGCTCGGCGGGCCGCTCGAGATCGCGCGCTCGAGCGTGGCGGCCGCGCAGTCTGGCGCCGAGACGCTCTGGAGCCTCATCGCGTTCCTCAGCATCAACCTCGCCGTCCTCAATCTGCTCCCGATCCCGCTGCTCGACGGCGGGCAGATCCTCCTGCAGATCGCGGAGACGGCGTATCGGCGGCCGCTGCCGCTGGTGGTGAAGGAGTGGTACGCGCGGATCGGTCTTGCCGCGATCGGGACCCTCTTCCTGTTCGTGACGTTCAACGACCTGAAGCGGATGCTGGGCGGATTCTTCGGGTGGTGAGCCTCAGCGGTAGCTGAAGAGCGCCGGGAGCCCCACCGCGACGAAGGCGGCCCACCCGCCGTAGACCGGGAGAAAGTCCGTCTGCCAGCGTTCGAGCCGTGCGAAGGGCGCTCCACCGGAAAGGAATCGCACCTGGAGCACCGCGGCGCCGGCGAGGTTCACCAAGAGGATCGCGTTCAGGCCGAGCGCGACGACGCGGTTGGGGGTGATCCCCATCCCGCTGATCCGGAGGGTCATCGCGGAGAGGGCGAGCGCGTCGACGGCGAGTGCGGCGAGGATCAGCGCCAGCTGCGCGCGGTCGAAGAGCCCGATCCGGCGCTGCGGGTCGCGTGCCGAGAAGGTGTAGAGCAGGAGCGCGACTACGAGGAGCAGCAGCAGGTCGAACAGGAGTAGCATGTCGCGCTCGATTGCGATGCCGCGCCCCGTCCACGCCGCCGTGCCAAGGAAGAGCAGCAGCGCGATGGTGAAGAGGGGCGTGAAGAGCGTCGTCAGCACCGGGGCCATGTTCTCGATCACGCTCTGCTTCGCCTCCACCAGCCAGGCGGCGACCATGATGGCGCCGAGGACGAGGGAGGGCGCCCACTGCTCCATGAAGGGCTCGATGTCGACGCCGATCGAGGTGAAGATTCCCGCGGAGGTGCCAAGGAGGACCCCGCCGCCGAGCGCGATGAGGACGAAGTAGATGAAGAGCTCCCCGGAGAAGCGCACGAAGTCCATCCGTCCGGCGACCTCGCGCCAGCGCGTGCCGGCGTACGCGATGCCGACCGCGAGCCAGAGCGCGACGGGCAGGTGCAGCGCGACGAGGGGTTCGGTCGCTCCGCCCGGTACGAAGCTCGGAAGGTTCGCGGCGAGCGCCGCCCCGAGGAACATCGCGAGGGGCAGGCGAAGGGCGGGACGCGAGAGGTCGCGTTTCCACGCGAAATACGCTGTCAGAAGCGGCAAGATGAATAGCGAGGCGTTCCGCGCGTAGAACCCGCCGTCGGCGTCCAGGTCGAGCCCGAAGAGGGCCGGGACTTTGATCAGGACGCCAGCGGCGACGGCGAGTCCGAGGGCGACGAGCGGCTCGTGACGCAACCGCTGTGGGATGGTGCTGCCGGGAAGGGCGATGAGTTGCTTCCAGAGTCGCTCGGAGTGCTCACGTGCGAACTCGCGCGAGAGTGCGTCGATCGCGCCGAGGCGCTTCACCGCGACGAGGAACGCCTCGTCGGGGGCGAGTCCGCCGTCGATGAGGTTCGCGATGATTTCGCGAAGGTGATCTTCGAGCTCGACGACGTCGACGGCGTGGACCGTTTGCCGTCGGCGGAGGTAATCGCGCCAGCGGTCGATCTGCGGTTCGAGCGTCGCGACGGAAGCCTTGGAGTCGTTCATACCGGGAGACGGAGAGATTCGGGGTGGGGAAACGG
>DAISWY010000151.1:0-4412 GCA_036826135.1 Gemmatimonadaceae bacterium | reverse complement strand
CCGCTTCGCCCAGGAGCTCGGGCTCACCTTCGATCTGCTCCACGATCCGACAAAAGCGATCGAGCGGACGTACCAGACCACCGGCGTTCCCGAGACCTTCCTCATCGGGCGCGATGGTACCATCCGCCGTCGCAGCATCGGCGCGGAGGCGTGGGACAGCGAGGCGAACATCGCGCAGCTCGAGCGGCTCCTCGCCGAACCGCGCCCCTGAGCGACCCGTGAGCGGCCGCTGATGCGCGTCCTCGCGCTCGAGAGCTCCTGCGACGAGACCTCCGCGGCCGTGCTGCACGGCCCGCCGGACGCCCCCGTGCTCGAGTCCCTCGTGATCCTCTCGCAGGACGTGCATCGGATCTTCGGCGGTGTGGTCCCCGAGATCGCCTCGCGCGAACATCTCGCCGCCGTCGTCCCCGTCTCCCGACGCGCGCTGGCCGACGCGGGACGCACCCTCGAGGACATCGACGCGATCGCGGTGACGCACGCGCCTGGTCTCGTCGGCGCACTGCTCGTGGGGGTGAGCTATGCGAAGGCGCTCGCCGCAGCACGCGGGATCCCGCTGCTCGGCGTGCACCATATGGAGGGACATCTCTTCGCCACCGCGCTCGACCATCCGGAGGCGACGCCCCCCTTCACCGCGCTCCTCGTCTCCGGCGGGCATACGATGCTCATCGACGTGGCGGCCTGGGGTGCGTATCGCCTCCTCGGTGCGACGCGCGACGATGCCGCGGGCGAGGCGTTCGACAAGGTCGCCAAGCTCCTCGGCCTCCCCTATCCCGGTGGCAGGCACCTCGAGGCGCTCGCCGCCTCAGGCGACCCCGGTCGCTTCCGCTTCTCGCGCCCGATGCTCCACGGCGGGCAGCAGCCGACGGACCCCGACTACCTCGACGTCTCCTTCAGCGGCCTCAAGACCGCCGTGCTCCTCGCGGTACGCGCGAGTGACCATCTCGAGCGGGACCGCCCACACCTCGCGCGCGGCTTCCAGGACGCGCTCGTGGATACGCTCGTCGCCAAGACGCTCAGGGCGGCGTCCCTGCACGGCCGGGGCCGCATCGTGCTCGGGGGAGGCGTGGCGTGCAATCGCACCCTCGTGACCGCGATGACGGCGGCGGCCGGACCACGGGGGATCAGTGTCTTCGCCCCGTCGCCCCGCCTCGCGACCGACAACGCCGCGATGATCGGCGCCGCCGCCCTCTTCCGCCTCGGCCGCGGGGAGCGGGACGATGCGACCCTCACCGCGCACGCCGCCGCACCGATGCCGGGGCTCGTCGACGCCACGGCGCGCCGCCGCTAGCTTCCGCCCATGGCCGCCACAACCCATCTCCCGTTCGCCTACCAGCTCGGGCCCCTCGAGATCACCGGTTTCGGCCTGGGGATGCTCCTCGCCTTCGTGATCGGGCAGATCGTCGCGACCGCCGTGCTCGAGCGTCGCGGCCAGGACGGTGAGGTGATGGGGGATGTCACGGTGGGCGCCGTCATCGGCGGGCTCGTCGGGGCGAAGCTCTACTATGCGATCCTCACCGGCGACCCGGGCGCGGTGTTCAGCCGCGCGGGGTTCGTCTTCTGGGGCGGGCTCATCGGCGGGATCGTCGCGAGCGTCCTGGTCATCCGGCATAAGGGGCGGTTGTTCACCGAGATCTCAGATGCCTGCGCGCCGGCGCTCGCCGCGGCGTACGCCGTCGGGCGCACCGGGTGCTGGGCGGTTGGCGACGACTACGGCCGTCCGTGGAACGGGTTCCTCGCGGTGACGTTCCCCCAGGGCGCGCCGCCGAGCACGGTCGCGAACCTCGTCCAACAGTTCGGTCTCACGGGCTACGCGGATCTGCCGCCGGACGCCGTGCTCGCGGTGCACCCGACACAGCTCTATGAGACGGCGATGGGGCTGGTGATGTTCGCGATCCTCTGGCGACTCAAGGACCACCGACACGCCGCCGGGTGGCTCTTCGGCGTCTACTGCGTGCTCCAGGGGATCGAGCGCTTCCTCGTCGAGTTCCTCCGCGCGAAGGACGATCGCTTCGTCGGGCCGTTCACCGTCGCCCAGACAATTGCGATGGCGTTCGTCGTCGCGGGGGCGTTCTGGATGTGGCGCCGCTCCTCCCCGAGCGCGCCGACCGCGGCCGCTACGACTCGAGGATGACCACTGCGGCCGCCGTGTCGGCCGTGTGCGTGAGGCTCAGATGGATGGTGCGGACGCCGAGGACGCGCGCGCGCGACTCAGCCCGTCCGTGCAGGCGGAGCGCCGGTGCGCCGTCGGCTGCGCGCACGACCTCAATCTCACGCCAGCCGATCGCCCGGGCGTCATCGCTCCCGGCGAGCGCCTTGAAGGCCGCCTCCTTCGCCGCGAATCGCGCCGCGAGATGCAGCGCTGGCCGCGCCTTCGTCGACGCGTAGGTCCACTCGCCCTCCGTGAAGAGGCGCGCCGCGGCCCGCTCGGGGTACCGCGACACGAGTGATTCCACCCGTGCGACCTCCACGAGATCGATCCCGAGCCCGAGGATCACCGGCGCTCCGCCACGCCCTCAGGCATCGGTCGCCGAGTAGCGGTAGTCGCCGTCGAGCTCACGGTCGCAGAGCGCGGCGCGCTGCCCGGTGCGGGCCTCGTAGTCTCGCACAAAATCCGGGAGCCGCCCGGTGGTGAACGTCTCGCGTGGCAGTGCCAGCACGAGGATCGCCGCCTCGATCGCCGCCGGCTCCCCCTCGACCTCGACGAGGTCGTCGAGCCGCGGATAGCGCTCGAAGCGCACGACGGCCCCGTGCACCGTGAACTGCCGGATCTCGCGGTCAATCTCGCGTGTCACCACGTACCCGAGCCGCTCGAGCATCGTCGCGAGCTCATCCGGATCGCCGACGGTGACGGAGTGTTCCTCGCGGACCTTGTAGCCGTCGACGTAGGTGGTCGGCCCCTTCCAGTCGAGGCGACCGTCGGGCACATCGCCGCGATAGACGCGGAGCCGGAGCACGTGGTCGCGGAGGGCGAGCGCGCGGTCGGGGGTGTCATACCGCCGGTCCTCGAGGCGGCCGGCGAAGCCGGGTGCGCCGCCCGCCTCGAGGACGCGCGCCACCGCCAGCGTGAGGTCGGGGACGATGGCCTTCAGCTCCACCTCACGCGCCACGGATCAACTCCAGCATCGCCCCGGTGTCGGCGAGATCATCCACGAGCGCGAAGGCCTCATACCCCTCGAGCTCCGCGCGGCGATAGCCGCCGGTCGCGACACCGATGGCGCGCGCGCCGATGCCGCGGCCGCAGGTGAGGTCCGCGGGAGTGTCGCCGATGATGACGAAGCGCTCCCCGGGAATCGACCGCCCGAGCCGGGCCTCGGCGCGGGCCTGCGCGACGGGGGCGAGCGCGGGGCGCTGCTCGTGGTCGGAGCCGAAAGCCCCCACCACGAACCGTGCGGGCGCGAGCCCCACCGCCTCGAGCTTGCGGGTCGCCCCCTCGACGACATTCCCCGTGAGAAGCCCGAGCATCAGGTCGTCGGCCGCGTGCACCGCCTCGACCAGCGCCGGGACGCCGGGGAGCGTGCGCGCGAGGCGCGCCGGGTCCTGCAGCGCCACCGAGAGCCCCTCGAGGTAGCGCGCGATCACCTCCGACATTCCCGCCTCGATCGTCGCGTCGTCGAGCCCCGCATGCCGCATCGACTCCCGCACGATCAGCGGATCGGTCTTCCCATCGTAGCGATAGCCGGCGGGCCCGCGCATGCCGAAGACGGCGTGCAGCGCCGCCTCCATCGCCGTGCGCCCGGCGCCGTCGCTCGAGAGGAGCGTGCCATCGATGTCGAAGAGGACGACGGTCGTCACGTGCGCGAGAGATAGAGGCCGCCGATCACGGTCGCAGCGCCAAGGCCCTGAGCGACCGTCGGGATCTCACCAAGGGCGACCCACGCGACGAACACCGCGACGATCGGCTGCAGGTTTGCGTACATCGCGGTGCGCGTCGGCCCAATCTCGTGAACGCCGCGGTACCAGAAGAGGTACGCGATGACCATCGCGAGGACGCCGGCGTAGACCACCGCGCCCCAGGTCAGCCAGTTGACCGCGGCCCAGTCGGTCGCCCAGAGCGAGGGGAGGGCGAGGATGGTGAGCGGTACCACGCCACCGACCAGGGTCCACGCCGCTACCTGCACCGACTCCACCCGCTTGGTGAGCGGCATCAGCCCGCTCGTGTAGAACGCCCAGCAGCAGACGGCGGCGAGGATGAGGAGATCACCGACGAGATGGCTCGTGCCGTCCACCCGCAGGCTCCCCCCGAGGACGAGGCCGACGCCGGCGATCGACGCCACGATCCCGAGCACCGCGCGGGAGGTGAGGCGCTCGTGGCCGAAGGCGCGGGCGACGATCGCCACGGCCGCGGGACTCGCGGCGACGACGAGGGCGGCGGTGCCGGCCCGCGTGCGCGCGAGCCCGGTGATGAAGAGCAC
>DAISWY010000150.1:0-4427 GCA_036826135.1 Gemmatimonadaceae bacterium | reverse complement strand
CCACTTCGATCAGGAAGAACGCCGACCCCGCCCGCCCGCGGTCGAGCCTCGCCTGCCCTGCCCCCGGCAGCAGGAGCGAATAGAGGAAGGCTCGGCGAGGGGAGATCGGGGCGCCGGCGACCGTCGGCGCCGCGAAGGACTCAACGGGCTTCTGCTCGCGACGCACGCCCGCCCGCGTCGGTTCCACCTGCTGCGCGTCGGCGCGCCCGAGCGGCCCGACAAGGGCCACGAGGGCCACGAGGGCCACGAGGGCGACCTCGCAACGACGCAATCGCGAACAGGAGAGGTTGGAGGGGCGCATACGTGGGGGTTCGACCCGGCGAACGCCGCCGGGTTCCGTGTGCGCGTGGCGGGAGCGTGTGGGAATCGAACCCACCCAGCCCGACGCAGTCAGGCCGCTACGGTTTTGAAGACCGTGAGGACCACCAGACCCCATCCGCCCCCAGACGCGCACGCAGGGAAGATAGCGTCAGCGGAGCCGAAGCCGCGGGCCGGGGCCCGAAGCCTCGACCGCGCCGATTACAACGGCGTCTGGGACCAGGTCGAGGAAGGCCGGCGCCTGCGTCGGCGGGAGCGCGACGAGGAGCCCCCCCGAGGTCTGCGGGTCCGTCAGGAGGGCGCGCACATCTGGCCCGACGTCCGCCCAGTCGACATCATCGGCGACCCACGCCTCGTTCCGCTGTGCTCCGCCGGTCGCGCAACCGGCGGCCAGGGCCTCGCGCGCGCCCGGCAGGACGGGCACCGTGTCGACATCGATCACGAGGCGCACCTCGCTCGCGCGCGCGATGTGCCGGGCGTGACCGAGGAGGCCGAAGCCCGTGACGTCGGTGGCGCAGCGCGCCCCGACGGCGACGGCCGCCGCCGATGCCGCCGCATTGAGCGCCGCCATCGTCGTGTAGAGCCGCTCCGCGTGTTCGTCAGCGAGCAGGCCACGCTTCCCCGCCGTGGCGAGGATCCCCGTGCCGATGGGCTTGGTCAGGGCGAGCAGGTCCCCGGCTCGAGCGCCCGCGTTCGAGAGGATCCGCTCGGGATGGACGGTACCGGTGACGGCGAGCCCGTACTTGAGCTCGGGATCGGTGACCGTGTGCCCGCCCACGAGTCGCGCTCCGGCCTCGTGGACCGCGTCCTGGCCGCCGCGGAGGATCTCCGTCAGCACGGAGAGCGGCAGGGTGTCCTCGGGGAACGCGACGACGTTCATCGCGGTGAGGGGCGTGCCCCCCATCGCATAGACATCGGAGAGCGCGTTGGCCGCCGCGACGCGTCCGAAGCGATACGGATCGTCGACGATGGGGGCGAAGAAATCCACCGTCTGCACCAGCGCGAGATCATCGGACAGCCGGAAGACCCCCGCGTCGTCGAAGGTCTCGCGACCGACGAGGACTCGGGGATCGGATTCGCGCGGCAGCGGCGCGAGCGCGGCGGACAGGTCACCCGGACCCATCTTCGACGCTCAGCCGGCGCAGCGAGCGAACTGGGTCAGCCGGAAGATCTCTTCGCGGGTCATGGGAGGTGTGGGAGTCCGACGCGGCCCGCGACGGCATCGCGGGCCGCATCGGCGGGGATCAGGGGAGCTTCGCGACGAGTTCGACCTCGACGGCAACGCCCCGCGGGAGCGCCGCGACCTGCACCGTCGAGCGGGCGGGACGCGCGTCGCCGAGGGCGGCGGCGTAGATCTCGTTGAACCTTGGGAAGTCGGCCATATCCTGCAGGAAGACCGTCGTCTTCACCACGTCGTCCCACCCGCACCCCGCGGCAGTGAGGACATGCCGCAGGTTCTCCAGGACGCGCGTGGTCTGTGCGGCGATGTCGCCGCCGACGACCTCCATCGTCGCCGGATCGAGCGGAATCTGTCCCGCAGTGAAGAGGAACCCCCCGGCGACCGTCGCCTGGGCGTAGGGACCGATGGCCGCGGGGGCCGCGTCGGTCGCGATGCGCTGCACCGTCATCGTGTCTGCTCCTAGAAGAGGCCGGCGATGGAGCCGTCGGGATGGATCGCCATCCGTTCCGCGGCGGGGACCTTGGGGAGGCCGGGCATCGTCATGATCTCGCCACACTGCGCGACCACGAAGCCGGCCCCGGCGAGGGGGTAGACATCGTTCACCGTGACGCGGAAGCCGCTCGGGCGGCCCAGCTTGGTCGCGTCGTCGGAAAGGGAATACTGCGTCTTCGCCATGCAGACCGGCGTGTCACCGAGCCCGATGGACTCGAGGTAGGCGATGGCGCGCTCGGCCTTCGCGCTGAAGTCGGCGCCGTCGCCACCGTAGACCTTCCGGACGATGGTGTCGATCTTCTCCTTGATCGGTCGGGCGGCGTCGTAGAGCGGCGCGTACCGCGACCGCCCCCCGGCGAGGATGTCGAGCACCTCGCGCGCGACGGCCTCTCCCCCCTCCCCGCCTTTCGCGAAGACCTCGCAGAGGGCGACGCGCGCCCCCGCCCGTTCCGCCGCCTCACGGACGATCGCCAGCTCGGCATCGGTATCGGTGCCGAAGCGATTGATGGCGACCACGAGCTCCAGCCCGAACTGTCGGACGTTGGCGATGTGATGCTCGAGGTTCACCACGCCACGACGCAGCGCCGCGAGATCCTCCTTGGCGAGGTCCCCCTTCTGCGCCCCCCCGTTCATCTTGAGCGCGCGCACGGTCGCGACGAGCACCGCGGCCTCCGGGGTCAGGCCGCCGAAGCGGCACTTGATGTCGAGGAATTTCTCCGCGCCCAGATCAGACCCGAACCCCGCCTCGGTGACGACCACATCACCCACGGCGAGCCCGGCCCGTGTCGCGAGGATCGAGTTGCAGCCGTGCGCGATGTTGCCAAACGGACCCGCGTGGACGAACGCGGGCCCGCCCTCGAGGGTCTGCACGAGGTTCGGCCGGATGGCGTCCTTGAGCAGCATCGCCATCGCGCCGTGGGCGTTGAGGTCGCGGGCACGCACGGGCTTCCGATCGACGCCGGCGGTGGACCCGACGATGATGTTCCCGAGCCGCGTCTCGAGGTCGGCCGCGCTCGTCGCCAGCGCGACGATGGCCATCACCTCGGAGGCGGGGATGATGACGAACCGTTCCTCGCGCACCACGCCCTCGGCCGGGCCGCCGAGGCCGATGATCACCTTCCGGAGCGCGCGGTCGTTCATGTCGATCGTGCGGGGCCACGTGATGCGCCGCGGGTCGATGTTGAGGGCGTTCCCCTGCTGCAGGTGGTTGTCGAGCATCGCGCTCAGGAGGGCATGCGCCGAGGCGATGGCGTGGAAGTCACCGGTGAAGTGGAGGTTGATATCCTCCATCGGCAGCACCTGCGCGTAGCCGCCGCCCGCCGCACCGCCCTTCACGCCGAAGACGGGGCCGAGCGAGGGCTCACGGATGCAGAGGACCGCGTTCGTCCCGAGCCGACGCAGCGCCTGCGCGAGGCCCACGGAGGTGGTGGTCTTTCCCTCCCCTGCCGCGGTCGGGTTGATCGCGGTCACGAGCACGAGCTTCCCCTTGGCGGGGCGCGTGGTGACCTCGAGGGGGACCTTGGCCTTGTACCGGCCGTACTGATCGAGGTCGTCCGGCGCGAGGCCGATGGTGGCGGCCACCTCGGTGATCGGCTTCAGGGTCGCCGCTTGGGCGATCGCGATGTCGCTGGGGATGCTCATCGGGGGGAGTCGCGAGCCTCTGGTGGGGGGATGGAACGCGGACGGCGGATCAATCGAGCGAGAAGCACCGACGGGTGTTACGGACCACGGCAGCGCCGAGCGAGCCCACATCGACCTCGCGCACCTGCGCCAGCCGCTCGAGGGTGCGCGCGCACCACGCGGGTTCGTTGCGCTTTCCTCGATACGGCACGGGAGCAAGATACGGGCTGTCCGACTCGAGGAGGAGACGGTCTTCCGGGACCAGGCGAAGGAGGTCGAGATCCTCCCACTTGCGGAAGGTCACGACCCCGCTGAACGAGATGTACCACCCGGCGGCCAGGGCCGCCTCCGCGAGTGGGTGCGGGCCGGTGTGGCAGTGGAGGACACCGACAATCCCCACCGCCCCTGCCTCGCGCACCATCACCGCGGTGTCCTCCGCCGCCTCGCGACTGTGGACGACGACGGCCTTCCGCTCGCGCTGGGCGATGGCGAGCTGCTCGGCGAAGGCGCGACGCTGCTGCCGTCGGGGCGAATGGTCGTAGTGGTAATCGAGGCCGCATTCGCCGATGGCGACCGCCCCGGCGCGCATCGCGGCCTCGAGCGCCGGCATGTCCCGCGCGGGATCGTATCCGGCGGCGTCGTGCGGGTGAATCCCCGCCGTCCACCAGACGACCCCGGGGTGCGCCTCCGCGAGTCGCCGGGCGCCCACTGCGGCGGCTAGGGACTCCCCGATGCAGACGACACCGACGCCACCGGCGGCGCGGAGTTGGTCAAGGACCCCCTCGCGATCGGCGTCGAAGCCCTCACCGGCCAGGTG
>DAISWY010000149.1:0-4434 GCA_036826135.1 Gemmatimonadaceae bacterium | reverse complement strand
CCCAGCACAAACGCGCAAATCGCGCTCAGCAGCGACGTGATGATCGACATTGAGAATCACCTCCCTTCGATGAGATCGCCCGGCTTTCTCCGCGGCGTTCCAGCAAAGATCGGCTCCGCTCGTGCGTCGGTCGTGACGCGACCACTCATGTTCCCTCCGCTCCCGGAGAGAACGGGGGGTTCCCTAGTTCCTCAGGCCGAAGGGTGAGACTTCATCCGACTGCCCTGACCACCGATTCGTCGCGTCGAGCACCGCCAGCACCGCTGCGGTCTCCACGCTGTCCCGCACCTCACATGTCCCCGTGAACATCTTCTGCTCCCGGCCCCCTCTGACGACGAGCCCGACGAAGACGAACTCCCGATCGAACATCGGCAGCACTCGGGCACCCTCCAGCGCGACTGCCCCGTGCGCCGTCACGGCGAGCCCCAGGGCTGCCACCGCCGCCCGCGCCGCCACTTCCACGCGGTTCCGGTCGCTCGGCACCCCCTCCTCCGCCTCGCCGGCGTAGGATTCGCCGCCGACGCGCAGCGTGACGCGACACGTCACGCCGCGGGCGCGGGATCCACGAATCTCAACATCCTCGAAATAGACGTGACGCCCCGGCACTGGGGCGGCCGCTGGCGATGGCGGCAGCACGGCTGCCAACGCGTCGCCGGCGGGCCGCGAGGCGGTCGCCGCGATCGAGATCTTCCGATGATCGACCTTGAGCCCCAAGCGCGCCATCAGCGCGCTCTCGATGTTCCGGACGTGCTGCTTCGCCGGCGTCACCCCCGACACGAGCACGTGTACCGCCTCAATCCCACCGGTCGACGTCGCAGTGATCCGCACTGACGTCACATCCTGCAACGTCGCGATCAAAGCCTCGGCGTCGCGGAGCGGCAACACGGAGCCCGCGATCACATCGCCGGTCGGTTCGCTGGGCTGCGGTAGGGGAATCGTCACGGAGCTCCTCGGATTCGGACGCGCCGGAATGCGCGGCTGCGCCCTCCGGTGTTCGAATCTTTGACGATGGACCCCTAAACCGGGTAACGGGACCCGGACAGGTCGACCGGACCCTGTCCAGCTCTCCTCGGCTCGACTCGGCTACCCCTGGTACTCCTCGGGGACCTGATACTCCTTGAGCTTCCGATACATCGTCCGCTCGCCAATGTCGAGCAGCTCGGCCGCCTTTCGCCGGTTCCCTCGCGTCTGGCGCAGCGCGCCGAGGATCGCCGCCTTCTCGATCTCGGCCATCGTCATCCCGGGCACGAGCGTCAGACCCGCGCCCGCCGCGGGGACGCCCGGGGGCTCGAGCCCGCCGACCACGGGCGAGAGGGCGACCGCGGTCCCAGGAACAAGGCCACCGCCGCCGGGAGCCACCGAGCCAAGGCTGACGCCGAACCCCGCTGGGCCGGCCGCGCCCCCGATCCCTCCCCCAACGAGTCGCTCCACCGCCTCGCGATCCTCATCGACCCGCCGACGCAGCTCCTCCAGCTGGAGCTTCATCTCCACGAGGCTCCGGACGATGAACTCGAGCTCGCGCCCCTCGGCCCGCCCCTCCTCCCGCAGAATGGGCCCGATCGGGACAGGGAGCAGTCGATCGGCGCCGCCACTTCGGATCGCAGCGGGGATGTCATCGACCCCGATCTCCCGACCGGTCGCGAGCACGACCATGCTCTCGAGCAGGTTCCGGAGCTCGCGCACGTTCCCCGGCCAGGGATACCGCACCAGGGCCTGCATCGCCTCGGCCGAGATCCCGTGGAAGGTGCGGTCGTGCGCCTGCGCGAACTCCTGCACGAACCGCCGCACGAGGAGCGGGATATCCTCGCGCCGCTCGCGGAGCGGCGGGAGATAGATGCGGAGCACGTTCAACCGATAGAAGAGGTCCGACCGGAACTCGCCGCGCTCGACGCTCTCCCGCAGCGGACGATTCGTGGCCGCGACGACGCGCACATCCACCGGGATCGTCTGCGTCCCGCCGACGCGCGTCACCTGCCGCTCCTCCAGCACCCGCAGGAGCTTCACCTGGGTGCTCGACGGGATCTCGCCGATCTCGTCGAGGAAGAGCGTCCCCCCGCTCGCGAGCTCAAAGCGACCGATGCGCCGCTCCGCGGCCCCGGTGAACGCGCCCTTCTCGTGCCCGAAGAGCTCGCTCTCGAGTAGCGTCTCGGGAAGCGCCCCGACGTTCACGGCGATGAAGGGCTTGTTCCGACGCGGCGAGAGTTTGGCGATGGCACGCGCGACGAGCTCCTTCCCCGTCCCGCTCTCTCCCTCGATGAGCACCGTGCTCGAGACGGGGGCCATCTGCGTCACCTGCACGAGGACCTGACGAATCGCCTCGCTCTCCCCCCAGAGCCCGGTCTCCCGTGCGACGCGCTGCCGTTCGAGGAGCGCCTGCACGCTCGCCCGCACCGCCTCGGGGGCGACCGGCTTCACGAGCACATCAGCGAACCCGACACCCCGCAGGCGCGCCTCGACCGTGGCGTCCCCGACGTCGGAGAGGCCGATCACGGCGGCCCCGCCCCAGAGCTGGTCGCGCACGAGCCCGAGGGTCTGCGGATCGAGCAGCGCCCCGGTGCACACGATCACCTCCGGCCGTGCGCGCTCCACCTCGCGCGTGAGGTCGTCGAGCGGCGACACCATCGTCGTCGCGATGCCGTCGGCCTCGAGCAGCGCGTTGAGCCGGACGGCCGGCTCAACGTCGGTGAGCGTGATGAGGACACTCATCTACCGCTTCACCGTCCCCTTGGTCCAGAAGGGGAAGCTCGCGATCGTCCCGACGACGCGCTTCCCACGGATCTCGACCTCCAGCGTCTTCCCCGGCGTGGCGTATGCCGTGGGGACGTACGCGGTGCCGAGGCCGCAGCCGACGCTCGGGCTCATGATCCCCGACATCACGGTCCCGCTCGGCGCCCCGTCGACGAAGACCGGATAGCCGTGCCGCGGGATCGCCTTCTCCGTGAAGGTGAACCCGACGAGCTTCCGCGGAACGCCGGCGGCCTTCTGCGCCTCGAGCGCCGCGCGGCCGACGAAGTCCCCCTTCTTCATCTTCACGAGCCAGCCGAGCCCCGCCTCGAGCGGCGTGATGGTGTCGTCGATGTCGTTGCCGTAGAGCGCCATCCCCATCTCGAGCCGCAGCGAGTCGCGGCAGCCAAGGGCGGTCGGGGTGATCTGCCCGGTGGCCATCAGCGCCTCCCAGAGGCGCGCCGAGTGCGCGACGTCGTGGTAGAGCTCGAAGCCATCCTCTCCCGTGTAGCCGGTGCGCGAGAGGGTCATCGGGATGCCGGCGACGGTGGTCTCGGTGAACCAGTAGTACTTGATGTCGTCGAGCGCGGCGGGGGTGAGCGCCTGCAAGATCGCCTGCGCCTGCGGCCCCTGCACCGCGAGGAGCCCGATGTCATCGCTCACGTCGGTGAGCGTGCAGTCGAAGCGGTCCACGTACTGCGAGATGTGTGCGAGATCCTTGTCCTTGTTGGAGCCGTTCACGACCATCATCAGGTGGTCGGCGGCGTACCGATAGACGAGGCAGTCATCGACGAACGTCCCCTGCTCGGTGAGGATCGCCGAGTAGTGCACCTGACCGTCGGCGAGCGCCGCGACGTCGTTGCTGGTGACGTAGGTGACGAAGGGGATGGCCTGCGGCCCCTTGATGATGAACTCCCCCATATGGCTCACATCGAACACGCCGCACGCCGTGCGCACGGCGTGGTGCTCGGCGGTGATGCCCGTCGGATACTGGATGGGCATCTCGAAGCCCGCGAAGGGGACCATCTTCGCGCCGGCGGCGAGGTGCTGCGCGTGGAACGGGGTCCGCTTGAGGGGCGTGGTGGCGTCGGCCATCGGGGCGTCGGGGGTCGGTGAGGTAGGGAATGGCACAGGGGCCCGGCTTGATGGCCGGACCCCTGAAAGATGCCAAAACGGCAGTGTGAAGGCTACCGGCTCATCAGAGATCCATAATTGCTGTGTTGAGCCAGGCGAATCGGGCGGTCAGCCAGTTTCGCAGGGCGAGGACCTCGGCGTTGTACATCGCATCGGTGAAGGTGCTCCCCGTGGGGAAGGGTGCCGCGGGGGCGAGCATCGCCGACCCGGCGCCGACGGACGGCGCCATCAGGGTGGGCTTCGGGAGATACGGGTACCAGAGCGCGTGGCTCAGGCGCTGGGACTCTCGCAGCCTGGCCGTGTACGCGACCAGCGCGGCGTCGATGGCCGACCGCTGCGCAAAGAGCGCCTGCCACTGGACCTTCAGCTTGTCGATGAAGGCGCGGTCATCGAGCAGGCGCGAGATCCAAGGCGCGTAACGGATCCGCCAGCCTTGAGGCTCCGGGATGTACGGGTACCCACCGAAGGCGAGGTCGAAGTCCCAGAGCGGACCGAAGGTGATCTTCCCGCCGGCGGTGGCGTACAGGTACACGGAATTGATGAACATCGCGTCGTTGTTCTTCGTCAGCTCCTGCA
>DAISWY010000148.1:0-4462 GCA_036826135.1 Gemmatimonadaceae bacterium | reverse complement strand
AGAGGAAGACGTTCCACCAGATGAGCCCCGACACCCCGACCACGAGGGCGCCGACGCCGAGGCTCAGCAGAAGGGGGCGGATCAGGCGTCGCATCGCGTCCCGGAAGCTAGGGGACGCTTGGGGGCGCGGGCAACGCGGACCGCGTCCGGTGTGCAGACCGCGTCCGGTGTGCGCACCGCACCCGTCACGGCCGCCGATCGGGGATCGACCTGCGTCGATCCGCTGAGGAGTCCCCGTCCCCGGTCGAGGCGCATAGCTTTCCACCTATGGCGCCGACCTCCGCCCCCGATTCCCTCCCGCTGCTCGACGAGCTCGCCTGGCGCGGCCTCCTCTTCCAGCAGACCGAGGGGTGCGCGGAGGCGCTCGCGGCGGGCTCGGTCCGCGGGTACTGCGGGTTCGACCCCACGGCCGACAGCCTGCACGTCGGCAATCTCCTCCCGCTGCTTGGCCTCGTCCGCCTCGTCCGCGCCGGTCACGAGGCGGTCGCCCTCGTGGGTGGCGGCACCGCGCTCATCGGTGACCCGAGCGGGAAGTCCGAGGAACGGCCGATCCGCCCCGCCGAGGAGGTCGCCGCGAACGCGGAGGCCATCGGCCGGCAGATCCGCGCGGTGATGGCCAACGCGCTGGGCGAGGGCGCGCTTCCCCGCGTCCACGTGCGCGACAACCGCGACTGGCTCGGAGCGCTCGGGCTCATCCCGTTCCTGCGCGATACGGGGAAGCACTTCAGCATCAACTGGATGATGCAGAAGGACTCGGTCCAGTCGCGGCTCGAGACCGGGATTTCCTACACCGAGTTCTCCTACATGCTGCTGCAGGCGTACGACTTCCTCCGGCTCTTCGAGGCGGACGGTGTCACGCTGCAGATCGGCGGGAGCGACCAGTGGGGGAACATCACGGCGGGGACGGAGCTGGTCCGGCGTGCCGCACGTGGCGCCGTGCACGGCCTCACCTTCCCACTCCTCACCGACGCCCAGGGCCGGAAGTTCGGCAAGACGGAAGCCGGTGCCGTCTGGCTCGATGCCGCGCGCACGAGCCCGTACCGGTTCTACCAGTTCTGGATCAACACCGAGGACGCCGACGTCGGGCGGCTCCTGCGCTCCTTCACGCTGCTCGACCGCACGACGATCGAGGCGTTGGAGGCCGAGCACGCGGCAGCACCACATGAACGTCGCGCGCAGCGGCGCCTCGCAGCCGAGGTGACGACCCTCGTGCACGGCGCGGCCGCGACCGCGGTGGCGGAGCGCGTCTCCGCGACGGTCTTCGACAAGAAGGCCGACGCGCACGCGCTCGATGACGCGGTGTTCTCGACGCTCGCCGCGGAGATGCCGAGCGTGCGGATGACGCCGACCGAGGGGCGCATCGACCTGATCACGCTGCTCGAGTCCGCGTTCGCACTCTCGCGGTCGGCGGCGCGCAAGCTGGTGCAGCAGGGCGGCGTGGCGGTGAACGGCGCGAAGTGTGCGCCCGACGCGACTGAGGTGGCCGTGAGCGACGCGGTGCGCGGCCGGTGGCTCCTCGTCCGGAAGGGGGCGCGGGAGATCGCGGTGGCCGAGATCGGGGGGGCGCTGTCAGCGGTTCAGTGACCGCAGCGATCGCAGCCGGGGCCGGTCGCCTTCGCGGCGCGCGACCTGCGCACCGCCCGCCGGACGAGATACGTGACGGCGGCCAGCACGATGCCCAGCGCGGCCCAGGTGTCGGCGCGCATCAGCTGAGCCCCAGCGCGCGACCCACGACGAGCACCAGCCACGCGGCACCGTAGGCGAGCGCGAGCATATACGCGAACTGGATCGCCGCCCATCGCCAGCCGATGCGCCCCCCGCCGGCCTCACGGACAGTCACCGCGATCGTGCTCATGCACATCAGCGCGAACACGTAGAACACCATCAGGCTCACCGCGATGAGCGGCGTGTAGGCCGCCGCGCCGTCGGCGCGCCGCTCGGCACGGAGCGCGTCCGCCAGCGCCGATTCCCCCGCGTCGCCGACGCCGTAGATCGTCCCCATCGTCGAGACGAAGACCTCTCGCGCGGCGAAGCTCGCGAGGATCGAGACACCGATTTTCCAGTCATAGCCCAGCGGCGCGACGGCGGGCTCAATCGCGCGGCCGAAGCGGCCGAGGGCGGAGTTCGCGAGCTGCGTCTCCTGCGCGACGGCGGGCGGCGTGTCGGGGCCCACCGGCGTGCGCGGGAAGGTCGCGAGGGCCCAGAGGACGATGCTGAGCGCGAGGATCACCGTCCCGGCGCGTCGGAGGAAGAGGACCGAGCGCTGCCAGACGGTGACCGCGATCGACCGCGGCGACGGCCAGCGGTACGGCGGCAACTCGAGGATCATCGGACGGACCGGCCCACGAAGGAGGGTGCGGCGGAACACCGCGGCGACACCAAGCGCGGCGATCGTGCCGAGCAGGTACATCGCCAGCATCGTCGCGCCCTGCAGGTCGAGGCCGGGCAGGAGCGGCATCGCGGGCACGAAGGCGCCGATCAACAGCGTGTAGACCGGCAGTCGCGCCGAGCAGCTCATCAGGGGCACGACCATGATGGTCGCGAGGCGATCCTTGGGATCCTCGATCGTTCGCGTCGCCATGATCCCGGGCACGGCGCAGGCATAGCCGCTGAGCATCGGGATGAAGCTCTTCCCATTGAGTCCCACGCGGCGCATCAGCCGATCCATCAGGAAGGCCGCGCGCGCCATATACCCGCTCTGCTCGAGGACGCCGATGAAGGCGAAGAGCAGCGCGATCTGGGGGAGGAAGACGAGGACCGACCCGACGCCCGCGAAGACGCCGTCGACGACGAGCGAGCGGAGGTCTCCCTCGGGGACGAGCTGACCGACCGCGTGGCCGATCCCCAGCACGCCGGACTCGATCGCGTCCTGGACGGGCGTCGCCCAGGAGAAGACCGCCTGGAAGACGAGGGCCATCACAACGAGGAAGAGGACCGGTCCGCCGAACCGATGCAACGCGATGGCGTCGATCCGGTCGCTCGGTGCACCTGATGAGGCGGGACGCTGCGTGACGGTCCGCGCGATCACGTCGGTGATCCAGCCGTAGCGGGCCGCGGTGGTCTCCGCCGACTCGTCGAGGGCGAAGCGTGGCGTTGGCGCAGGGAGCGTCGCCGCGGTGACGAGGGCGCGGCGGAGCGGGTCGAGCCCTTCACCGCGCGAGGCGACCGTCGGCACGACCGGGACACCGAGCTCGTGGATCAGCGCGGGCACATCGACGGAGATGCCGCGCGCGGCGGCGGCGTCGACTTGGTTCAGCGCGACGACGACGGGGAGCCCGAGCTCGCAGATCTGGCTCGCGAGGAAGAGGTTCCGACCGAGGTGGGTCGCATCCACCACGACGAGGACGACATCCGGGCGGGGTTCCCGACCGTCGTGTCCACGCAGCACGTCGAGCGCGATGCGCTCATCGGGCGAGGTGGCCGCGAGGGAGTAGGCGCCCGGGAGGTCAACGACGGTGATGCGTCGGCCATCGGGCATCTGAAACCCGCCCTCGACGCGCTCGACGGTGACACCGGCGAAGTTGCCCACCCGCTGCCGCAGGCCGGTGAGGGCGTTGAAGAGCGTGGTCTTGCCGGTGTTCGGGTTGCCGATGATCGCGACCCGCAACGGCACCGGCGCCGGGGGGGTACCCGGAGCTCCCACAGCCATCATCCTCAGCTGGCGGGGATGCCCCGCGTGAGGACCGTGATGCCCTCGGCGAGTTCCGCGCCGAGCGCGAGGCGGGTGCCGCGCACGTCGACGAGCAGGCAGTGCTTCTTGTCGATCACGGAGACGGTGGCGCCCTCATAGACCCCCATCGCACGCAGGCGGCAGGCGTCACGGTCGGCGCAGGCGATCGCGACGACGGTCGCCTCGGCACCGGTCGCCGAATCGACGAGCGGGCAGGTGCAGACGGGGAGTTCGCGAGAGGAGCCGGTGGTCACGTCAGCGGATCGATTCAGCGGGTTCGGTCGAGATGAGAATGATTCTCACCGGCGATATATGAAGCGTAGGCTGTCCTGGAACACGCGGCAAGGGAAAGGCGAAAAAATCTCTCGGGATGGATGTTTCACGAAAAACGCGGGACTCGGCGCCGCCGAGTCCCGCGTCCATTCGATCCTGAGCGGGGGACTCAGCGAACGCGAACTGTCTCGAGGAACGCACGCCCCTCAGTGTCACGGAACGCGAGGTATACGACCCCGCCCTTCCCGAAACCGGCGATGATGCGCCCCTGAGGAACCTGGACACGGTCCGATACGGTATCACTCGCGTCGATCACGTAGTACACCGCGCCGCCGTCGCCCGTCGGGGCCGCGGTCGTACGGACCCAGAGGTTGCCATCGAGGTCACCGAGCGCGGCCTGTGCGAGGAAGGGCGGGCGGTAATCAGGGAGCTCGTTCGGGTTGATGAGGTTGACCGGGGGGAGCTGGAAGCCGTTGCCGCCCTGACCGCCCCGCCCGCCGTTCGGACCACCCCCCTGCC
>DAISWY010000147.1:0-4562 GCA_036826135.1 Gemmatimonadaceae bacterium | reverse complement strand
TCTTCGACGCGTGCGCCTCGGAGAGCGACCCGCCGAAGACGGTGAAGTCCTGCGAGAAGACGTAGACGAGGCGACCATCGATGCGCCCGTGCCCCGTGACGACACCGTCGCCATACGGCCGGTGCGCATCGACGCCGAAGTCGGTACCGCGATGCGTGACGAACCGATCGAGCTCGACGAAGCTCCCCTCGTCGAGTAACAGATCGAGCCGCTCGCGGGCGGAAAGCTTCCCCTTGGCGTGCTGGGCCTGAAGCCGCTCGGCCCCGCCGCCGAGCTCCGACTCGGTGCGACGCCGGTCGAGCAGATCGAGTTTCTCGCGCATCACTGACATATCCGGAAAGGTAGAGGGCGGAACATCGAGGGCCGAGGGCGCGACGCCGCTCAGGGCGATTCGATGCCGATGTCGTCGAGGACGATCGCGCCGGCCGTCGTGCGGTCGAAGCGGAACCGCACCGCCCGCACCGCCGCCGGGGTGAGCCCGGGTAGCGCCGCCACGAAGCGCGCGAACGGGACCTCCACGCGCTGCAGGGCGTACTCGTGGTCGCGGGGCGACCCGGTGACGCGCGTCTCGATGTACGCGTGGCGGTAGAGCCGGATCGTCAGCGGCGGCCGCAGCGCGACCACCTCGGAGAGCGGCACCGTGGCGCGACGTCCGTCGTGGGTCAGGAGTTCCACACTGAGGTCGACGCGCAACGAGTCCGCCGGGAGCCGGGCCCGTCGCGCCGCGTCGGCCGCGCTCCGCGCCCGAGTCGCCCGCGAGGCGCGCGCCCTCGACCCGCTGGGGTCGCGCCCGGCAGACGGTGCCGCGACCGCGGTGTCTGGGGTGAGCGTGTCGCGCACACTCAACGGCCCAGGCCGAAGCGCGAGCTGGGCGAGGCTGAAGGTGAGGCGGGCATCGGGGTCGATCGCCCCCGTCGGCAGCGCGACCTCATACCAGGCGCGATCGGGGTCAGGCACCGCCGTGGAATCCGTTGGCGCACTCCAGCCCAGGTAGACGGCGGTCGTCTCGAAGGTCGCGCCACGCGCGGTCGCGCGCGTCGGAATGCTCCCCTCGCGCCAGAGCGTGAGCCCACGCGCCGCCACCGCACTGCCGGCGGTCGCGGTGGTGACGTCGATATCCTCCTCGAACGTGGCGATCCGCCGCTCACCACCGGAGGCGAACTGCGAGACGTAGAGCGTCCGCGGCAACCACGCCCCCACCGTCCGATGATCCCGGAACATCGGCTCGTAGCGCCGGTCGCCTCGCACGGCGAGCTCGAGGAACCCGGAGAAGAAGATCCGGCCGATGTCCCGCTGCTCCTCCCCGCTCAGGAGCGACCGCTTGGCGAGCCAGCGCCCCATCTCGCCGACGTCGTTGTCCCCCCAGACCGTGTTCCACTGCCCGTGATTGGCGCGGTACACGTAGAGGGCTGCCTTCACGCTCGCCGGGTCCGAGACATCGGTGCGGAGGAAGGTGCGCTGGCCGATGAAGGTGGAGACATCGCTGTCGTGCGACCCGTGCATCACGAAGTAATTGACCCCGCGGACGGGCGGGAGCTTGTCGGACGGATTGTACTGCCCGTCCACCGGCGCGATGGCGATGATCGCCTTGAGGTCGAAGCCGAAATCGAAACGGATCCGCGCGTCGTCCGGCCAGTGGGTGAGCCGGTTGAATCCGCTCGCGATCGCGACGGCATCCCCGCCGCGCGAGTGCCCGATGAGGGCGATCCGCGAGAGGTCGACGCGCCCATGGAGCGGAAAGCCGGGATCTGTCGCCCAGCGACGCCACAGGGCGAGGTGCTGCAGCAGCATCCAGGCGCGTGCGTCGTTCTCCGTGCGGATGCCACCGTTCAGGAAGTTCTCGTCTACCGAGACGGCGATGTAGCCTCGGCTCGCGAGGTGCCGCCCAAGCCATTCGTAGCCCGGGTCGGAGAAGTCCTTCATGTCGTGATTGCCGTGGACGATCAGGACGAGCGGATAGGGCCCGACGCCCACGGGATGCCAGACCCGCCCGTTGCGCGGCAACGCGCGCGCGTCGAACCCCCAATACCGCCAGCGCCTACGAAGCGCCTTCGCGTCGATGTCCCGGAGGAAGGGCGTCGCGTTCACCGGCGTCGTCCGCACGGTGACCGAGTCCCGATACGCGGCGCGGCGACGGTCGGTGCCGCTGCCGTAGTGGAACGCGGCGACGGGGAGCGGTCCGGGGAGCCCGGGGTTCGGCGCCTCGAGCTGCACACCGGTGAGCACGCGGTCCGCATCGGAGACGACGAGGCGTGGCGGCTGCGCGCACGCGGCCGCGAGGACCGCGAGGATCAGGGGGGAGACTCGCATCGGCGGAGGAATCTACGTGCCGGAACGGACGCGCGCCCCGGTCGAGCGAAATCGACCGGGGCGCGCGGGACTGACGAGCGGACGATTAGTCGTCCATCGCCTCGTCGAGGTCGGCCGGGATCTCCGGGACCTCGTCCTCGGAGTGCACCTTCGACGGCTCGGCGGGCCGCTCCTGCCCCGCCGGGATGTCGACGACGCCGAGCACGATCCGGCGATGGATCGGGTCGACCTCAAGGATGCGGACGTTGACCTTCATCGCCTCCCAGGCGACGTCGGCCGGGCTGTTCACCTGCCCCTCGAAGTGCGAGAGCGGGATGAAGCCCTCGATGTCGTTGCCGATGTCGACGACGACGCCCTTGTCCATCAGGCGGGCGACGCTGCCCGGGAGCTCAGTGCCCACCGGGTACGTCTCGCCGATGCGGAGCCACGGATCCTCAGACGCCTGCTTCAGGCCAAGCGAGATGCGCTTGTTCTCGGCGTCGATGTTGAGGATCACGACGTCGACGGTGTCGCCCTTCTTCACGACCTCCGACGGGTGCTGGACGCGCTTCGTCCAGGACATGTCGGAGATGTGGATGAGCCCGTCGATGCCCGGCTCGATCTCGACGAAGGCGCCGAACGAGGTGAGGTTGCGGACCTTGCCGGTGAGGCGCGTGCCGACCGGATACTTCTCCGGCAGCACCATCCACGGATCCTGCTCGGTCTGCTTCATGCCGAGCGAGATCTTCTCCTCGGTGGTGTCGACCTTGAGCACCACCGCCTCGATCGCCTCGCCGATGCTGACGAGCTTCGAGGGGTGCCGGACGTTGCGAGTCCAGCTCATCTCGGAGATGTGGACGAGCCCCTCGATGCCCGGCTCGAGCTCGATGAAGGCCCCGTAGTTCGTGATCGAGACGACCTTGCCCGAGACGCGGGTGCCGACCGGGTACTTCTCGGCGACGTCCTTCCACGGGTACGCCTGGAGCTGCTTGAGGCCGAGCGAGATACGCTCGCGCTCCCAGTCGATGTCCAGGACCTTGACCTCGAGCTCCATCCCGATGTGCACCATCTCGCTCGGATGCGAGATGCGGCCCCACGACATGTCGGTGATGTGGAGCAGGCCGTCCACGCCGCCGAGGTCGATGAAGGCCCCGAAGTCGGTGATGTTCTTGACGACGCCCTTCCGGACCTGGTCCTTGCCCAGCTCCTTCATGAGCTTCTCGCGCTTGCCGGCGCGCTCGGTCTCGAGGATCACGCGGCGCGAGACGACGATGTTCCGACGGCGCTTGTTGAGCTTGATGATCTTGAACTCGTACTTCTGGCCGAGGAGATCGTCGATGTTCGGGACGCGACGGAGCGCGATCTGCGACCCCGGGAGGAACGCGTCGACGCCCATCAGGTCGACCACCACACCGCCCTTGATCTTCTTGACGAGGACACCCTCGACCGGCTGGTCGGACTCGTACGCGACGCGGATCCGCTCCCACACGCGCATGAAGTCGGCCTTCTTCTTCGACAGGACGACCGAGCCCTCGCTGTCCTCGAGGTGCTCGAGCAGGACCTCGACGGCGTCGCCGGGCTTGAGGTCCGGCATGTCCTTGAACTCTTCGAGCGGGATCGTCCCCTCGGACTTGAAGCCGATGTCGAGGACGACGAGGTTCTCGCGGATCTCGAGGACCGTGGACTGCACGATCTCACCCTCTTCGATCGAGGCGAGCGTGCCGTTGTACATATCCATCATCGCCTCGAACGACTCGGAGGCGATCTCATCCTCGTCGTAGAGTTCGGGGCGGCGGTTGGCGAGGGGGCGCAGCTGAGCCTTCTGGGCGTCGCGCTTCCGGCGGGCGATCAGCTCGGGCGACAGCACTTCTTCGGTGGTGCTCATACGGATGGGACTCCGGTCGCGGAGGGTTCGGCTCGCCGCGTCGAGGCATGGGGTGGGTAGAGCCCCGAAACTTAGCCCTGCCCTACCCCACGCGCCAGCGCGACGATCCGCTCCACCTGCGCCTCCTGGGTCAGCCGAGTGGTGTCGATCCGGACCGCCCCGGGCGCTTCGATCGTCTGTGCGGCGTCGGCCGCGTCCCGACGCATCAGCGCCTCCACCTCAGCCATCACCTCGGCCGGCACCGGCGCCCGGCCATGCCGCTCCAGCAGCCTCCGCCGCGCCCGTTCCGCTGGGTCTGCGACGAGAAAGACCTTCACGGCCGCCTCCGGGAACACCGCCGAGCCCATGTCCCGCCCGTCGACCACCACCGGGTGCGATGCCGCCGCGG
>DAISWY010000146.1:0-4600 GCA_036826135.1 Gemmatimonadaceae bacterium | reverse complement strand
ACAATATCGCGCGCGTCACGATCGGCGGCGGCAAGGAGGGCGTCGGCGAGTTCCGCGAACGCGTCCTGGTGAAGGGGCGCGAGGTGAAGGCGTTCAGCACGAAGCTCGCCGTCGCGAACAGCGAGGCGGAGGTGCAGCGGCTGCGGGAGCGGCAGGTGGCGATCAAGGCTGAGGAGCCGCGTCCGAGCTTCCTGGGTCTCCTCGCCTCGATGCTGCCGTGGCTCTTCATCCTCGGCATCTGGATTGTTTTCTTCCGGCAGATGCAGGCGGGCGGGAACAAGGCGTTCTCCTTCGGGAAGTCGAAGGCCAAGCTCCTGAGCGGTGACACCCCCAAGATCACGTTCGCCGACGTCGCCGGCGCCGATGAGGCGAAGGTCGAACTCCGCGAGATCATCGAGTTCCTGAAGGATCCGCAGAAGTTCACCAAGCTCGGCGGCCGGCTGCCAAAGGGCGCGCTCCTCGTCGGCCCGCCGGGCACCGGAAAGACGCTGCTGGCCAAGGCGGTCGCCGGCGAAGCGGGGCGGCCCTTCTTCTCGATGTCGGGCTCCGACTTCGTCGAGATGTTCGTGGGCGTGGGCGCGTCGCGCGTCCGCGACCTCTTCGAGCAGGGCAAGACCAACGCGCCGTGCATCATCTTCATCGACGAGATCGACGCGGTCGGCCGCCATCGCGGCGCCGGCCTCGGCGGCGGACATGATGAGCGCGAGCAGACGCTCAATCAGCTCCTCGTCGAGATGGACGGGTTCGAGTCCAACGACGGCGTCATCCTGATTGCGGCGACGAACCGTCCCGATGTGCTCGACCCCGCGCTGCTCCGCCCCGGTCGCTTCGACCGTCAGATCGTGGTGGACGCGCCCGACCTCAAGGGGCGCGAGGGGATCCTCACGGTGCACGTGCGGAACAAGCCCCTTGCCGCCGACGTCGACATCACGCGCCTTGCGCGCGGCACGCCGGGGATGGCGGGCGCCGACCTCGCGAACCTCGTGAACGAGGCTGCGCTCCTCGCGGCCCGGCGGAACCACGAGAAGATCTACATGGTCGACTTCGAGGACGCGAAGGACCGCGTGATGCTCGGGGCGGAGCGGAAGTCGCTGGTGATGAAGGAGGACGAGCGCCGTCTGACGGCGTACCACGAGGCGGGGCATGCCGTCTGCGCGATCCGCGTGCGCGGGAACGACCCGCTGCACAAGGTCACCATCGTCCCGCGCGGTCGGGCCCTCGGCCTGGCCTTCACCCTCCCTGAGGACGACCGCGTTTCCGTGACGCGCGAGCAGCTGGAGGCGCGTCTCGTGATGGCGTATGGTGGCCGCGTGGCGGAGGAGTTGATCTTCGGCCGCGACCGCGTCACGACGGGTGCGGCGAGCGACATCCAGCAGGCCACCGGCATCGCGCGGCGCTACGTCTCGCAGTGGGGCCTCTCCGACGCCATCGGCCCGATCCTCGTCGGCGATAACGAGCAGGAGGTCTTCCTGGGCCGTGAGCTCTCGAGCCGCCGACAGGTCTCCGAGCGGACGGCACAGCAGGTCGACGATGAGGTCGCGCGGGTGATCAACGCGGCGTACGCACGGGCGACGACCACCCTCACCGAGCATCGGGCGCTGCTCGACGCGATCGCGCAGGCGCTGCTCGAGCGCGAGACCCTCTCTCGCGAAGACATCGCGATCCTCGAGCGCGGCGAGCCGCTCCCGCCGCGACAGGAGCCGCCCACGGCCGCGCCTCCCGTGGTGACGCCCGTGGTGCCGGCCGCCGAGCCGACCCGACGGATCCCGCCGCTCCTCGGCGGGCCGGAACCGAGCCCCGCATGAGTCGGACGGGCGGCCACCTGCGGGTGGCCGCCCGTTCCTCCCTCTGGCGGCCCCGGGTAGATTCCTCGGCTATGGATTTTCAGGCAGTCGAAGGGCGCGTCGCGGAGGCCCGCAGACGGATCGCCGACGCGGTGACCCGCGGTGGCCACCGGCAGGCCGTCACCCTCATTGCGGTCACCAAGACCCACGGTCCCGAGGCGGTCGAGGCGGCGTGGGCGGCCGGCGTCACCGATGTCGGGGAGAACAAGGTGCAGGAGGCGACCGCGAAGCAGGAGGCGCTCGCCCTCGCCTCGTGCACGACGGGCGGGCTCCGGTGGCATCTGATCGGCCATCTCCAGACCAACAAGGCGAAGGCGCTGCCGCGCTTCTCGCTCTTCCATGCGCTCGATCGTGACAGCCTCGTCGACGCCGCCGACGCGGTGGGACGGAACGCCACCGCCGTCGTCGGCGCGGGGGCGGTGTTCACGGTGGTGCCGCAGCCGGTGCCGGTCCTCGTGCAGGTGAACATCTCCGGCGAGGACACGAAGGGGGGCTATCCGCCTGCCGAGGTGCCCGCGCTCGCGGCGCGCCTGCGCGAGCGCGCGGGGCTCTCGGTGCGTGGGGTGATGACGATGGCGCCGTTCGAGGCCGACGAGGGGACGCTGCGGCACGTCTTCGCCGGCGCGCGCGCGGCCGCCGCGGTGCTCCGTGACGCCGGGCATCCCGCGACGGAGCTCTCGATGGGGATGTCGGGCGACTATGAAATTGCCGTTGAGGAAGGGGCCACGCTCGTGCGGCTCGGCACCACGCTCTTCGGCGAGCGTCCAGTGAGGGTCGCATGACCGCGTCCCGCTATCGCCTCCTCCCGTCGGACCGCACGGCCGACGACATCGAGCGCGAGGTGCTTGAGGCGTGGACTCGCGATGGGGTCTTCGCCGCGGCGCAGGCCCAGCGGGCCGACGCTCCGTCGTGGGTCTTCTACGAGGGCCCGCCGACCGCGAACGGGCGCCCGGGGATCCATCATGTCTTCGCGCGCACGCTGAAGGATCTCTTTCCGCGGCATCGCGCGATGTCCGGGTACCACGTCCCGCGGAAGGCGGGGTGGGACACGCACGGCCTCCCCGTCGAGATCGAAGTGGAGAAGTCGCTCGGGATCTCGGGGAAGCAGGACATCGAGCGGATCGGCGTCGCCGAGTTCAACCGGCGCTGTCGCGAGAGCGTCTGGACGTACAAGGGGGATTGGGAGCGGCTCAGCGCCCGCATGGGGCTCTGGCTCGATTACGACGACGCGTACATCACGTATGCGAATGAATACGTGGAGAGCGTCTGGTGGGCGTTGCAGACGCTGCACCGGAAGGGGCTGCTCTATCTCGGGCACAAGATCCTCCCGTATTGCGCGCGCTGCGGGACCGCGCTGAGCTCGCATGAGGTGGCGCAGGGGTACGAGGACGTCGAGGATCCCTCGCTCTATCTCGCGCTCGATCTCGTGCACGACGGCCCGGAGCGGCGCCGGATTATCGTCTGGACGACGACGCCATGGACGCTCGTGTCGAATGCGGCGCTCGCGGTGCACCCCGAGCTCACGTATGTCGAACTTCGCAAGAAGTCGGGCGCGGCGTGGACGATCATCCTCGCGGAGGCACGCGCGGCGGCGGTCCTTGGCGCGGATTGGACCGAGCGGTGGGAGGTCGTGGCGACGATGCCGGGGGCGGCGCTCGTGGGCCAGCGCTACCGGCGGCCGCTCGACTGGGTCGCGTACCCCGACGTGGGTGACCATGAGGTCATCGTCGGTGAGGCGTTCGTCTCCGCCGAGGATGGCTCCGGGGTGGTGCATCTCGCGCCCGCCTTCGGCGCCGACGACTACGCGGCAGGGCAACGGCACGGGCTCGCCTTCCTGAACCCCGTCAGCGCGCGCGGCACCTTCCCCGACGATCTGCCGCTCGTGGGCGGTCGTTTCGTGAAGGAGGCGGACGCGGCGATCATCGAGGAGCTCCAGCGCCGCGACCAGGTGTGGAAGTCGCAGCGCTTCACGCACAGCTATCCGCACTGCTGGCGCTGCGGCACACCGTTGCTGTACTACGCGCGGTCCAGCTGGTTCGTCCGGACGACCGCGTACCGCGACCGGATGCTCGCGCGCAACGCCGATGTCGCGTGGCATCCGCCGGAGGTGGGCGCGGGCCGCTTCGGCTCGTGGCTCGAGAACAACATCGACTGGGCGATTTCGCGCGACCGGTTCTGGGGGACGCCGCTCCCCGTCTGGGTCAATGATGCCGATCCGACCGAGGTCGAGGTAATCGGCTCCTACGCCGAACTCGCCGCGCGGGTGGGACGGCCGCTCCCGGATGATTTCGATCCGCACAAGCCGCACATCGACGGCTACACCTGGCCGGCGCCGAGCGGTACCGGGACGATGCGGCGCGTGCCGGAGGTGATCGATACCTGGTTCGATTCGGGGTCGATGCCGTTCGCGCAGTGGGGGTACCCGCACAAGCCGGGGAGCGCCGAGCAGGTGGCGCGCTACTTCCCCGCGGACTTCATCGCCGAGGGCGTCGACCAGACGCGCGGGTGGTTCTACTCGCTCCTTGCGATCGCCACCGGGCTCGGGGATGCGCTGCCGAACAACGGCGACGACGTCGCGTCGCGCGGAGCGGGGGAGGCCGCGGGCGCCGCGAGCCGTGCCGCACCGTATCGCACCGTCGTGGTGAACGACCTCGTCCTCGATGCGCAGGGCCAGAAGATGTCGAAGTCGCGGGGCAACACCGTCGACCCGATGGCCGTGATGACGCGGCACGGCGCGGACGCGGTGCGCCTCTTCC
>DAISWY010000145.1:0-4632 GCA_036826135.1 Gemmatimonadaceae bacterium | reverse complement strand
AGTCGGCGACGAAGTTCCTCAACGGACATCACGACGTGCTGATGGGGATGGTCGCGGGCGCGTCGGCGTACATCGACCGTGTCCTGCAGAAGGAGATGCTCTGGGGTCAGACCCCCGATCCCTTCGCCGTCTGGCTCCTCGAGCGCGGGCTCAAGACGCTCGGCATCCGCGTCGAGCGGGCGAACGCGAGCGCCCTCGCCATCGCGCGCTGGGCGGAGCGGCAGCGCGCCGTGCGCCGCGTGCACTACCCGGGCCTGCGGTCGCACCCCGACCATCGGGTCGCCCGCCGGACGCTCGACGGCTTCGGCGGCATGCTCGCCCTGGAGCTCGCCGGCGGCGCCCGCGCGGCGACGCGCGCCCTGCGCCGCCTCGAAGTGATCACGCACGCCACGAGCCTCGGCGGGGTCGACTCCCTCGTCTGCGAGCCGCGCTTCACGTCGCACGCGAAGATGTCGTCACGCGAGCGCGCCCGCATCGGCATCCCCGACGGGTTTCTCCGCTTCAGCATCGGCGTCGAGGCCGTGGACGACCTCATCGCCGACCTCGCCCAGGCCATCGGCCCCTCATGATCCGCTTCACCCGCGTCGCCAAGACGTACGCCTCCGGCGTCCCCGCGATCGAGGACGTCTCGTTCCATCTCACCCGCGGCGAGTTCGCCTTCCTCACGGGCCCGTCCGGCGCCGGCAAGAGCACGGTGCTGAAGCTCTGCTACGTCGAGGAACGCCCGAGCAGCGGTGAGGTCCGGCTCCTCGGGCAGAGCAGCGTGCTCCTCACGGCGCGCAAGGTCCCCACGCTCCGGCGCCGCCTCGGCATCGTCTTCCAGGACTTCCGTCTCCTCCCCGACCGTACCGCGGCGGAGAACGTCGCATTCGCCCTCGAGGTGACCGGCGCGTCGGCGGCCACCATCGCCCCGAAGGTCCTCCGCGTGCTCGACAAGGTCGGGCTGAAGGCCAAGGCCGACTCCCGGCCGCACGAGCTCTCCGGCGGCGAGCAGCAGCGCGTCGCGATCGCGCGCGCGCTCGTCAACGACCCGCTCCTTATCCTCGCGGACGAACCCACCGGTAACCTCGACGAGCGCTCGACGCGCGGCGTCTTCGACCTGCTGCAGCAGATCAACGCCGGTGGGACGACCGTGCTGATGGCGACGCACGACATGCAGCTCGTGCGGACGTCAGGACTCCGCACCCTCGAGATGCAGCGCGGGCGACTCGTCTTCGACTCCGGCGCGGGGCGCGCCGGCACCCCGGCCGCCGGGATGGAGGACGTCGAATGAACCTCGCCGTCCGTGAGGGACTCCTCTCGTTCCGCCGCGCGCCGACTCTCAGCGCGCTCAGCGTCACCACGATCGCCTTCTCCCTCTTCGCATTCGGGCTCTTCGGCCTCGTCGCGCTCAACCTGCGGCAGGCACTCGACCAGGTGGGGGACCGCGTCGAGATCCGCGGCTTCATCGCGGACGGCACGGCCCCCGAGGCGACGAGCGTCGCCGTCGAGGACATCCAGCAGTTCCCGGAGGTCGCCGGCGTGACGCTCGTCACGCAGGCGCAGGCGCTCGAGCGCGCGCGGCGCGAGCTCGGGGAGTTCGAGGACGTCTTCGAGCCGGGCTTGCTCCCCGCTTCAATCGAAGTCCGGCTCCGCGAGGGGGCACGCTCCCCCGAGGCGGTCAAGGCCGTCGCCACGCGCCTCGCCGCCTACGACTTCATCGACGACATCCGCTACGGCGAGGAGTGGGTCGCGAAGCTCTACCGGCTGCGCACGATCGCCACGGCCGTCGGCTTGGCGCTCGGCCTCACCTTCGCGCTCGTCTCGATGATCATCATCGGTTCGACCATCCGGATGGCGGTGCTCGCCCGCGCGACGGAGATCCAGATCATGCGACTCGTCGGCGCGACCGACGGGTTCATCCGGGCGCCTTTCCTCATCGAAGGGTTCGCGAAGGGGCTGCTGGGTGGCCTCATCGCGCTCGCACTCACCGGCGCTACGTTCCTCGCCATCGGCCGCTTCGTCGTCCAGGCGACGTTCTTCGGTCCCCTGCTGGCCGTCGCGGGCCTCCTGGCCGGCGGGGCGCTCGGGGTCCTCGCGAGTGCCGTCGCCGTGGGCCGCCATCTGCGCGAGGTCCGATGATCCGTCGGGCAGTGCTGGCCGCGGTGCTCGCGGTCGGCGCGGCGACCGGGCTCGCCGCGCAGGCCCGCCCGTCGACGCTCCCTCCGTCGGCACAGCAGGGCGTCGAGCGGTTGCGTGAAGAGCAGGCGCAGCTCGACCGCCTCCGGCAGGAGCGTGCCGAGCTGGAGGAGCGGATGCAGCGCCTCCGGAGCAGTGCGCGCGACGTCACCGCCGAGCGGCTCAATCTCGAGCGGCAGGCGATGGCCACCGCCCGCCTCGTGCGCTCGCTCGAGCGGCAGCTCGGCACGTTGCAGGACGAGGTGCTCAACGTGAACTCCTCGCTCGCGCGCACACAGGACGAACTGCGGATCAAGCAGGCGGCGCTCCGCTACCGAGTGCAGGAGATCTACAAGCGTGGGGCGCTGCACGAGGTCGAGGCGCTGCTCTCCGCCGAGTCGTTCGGCGCCCTCGTCGCGCGCTACAAGTATCTGCACCTCGCGGCGCGGCGCGACCGCGCGCTCGTGGGGCGCGTCACCGTCCTCTCCGACCAGATCGCCTCGCAGCGCACCGTGCTCGAGCGCCTGCGCTCGCAGATCGAGGGCAACCGGCGCGACAAGGAAGAGGAAGAGCAGCGCCTGCGCCGATTGCAGGGCCAGCGGACCCGGGCGCTCGCGCAGATCCAGGCGGAAACCCAGCGGGCGCAGGCACGGGTGCGACAGATCCAACGCGACGAACAGCGGCTGTCGAGCGTGATCGCCGCGCTCGAGGCGACGCGTCGACGCGCGGAAGCGCGACCGGACGCCGCCCCCGTCACCAGCACCCTGACCACGGCGGACCTCGGCCGGCTCGACTGGCCGGTGGATGGCACCATCGTCTACCGCTTCGGCCGGCAGGTGAACCCGGACAACACCTCGATCCGCTGGAACGGCATCGGCATCGGCGCGGCCGTCGGGACGCCGGTCAAGGCGGTCGAGGCCGGAGAAGTCGTCTTCGCCGAACCCTCGGGAACCTACGGATTGACCGTGCTCATCCAGCACGGTGGTGGCGCCTACTCTCTGTATGCGTCGCTGCAGAACGCACGCGTGCGCCGCGGAGCGAAGATCGGGAAGGGTGATGTCATCGGCACCGTCGGCCAGGCCGACCCCGACCTCCCGCCGCGGCTCCACTTCGAGATGCGTCCACGGGATGGCATCGCGGTCGATCCGCTGGAGTGGCTGCGGGGTCGCCGATGAGCGCAAGGAAGAGCACGAAGAAGAGCACAAAGAAGAGCACGACAAAGATCGCAAAGAAGACCGCAAAGAAGACCTCAAAGAAGAGCGCGAAGAAGGGCACAACTCTGGGCGCACCGAAGCCTGCGCCGAAGTCCACTGCGAAGACCGACACGGCGCCAGGATCGCGGATTGCCTCGGTGACACGTGACTCGACCGCGACGTCGGTCGGCGGCCTGCTCGGCGCGCACATCTCCAGCGCGGGCGGGCCGCAGCTCACCCCCGGCCGAGGCGACGAGATCGGCGCCACCGCCATCCAGCTCTTCACCAAGACGCCGAATCAGTGGCGCGAACCGGAGATCGACGCCGAGACGGCCGCGGCATTCCGCACCGCGCTCGCAGCGAGCGGCGTCCGTTTCACGACGTCACATGACTCCTACCTGATCAACCTCGCCTCCCCAGACGCCACCCTTCGCGCCCGCTCGATTGACAGCTTTACGCGGGAGCTGCGTCGCTGCCACGCGCTCGGCCTCGACGCCGTGGTGTCGCACCCCGGGAACTTCATCGACGATCGCGCGAGCGGCCTCGCTCGCAACGCCGAGGGCATCACGGAGGCCCTCGAGGCGGCGCCGGGGCCGACGCGCCTCTGCATGGAGCTCACCGCCGGTCAGGGGACCGTCCTCGGCTCCACCTTCGAGGAGATGGCCGCGCTCCTCGCACGGATCCCGACACGCCTCCAGCACCGACTCGGCGTCTGCCTCGACACGGCGCACGTCTTCGCCGCCGGCTACGACCTGATCGCGGACTACGACGGCGTCTGGACACGATTCGCCGACGTCATCGGGCTCGAGCGGCTGGGCGTGCTGCACCTCAACGACTCCGCGGTGCCGTTCGATTCGCGCAAGGATCGCCACGCGCTCATCGGCGAGGGGCACATCGGCGATGCGCCCTTTCGGCGCATCATGACGGACCCACGGCTGCGAGACGTCCCCAAGATCCTCGAGACGCCGAAGGGGGATGACATGGTGACGAACGACCGCCGAATGCTCGCGAAGCTGCGGGGATTCGCCGCCGCGTGAACGCCAAGGGGCGGCGATGGCCGATGCCATCGCCGCCCCCGTGCCGCAGCGCACCATCACGGCATCACATCAGCGGCTCACTGCCCGCCCGCGCCCGTGACCGACACGTTCACAGTGAACGGGCCGAAGTCCACGTGGTTCTCCTCGATGTGCAGCAGGCCGAACTGCACCGGGACGGTGCCCGTGGTCCCGCCCGCGGTGAGCGTCCCCGAGAAGGGGGCGGTCCGCGTGAAGGTCACGCCGGT
>DAISWY010000144.1:0-4732 GCA_036826135.1 Gemmatimonadaceae bacterium | reverse complement strand
GAAGTCGGCCGGCGCGGCTGCCATGACGAGCACATCGGCGCCCTCGAGCTCCGCGCGCAGCGCCTCCGCCATCTCCGCCGTGGTCGTCACGGCCCTGGTGCAGATGCCGCCGAGCGGGACGGTCACCTGGAGCGGCCCGTGGATCAACATCACCTCGGCCCCACGGCGCCACGCGGCTGACGCGAGTGCGACGCCCATCTTGCCGGTCGATTCGTTCGAGAGGAAGCGGACAGGATCGAGGGGCTCGCGCGTCGGGCCTGCGGTCACGACGACACGCCGTCCGCGGAGATCCTGCACGGGCTCGAGCAGCCGCGCCGCGTGCACGAGGATCTCGTCAGGTTCCGGCATCCGCCCCGGGCCGGCGCCCTCATCCGGCGACGCGAGCGGTCCGGTGCCGGGCTCGATCACAACGTGGCCGGCGGCGCGTAGCTGGGCCGCGTTCGCCTGCACCTGCGCATTCGCCCACATCGCATCGTTCATCGCCGGCGCGACGAGGACCGGAGCGGTCGTCGCGAGAAGGCAGGCGAGGAGGAGGTCGTCGGCATGGCCGTGCGCGGCGCGGGCGAGGAACTCGGCGGTGGCCGGCGCGACGATGACGAGTTCGGCGGCCTTGGCCAGCCGGATGTGGTCGAGGGCGTGGCCCTCACCGATGAGCGCGTGGTGGACCGGTCGCCCGGTCAGCGCCTCGAAGGTCACCGCCCCGATGAACTCCCGGGCGGATCGGGTCATGACGACGTCGACGACGGCGCCGGCCTGCGCGAGGCGCCGCGCGAGCCACGCGGACTTGTAGCTCGCGATCCCCCCGGTCACGCCGAGGAGGATGCGCCGACCTTCGAACGGTCGCATCCGGGGCGTGGCCGGGCTACGGTGTTACTCGCCCGGCGCGCGACGACGCGGGACGACGCGGTACTCGATATCCCCGCCGGAGAGGTCCTCGAGCGCGCGGGTGGTGAGCTTCTTCTCGCCCGGCTTGGAGCCGTGGCGGGGGAACTCGTTCAGGACGCGGGCATACTTCGCCGCCACGAGGACGGAGAGGTACTTGTTGGTCGCGTGACGGGTGACGTCCGCGGGCGTGAAGACCTGCATGGGAACCTCGGGTGTGAAACGGGTGACGACCGACTACGTGGTGACCGGCACCGCGCGCTCTAGTCCATCGACCAAGCGCGCAATCACGGCCTCGACCTTCTCCCCCAGCGCGGGCAACCGCTCGCGCCGGAGCTCCTCACTCTCGATGATCTCCCCGACGCGGCGGACCGCGTGCGCGAGGTCATCGTTCTCCACCAGATACTGGTACCGCTCGGCGTCCCGCAGCTCGTGCCGCGCATTGCGCAGCCGCACCTGGAACGCTTCCGGCGACTCCGACTGCCGGCCCTGCAACCGTGAGACAAGCACCTCGACGCTCGGCGGGACGATGAAGACCGTGACAGCGTCCGGGAACGCCGTCACGACCTGTCGTGCCCCCTGCACGTCGATGTCGAGGAGGACGTGCCTCCCCGAAGAGAGGACCCGCTCGACCTCGGATCGGAGCGTGCCATACCGCCGCCCGTGGACCTCCGCCCACTCGGCGAAATCACCCTTCGCCACGCGGGCGTCGAACGCCTCGGGAGACAGGAAAAGATAATCAACGCCGTCCACTTCGCCGGCCCGGGGGGCCCGGGTCGTGCAGGACACCGAATACCCGAGGTCGGCCCGTGTCCGGAGGAGTTCCCGGGCGATGGTGGTCTTACCGCCCCCGGAGGGGGCCGAGAGGACCAGCAGGAAGGGGCGTCCGCTCATTCGAGGTTCTCCACCTGCTCGCGGATGCGCTCGAGCTCCTCCTTGATGCCCACCACCTCCCCGAGCATCACGGCGTCGTTCGCCTTGCTCCCGGTGGTGTTCGCCTCGCGGAGCAACTCCTGGAGCAGGAACCCAAGCCGCTTCCCGACCGGCTCGGCACCCCCACCCTGCAGGGTCTCCCGAAAGGCGGCGATGTGTGCCGCGAACCGGTCGAGCTCCTCGCCGACGTCGAGCTTGTCCGCGAGCAGGACGACCTCGTGGGCGAGGCGCTGGGCGTCGATCGCGACCCCGCCCGTGAGCTCAGCCACCCGCTCCTGCAGCCGCTGCCGCTGGGCGGCGAGCCGCTCCGGGGCCCGGGCACCGATCCGGGCGACCGAGGCCTCGATGAGCGCCAACCGCTCGCTGACGACCGCGGCCAGGCGCGCCCCTTCGTTCGCGCGCATCCCCTGCAACGCCGTCGCCGCCCCCTCGACGATCGCCAACAATTCAGCGGATGTCCCCTCGCCGACGAGTTCCTCATCCCGAGCGACCCGGACCACCTCGGGGAGTCGCAGGATGGTACCCACGTCGACACCACCGTCGAGATGGTGGGCGAGCTGCAGACGGCGCAATTCGGCCGCGTACGACGCGAATCGCACTTCATCGATGGTCGCGCCGCCGGTGACGCTCGTCTGCTCGATCCGCACGAAGGCCGTTACGTGCCCACGCGCGACGCGCTGCCGTAGCAATTCGCGGACCTCGCCTTCCCACGCGAGGAAGGGGGTCGGCAGCTTGATCGACGGGTTGAAGAATCGGTGGTTCACCGATCGGAGCTCCACGCTGACGCGCGAGCCCCCCACCGGCCCCTCGGCCGTTCCAAACCCCGTCATGCTGCGGATCATCGTAGTGCCTTAAGTTACGCCGGCACCACAACTTGGGCAACTCAGCGAGGCATCAGTTCCAGAAGTCCCAGCGGACGCCGTAGAGCTGGACGAGCCGCGGCATCAGGAACCCCGGGACGGTCTCGTAGACCTTGCCGATCGCATTGCGATTATGCCAAAAGATGTGGGCGGAGCCGAGCCGCATATCCAGCACCGTCCCGAGTACCGAGGCGCCCTGGGTCTCGCGCACCCCGCCACCCGTGAGCGGGATGCTCAACCCGCCGCGGTATTCGTGGATCGCCGCGGCAGAGAGCCCGAACGTGCCACGCTTGACCTGCCGCCGAAAATCAGAGGCGACGCGAATCTCACCACGGGACTCGACCTGCGAACGGTACGCGCCAGCCTCCTGCCATCGGAGCCCCCGCCACACGAAGGTGAACGGGCCCCAGAGCGCCCCACCGACGCTCACCTCGAGACCGGTCGCCGGCTCGAGCGTGGCCGAGGCGAAGCGCGGGTCAAACACCACCCACGCCGGGGTGGAGGTCGCGGTCCGGTGCACCGCACCGGCGGACAGCCATCGGCCAGTGGCGGTCAACGTGACCGCGGCACGGCCCATCGACACGGAAGGTCCACCGAGAGATCCGTCCATCGGGCGGCGCAGACCAAAGGCCGTCTGCAGCTGGACCCATCGCAGGGGCGTCAGGCTCCCGACTACGTCGAGCCGATCCGTGGAGTCCGGGCCCGCGGTCTCGGCGAAGGCGGCGACAGACGCCCACCGCCCGGTCCACGAGGCGCGGACAGCGGTCGCCAGCCGAGTCTCGGTATCGCGCACCCGGAGGCGAGCGGTCGCGGCCAAGTCGATGCCCCACCGATTGCCCCCTGCCGTCACCACGAACTGCGACTGCGACACCGCCGTGTCGGCGCCCGGCACGGTGTCTCCTGTCTCACGGTGCCGTTGCGCGCTCGCGATGGCCTGCATCCAGAACCCGACGGTATCGGGGCTCCCCCACGCCGCCCGGAGATGGGCGTATGCGTCATCACCCTCGAATCGCGGAATCGCGTTCTGCACCGGGGCGCCGGCGAGCACATCGCGCGACAGCGCGGAGCGTGTGCGACCGAACTTCGATGCCATCGCGTCGACGCTCAATCGGCCCTTCGCCCAGCCGATGCGACCGAAGGGACTCAGCGCGTCGCCGTCCCCACCCGTGCGGAGGCTCGTCGTGGACGACTGTTGCGCCCCGAACTGCACCGCGCCGCCATTCCGCAGGCGCTTCCCGTAGAAGCCCCGATAGAGATTCGTATTCTCGGCGCCGGTGAGAATGTCGGTCCGCGTCGACGGCACGGTGTACCGCACCCGCCACGATCGCAGGTGGACACGGAGCTCGGCCGCCCCGCGCTCGACCGCAACCTCCTCGAGGTACCAGATCGGGATGGTCGCGAGGTCGGCGACGCCACCGGTCCGTGGGTCCAGATCATCGAGCTCGACGCCGTCGAGGAAGACCCGCACTCGGCCGGCATCACCGTACCAGCTCGTCGCCGTCGGGGCCTGGATGAACCCGGCGTTGGCGACCGTCACGCCGGGGATGTCCGCGAGCAGATCCGTGAGCGTCACCGCCCCGTTGGCGAAGATCGCCTGACGATCCCAGACGTAGCGCGCCCCGCGCCGCTCAGGGGTCAGCGGGCGATGTGCGAGGGCGAGCGGCGCACGCACCGTGTCCCTCGCCAGCGAATCCGCCGCTGAGAGCGAATCCCCCGCCGGGCGCAGCACCACTTCGGCACCGGTGGAGGGGCTCGGGAGCGGGACCGTTCCGGCGGCCTGGCCGGACGCGACGGTGGCGCAGCACGCGAGCGCGCCCGCCACCGAGGCGACGACCAGCCGCTGGATCAGCGGGCTCTCCCTCGAACGAACTCAACGAAGGTGCGCACTGGCGTCCCGGTCGAGCCCTTCGGCATGATGCCAAGGTCCGACTCGCTGTACGCGGTGCCAGCGACATCGAGATGCACCCACGGCATCCCCTCGGCGAACTCCGCCAGAAAGAGCCCCGCGGTGATCGTCCCGGCCGACCGTCCCCCGATGTTCCGGAGATCGGCGCAGT
>DAISWY010000143.1:3563-4788 GCA_036826135.1 Gemmatimonadaceae bacterium | reverse complement strand
CAGCCCCGCGGTCCGCCGCACTCGACGTTCACCCCGCGCATCCCGCGGGTGGCGTCGCCGAGGTTGTTGTAGCCGCGTTCCTCGATCACCTGACGGGTGACATACTGCCCGCGGCCGGTGCGGACGCGGCGCTCGAAGTCCTCGTACCGGACCCCACGTGAGGCCGGCGCGGTGGTGACGGACGGGGCGAGGGGCTGAGCGGCCCGCGCACGCTCGGCGGCCGAGGTGCCGGCGGCGACCGTCGCGCCGGGCGCGCCGGCGGCCCCCGCCGCGGCGGCGACCCCCTCCAATTCGAATCGCTGCTCCATCACCTCGCCGCGCGCGAAAGCTAAGACGAACGAGGTACGCGGATAGCCGTCCGCGGTGACGAAGAACCGGATGACCCCTGAGGGGATCTCGGTGAGCTCGAAGCGGCCGATGGAATCGGTCGCGACATAGCGGCCGGTGGCAGCGATGACCACGCGCGCCCCGACGATCGGCGCCTGCGTCGCAGCATCGATCATACTGCCGCGAAGTCGTGCGGTGGCAGTGCCCTGTGCACCCACCACTGATGCGGCGACGACGACCAACGCCATCGACGCGCGGATGGCCAGAACGACTCGGTGGATCATACTCGGAAAGCTACCCCGCAGACGCACCGAGGGGGAACGCCGCCTGGCGTTCCCCCTCGGTCTCCACCACGAAGGGTGGCGTGCTCCGTACCGGCTCAGTTCTCCGGCGCGGCGGTGGCGTTGGCCGGGAGGGCCGACTTCACCTTGGCACCGCCGTAGGTGTAGAGCTCCTGACCGAAGACGCCAAGCTCCTTGGCCGGAACCGGCATCTCACGCGGCGTGCCGGTGATCAGGCCGTTGGTCGCGCGGCGACGGTGGTAGTAGGACGCCGCCCCGAGCCCGAGGACTTCGATCTCGTTCTCGTAGCTGAGCTTCGCGCGCAGCGACGCCGCCGTCTCCGACGCGAGCGCCGGGGCGAGGCCGCCACGGGTCACGCGGGTGTTGTTGATCTTCGCCGCCGCGGTGGCGAGATCGCCGAGCTCGATGGCCGCCTCGGCCCAGAGCAGGTCGTTCTGTGCCGCGGAGAAGAGGGGCGCCGTGCCGTAGCCGGAGTAGATCCCGGTCGAGGCCTGGACGCCCGTGGCATCGTAGCGGATGTGGCCGATGTTCGACTGGTGGTACGAGCCACGCGCCATGTTGAACGGCGCCTGGGTGGAGTAGGCGAAGTCGGTGCC
>DAISWY010000143.1:0-3463 GCA_036826135.1 Gemmatimonadaceae bacterium | reverse complement strand
CCAGTCGACGGTGCTCATCTCGCTCGCGTCGCGCGGCCAGTTCACGAGGAGGTACGCCGCCATCGTGCGGGCGATCTTCGCGATCTGGACGTTCGTGTAGGCGTGACCGTTCAGCCAGGCGGCCGGCGTCGTGAACGTGTTCGCCGAGGCGACGGCGATCGCCGAGTCGAGCTTCGACAACGCCGCATCACGCATCGCGAGGCGGTTCACATAGGCGAGATTCGCCAGGTCGGCGTTCTCGTCGATGATGTAGCCCTTGTTGTAGTTCATCGCGATGCCGGACATCGCAGCACCCTGCATCAGGAACGCGATGGCCTCCGCGCGCTTCGTGTTCGCAGCGCTCCCGATGACGAGCCCGTTGTTCCGGGTCGCCTTCAGCACGTTGGTCGCGAGGGAGAGCGAGCTGTAATACCCCTCCCAGTACCACTCGATGCTCGTCCGACCCGCTGCCGCGGGGTCGTTCTGCCACGAGCGCGAGTTGCGCGTCCCGTCGGCATCGAGGCTCGAGTAGAAGTTCATGTTGAAGTTGTTCCACGAGGCGCTGTACGTCTGCGCCTGCGTGGTGAGGGGCGCCACGGCAGTGTTCCCCTCATAGGTGTTCACCCACTGCCGGATGGCACCGCCGGCGACGGCCTCGATGGCCGCCGGGTCGGCGAGGGCGCGTCCGGCGTCGGGCGCGTTCGGGTTGGTGATGTCCAGCGACTTGCACCCCGTGACGCCCATGAGGGCGGCGAGGCCAAGGTTCCGGACGAAAGTCGTCATGCGCATGTCAGGTCTCCTGATCGGCGGGCGCGGCTTAGAAGCCGAGCTCGACCATCATGGTGAAGGTCCGGAACTGCGGGTAGGTGAAGTAGTCCACCCGGTACACGAAGGGGTTGCCCCCGAGGCCCGACGTCCCCGTCACATCCGGATCGTAGCCGGTGTACTTGGTCGACGTCCAGAGGTTGCGGCCGACGATGCCGAGGCGGGCGTTCTCGAAGCCGAGGAAGCTGAGCGGCTGCACGAACGCCTTCGGGAGCTGGTAGTTCACCGAGAGCTCACGGAGCCGGATGTACGAGCCATTCTCGACGAAGAAGTCGTTCGCGTCGAAGTTGTTGTAGAAGGTCTGGTAGTAGGAGACCGGCTTCTTCTCCTCCTCCGCCTTGCCACGCTGGTCGTAGAGCGGATCGCGCTGCTCGTTGAACGGCCACTGCCGCGTGTAGTTGTAGATGTCACCACCCTGCACCATCGTGATCAGCGCGTTCAGGCTGAAGCCACCCCACTGGAAGGTGGAATTGATGGCGAGGTTCAGGTCGGGGTTGACATCCCCGATCTGGACCACCGACTGCCCATCAGCGGTGAAGGCCTTCAGCGGCTTCTCATTCAGCGTCCGCCAGTCGGAGGTCTTCACATAGAAGCCCTCCTCGTTGAGGCGGTAGTCCGCCGCCGTTCCGGTCAGGCGACCAGCCTCGATGGTGGAAGCCAGCTGCTCCGGGGTACGGATCCAGCGCGATCCGTAGATCACGCCGAAGGGCTCGCCGGCGCCCACGCGGAAGAGCTGCGTGTTGCCGTCCGGGCCCGCGAGGAAGGGCGCGACCTTGAGGTCGGTGATCTGCTGCCGCGTGCGATCCGCGGTCAGGTTGAGGCGCCAGAACATATCGCCCGTGGAGAGCAGCACGGCGCCGAGTGCGGCCTCGTGCGTCTGGCCCGCGAGCGTGCCCGCGTTCGTCCAGGTGTTGCGGTACCCCGTCGCCGCTGAGACCGGGGCGAGGAGGATCTGGTCGCTGGTGATCTTGTCGGAGTAGCTGTACTCGAAGGTGAAGTTGCGGAGGAAGGTGAGGTTGAAGCCCACCTCCGTCTCCTTCGAGAAGGCCGGCCGGAGATCCCGGTTGCCCAGGGTCACCGGCGTCGGGCTGCCACCGACGAGCGAGAAGATTTCGTACTGCGCCTCGAAGCCCGGGCGAAGTCCGGCAGTGCCGTACGAGGCACGGAGCTTGAACTCATCAATCCCCGGGAGCGGGAGATCCTCGGAAAGGCGGTACGCCGCCGAGACGCGGTTATAGATCGCGGTCCGCTGGTCGGCACCGAAGAGCGACGACTGGTCCTGACGCACCAGCGCGTCGAAGATGTACCGGTCGCGGATGTCGAACGTGGTGATCGCGAACAGGTTCTGGTTGCGGATCGTCACCGAGCGCGAGCCCGGGAAGATGTCCGCGGCCGGATCGGCCGAGCTGAACTCCGGCACCTTCGGCACGGTCAGCGACGCGGCGAAGACGTTGACGTTGTTGATCGACTGGTCCTCGAACACGTAGGCGAGCTTCGTGGTGTTCGTGAACCACTCGAAGTTGCGGACCGCCGTGAGCGTCGCGCCGATGTTGCTGGTGCGCGCCAGCGTCGAGCTCTGGAACAGGCTGCCGTCATCCACGGCGCCCGACGAGTTCATGAAGCCGGTCGGGGTGAACGACTTGTACATGTCGCCCGACTGCTCGTAGTTGATGTTGCCCTCGGCGGTGAGCCAGCTGAGGGGCTTGTACGTCAGCTTGAAGGTCCCGTTGAAGCGGTCGCGGTCGCGCGAGATGTCGCGGTTGGCGAGGCCGTAGAGCGGGTTCACGACGTTGCCCGAGAGGGGCGGCTGCTTGATTGCGGCGTTGAACGGCGAGCCGTCCGCATTCGGCGCGAGCAGGTCGACGTTCGGCTCGAGGAAGCGGAGGCCGAAGAAGATGCCGGTGTTCTCCGCCTCGTCCGAGTTGGACCGCCCGTAGAACGCGCCCGCCTGGAAGGTGAGCTGGTCGGTGATCGCCTGGTCGAGGTTGATACGGAAGTTCTGCCGCGAGAACCCGTTCAGAAGCCCGAGGACGCCCGACTCACGGGAGTTCTGGAACGACACGTTGAAGTTCGTCGACCCACGCCGCTGGCCGACCGAGGCATAATTCGTCATGAACGTGCCCGGGCGGAAGACCTGCCCGAGCTGGTCATAGACGACCGGGTACGGATTGTCGGCGATGCGGTCCGACTCCTGGATGCGGTTGCCGTTCGCGTCGCGGGCGAAGTCCCCGTCCGGGAGCAGACGGAACTCGTGAGCGGTGTTCCCCGGCACCTTGTTCGGGAGCCAGCTGTTGCCGTACTCGTTGCGGAGCTGGAACGAGGTCTGGCCCTCGGCCAGCTGCGCCCCGCGCTTGGTGAAGATCTGCACGACGCCGTTCGCCGCGTCCGAGCCGTACAGCGAGCTCGCCGCGGCGCCCTTGATGACCTCCATCCGCTCGACGTCCTCGGTGTTGATGTCGGCGAGGGTCATGCGGGTGATGGTGCCGTCGATGATGATCAGCGGATCGGCGGAGCCGGTGAGGCTCGTCGCCGCGCGGAGGCGGATCGCCGGGGCCTGGCCGGGCTGGCCGGAGACGGTCACGACCGAGGCGCCGGCGACGCGGCCCGCGAGGGCACCCACCGGCGAGGAGGACGGGGCCTCCTTGATCTGCGACGCGTC
>DAISWY010000142.1:0-4828 GCA_036826135.1 Gemmatimonadaceae bacterium | reverse complement strand
GCAGAGGACGACCCAAAGCGCCCAGAAGGCAGGGGTTCGCATCGCATCGCTGGCCGTGGTGTCGCGGCCCGCCGGTCGGGTGTCGCGCGTGGCGGGAATCGGCTCGCCCGGCAGGCGGACGAGTGCAACGCCCAGCATCATCACGACGAAGTAGATCACGCCCATCGCGACGAAGGTTGCGGCGACGCCCGTGGAGGTCGGCGTGGCGAAGCGGCGCATCAGCGCGAGCGCGAGGGGCGACCCGATCATCGCGCCACCACCGAAGCCCATGATGGCAAGGCCCGTCGCCATCCCCGGTCGGTCGGGGAACCACTTCATCAGCGTCGACACGGGGGAGATGTAGCCAAGGCCGAGGCCGATCCCGCCGAGCACGCCGTAGCCGAGGTAGACGAGGAGGATCTCGTGCCGCGCGACGCCGAGCGCGGCGACGAGGAAGCCGCCCGCGAAGCAGCAGGCCGAGGCGAACATCGCCTTCCGCGGCCCGACGCGCTCGATCCAGCGCCCGAAGGTGAAGGCGGAGAGGCCGAGGCAGACGATGGCGATCGAGAAGATCCACCCGACGGTGGTGAGCGCCCAGTCGCCCGGCGCGCTCTCGGTGATGCCGAGGGTCCGCGTGAGCGGGAGGTTGAAGACGGAGAAGGCGTACGCCTGCCCGATGGAGAGATGGATGGCGAGCGCCGCCGGCGGGATGCGCCACCGGGGGTAGCCCACGGGGGCGATGGAGCGGTCGCGGTCGAGGAATCCGAGGATGGAGGTCATCACGTCTCCTGAATGCGCTGCCGGAGGGCGGCCTTCTCCTCGGGTGAGGCGAAGCTCGCGTCAACTGCGGCGAGGGTGCAGGCGTGGAGGCGATCCCAGACAACGCCCTGCCGCGCCAGCCACCGATACTCGTCGGTCAGCGAGGTCGCGAACATCGGCGGGTCGTCGGAATTGATGGTCACGTTGAGGCCGGCGTCGAGCATCGCAAGGACCGGGTGCGGGGCGTCGGCGGCCAGGACGCCCGTGCGGTAGTTGGAGATCGGACAGACCTCGATCGGCACCTGCCGCGCGCGGAGCTCCGCCACGAGCGACGGATCGTCGACGCAGCGGATCCCGTGTCCGATTCGCTCGGCTCCGAGGGCATCGAGGGCGGCCCGGATGCTCTCGGGGCCGGCCCCCTCACCCGCGTGGGCGACCACATGCAGGCCGTTCGCACGCGCCTCCGCGAACTCCGCGCGGAATCCCTCCGCCGGGAAGCCGGCCTCGATCCCGCCAAGTCCCAATCCGATGAAAACACCCGCCTGCTGCCCGGCGAGGGTGAACCGGAGGACGCGCTCCTTGGATTGCGGGAAGTTCCGTGCGATGTCGGGGATGAAGCGCACCGTCACGCCGTGTCGCTCCCGCCCCTCGGCGAGCCCGTCCTGGAAAGCGTGGAAGAGATCGGGCCACGGGATGCGCTCCACGAAGAGCGAGGCGCTGAGGAAGGCCTCCGTGTACACAATCCGCTGGGATGCCTGATACGCGTGGAAGGCGACCGTCATCTGCCGGAAGTCCTCGGCGCTGACCATCGCCCGGCTGGCCGCGATATAGACCTCGATGAAGTGCGCGAAGTCGCGAAAGGCATAGAACCGCCGCCACTCGTCGAGCGAGGCAGCGGGGAGGGTGACGCCATTGCGCTGCGCCATCGCCCAGATTGTCTCGGGGAGCTGAGCCCCCTCGAGGTGGACGTGCAGCTCCACTTTGGGCATCGCTGCGAGGCGGTCGTCGAACGGGTGCGGGGTCGCGTTAATCATGTAGGGAATGTAGGTGTTTGCCCCTTTGCGCAACCTTGTGCAGTGGGACAGCTTCCGCAGGTGACGCTGTCACTCGTCCCCGAACCGAAGGCGATCCCGGCGACCCGGCAGATTCTCGTGGTGGATGACCACCAGATCTTCCTGGAGCTGATTCAGCGGCATCTGTACCGGCTCGGGTTCGATCAGGTGACCACCTGCATATCGCCGACCGATGCTTTGCAGATGATCGAAGAGGCGCCAACGCGCTTCGATTCCCTCATCATCGACCTGCAGATGCCGGCGCTCGACGGCGTCTCGCTCCTCCGGCATCTCAGTCAGGTCCCGTTCCGCGGCGCGGTCATCATCACCAGCAGTATTGATGGGCGCGTTCTCGAGACGGCGGGGCGCGTGGGGAAGGCGCTCGGCCTCGACATCCGGGGGATCCTGCCCAAGCCAGCCTCGCCCGAGAAGCTGCTCCAGCTCTTGGGGGCGGCGCGGCCCACCGTCGCGCGCGACGTCGCGCCGGAACCCCAGTACGCACCAGAGCTCATCGCCCGGGGGTTGCAGCACGGCGAGTTCGTTCCGCACTACCAGCCGCAGATCTCGCTCGCCGACGGGCGGTTGATCGGCGTCGAAGCGCTCGTGCGCTGGGCCCATCCGCGGCACGGGATGATCTTGCCCGGCCGGTTCATTCGGTCGGCGGAGGAGAGCGGACTCATCTGCGAGCTGACTCTTCCCCTCGTCGCGCGGGTCCTCAACCAGGCCCGGGCGTGGGAGCAGGCGGGGCTCGACATCACCGTCTCAGTGAACGTGGCGATGGCGAGCTGCCTGCGTCCCGACTTCCCTGACCAGCTCAACGTGGCGATCAAGCAGAGCGGACTCGAGCGCCCGAACCTCGTCCTCGAGGTCACGGAGAGCCGGGCGCTCGACGACACGATGGCGGCGTACGACATCTTCACCCGCATCCGACTGCATCGCATCAGCCTCTCGATCGACGACTTCGGCACGGGGCACTCGTCGCTCGCCCAGCTGCGCGATGTGCCGTTCAACGAGTTGAAGGTGGACCAGAGTTTCGTGAAGGGCGCCGCCGCTGACCCCACGCGACGCGCGATCCTCGAGGCGAGCCTCACGATGGCGCACAAGCTCGGGATGCGGACCGTGGGCGAAGGCGTGGAGACCTTGGACGATTGGGCGCTCCTCCGGAGCCTTGGCTGCGCCGCCGCGCAGGGGTTCATCATCGCGGAGCCGATGCCGGGCGAGCAGCTCATCTCGTGGATCGCGGACTGGGATGACCGGCGCGACTCGTTGATGCGGGAGCTGGCCGCCCGCTAGCGGCACGCGAGCGTTAACAGAAGCCAGCGCGTGTCGCGCGAGGCTACGGCAGGGCGAGACCGATGCGCGCCTGCAGGAGGACCCAGCCCCCGACGAGGCTCGCCAACGCGATCGAGTGCCAGAGCACCCGGCGGAGGATCGTCCCTTCGTGGCCCGCCTGGCCGGTCGCGGCGCCGGCGACGACGATGCTCTGGGCGTCGATCATCTTCCCCATCACCCCGCCCGAGCTGTTCGCCGCCGCCATCAGGGTCGGATCCACACCGACCTGCTGCGCCGTCACCACCTGCAGCCCCCCGAAGAGCACGTTGGACGAGGTGTCGCTCCCGGTGAGGGCCACGCCCAGCCAGCCGAGGAGTGTGCCGAAAAACGGATACCACACCCCCGTGCGCGCGAAGGCGAGTCCGAGGATGGTGTCGGTGCCGCTGTACCGGGTGACGTAGCCCAGCGCCATCATCGACGCGATGGTGAGCAACGCGAGGCGGAGGTCGCGCAGCGTGCGCGCGTAGGCGCGGGCGACGTCGCCGAGCCCGCAGCCCATCACGAGGGCGCTCACGAGGGTCGCGACGAGGATCCCGCTCCCGGTGGCGCTGAGCCAGTTGAACAGATAGACCGCGCCCTCCGGCGTCGGCGTCGCGACCACCGGGGCGACGCGGACCACCGCCTGATGCAGGCCGTCGATCGGCAGGCTCGGCGCGGAGAGTCCGTTGAGGAGCGCCTTCATCGTGGGTGTCCCCCACGCGAAGACGACGAGGGTGAGGATCGCCCACGGGGCCCAGGCCCGTGCGACGCTGGCGCGGTCGGCGCGCGCTGATGCGAGGATCGGGGCGGCCTCGATCGTCCGGCGCGTATCGTTCCCGTCGCGGGGCGTGGGGGTTTGCCACCATCGCAGGAAGACCGTGAGCGCGGCCATCGAACAGACCGAGGCGATCACGTCGACGAGCCACGGGCCGTGGTACACCGCCACGAGATGTTGCGGCAGCGCGAAGGCGACTCCCGCGACGAGCAGCGCCGGCCAGGTCTCGCGCACCCCGCGCCAGCCGTCGAAGGCCGCGATGAGCCAGAACGGGACAATCACCGAGAAGATCGGGAGCTGATGGCCGACCATCGCCGAGAGCGCCCGGAGGTCGAGTCCTGTCACCCCCTGCAACGCGATGAGCGGCGTGCCAAGCGCACCGAAGGCGACAGGCGCGGTGTTCGCGATGAGGGAGTAGATGCTGGCGTCGAGGGCGGGGAAGCCGAGGCCGATGAGGATCGCGACGGTCACCGCGACCGGGGTGCCGAAGCCCGCGGCTCCCTCGAAGAAGGCGCCGAAGCAGAAGGCGACGAGGACGAGTTGGAGCCGGCGGTCCGTCGTCACGCTGGCGATGCTCCCCTGCACGACGGCGAAGTGGCCGCGCTCCACCGTCAGTCGGTAGAGCGCGAGGACGTTCACGAGGATCCAGCCGATGGGGAAGAGCCCGTACGCGGCACCGAAGAGTGCGGCGCGGCCGGCGAGGCCGATCGGCATCCCGATGCCGAGCACGGCGACGCCGAGCGCGGTCAGGAGGCCCGCGAGGGCGGCGTGGTGCGCCCGCACGCGATGCGACGCGAGGAGGCCGAGCAGGACGACGACGGGCAGCAGTGCAAGGGCGGTCGAGAGCGGGACGGAGCCGAGGGGGTCGTACCGCTGCGCCCAGGACATCAGCCGATGAGGTCGGCGGTGAGATCCTCGATGCGCGCGGCGCCGCAGAGCGCCATCGCCAGAC
>DAISWY010000141.1:0-4851 GCA_036826135.1 Gemmatimonadaceae bacterium | reverse complement strand
GCTCCCCGAGGCCGGTACCGGGTCCCCGACGGAATCGTCACGGACGTGTAACGGCCCGTGACTTTCGCAGCTGAGGGGGCGGTGTCGTGCGCTCGCCCCCCTGTGGGCCGTCAGCTCGTGCGGGCCGGGAACAGGGCAAAGATCGTGGAGCCCTCGCCGACCACGCTTTCCGCGCGGACCCGGCCGCCGTGCGCCTCCACCAGGTGCTTCACGATCGAAAGTCCGAGCCCTGTCCCGCCCTGTTCGCGCGAGCGGCCCGGGTCGACACGGTAGAACCGCTCGAAGATGCGCGGCAGGTGCTCCGGGGCGATGCCGACCCCCGTATCGCGCACCCCGACCTCGACGCCCCGCGGATGGACCCTGGAGAAGAGGGTGACCTCCCCCGTCGCGGTGTGACGCACCGCATTGTCGACGAGGTTCCCCAAGACCTGGCGGACCGCGGTGCCGTCGGCATAGACGACCCCTGCATCCGGGGCGAGGACAAGCGAGAGGGTTAGCCCCTTGGCCGCGGCGGCATCGCGAGCGGCGGAGATCACTTCAGCCGCGATACCGCGCAACTCGAGCTCCGCCGGATTCGGCACCCACCCCCCCGACTCAATGCGCGAGAGGTCGAGCAGATCATCGACGATCCGCTGCATCCGGCGCGTGTTGCCAAGGATCCGAGCGGCGAACTGCTGCATCACATCGGCGGGGACGTCCCCTTCACTCAGCGTCTCGGCGAACCCGCCGACGATCGTCAGCGGGGTCCGTAGCTCGTGTGAGACATTGGCGACGAAGTCACGGCGGACGGCCTCGAGCCGTCGCACACGGGTCAGGTCGAAGAGCGCGAGAACGGCCCCCCCTTCATCGAGCGGGCGCGCCGTGACGTTCAGCGTCCGGCCGGCGACCACGAGTTCAGCATCTTCCGTGGTTTCACCGGCGAAGGCTGCGAGCATGGCATCGCGCAGCACGACCTCGCGCGGAAGGATGTCAACGGGGAACGGCAAGGGCGCCCGGACCCCCAGGAGGCGACGGGCGGTCTCATTGATGCGCACGACCTGCTGCGCCGTGTCCACCGCGATGACCCCCTCGTTCAGCGACTCCGTCAGCTGCAGGAGGAGGGTCTCATCCGCTTCGAGGGCACGGAGCCGGGCGGAGAGCTGCTCGGCGAGTCGTCGGAGGGCCACGGCCAGCTCACCGACCTCGCCAGGGGCAGCGAGGGTCGGGCGCCGGGTCAGATCTCCGTCGGCGAGCGCACGCGCGACATCTCGCAGCTCCTCAACGGGGCGGGAGACGGATCGCGAGAAGAAGAAGGCGATCAGCAGGGCCCCGCCGAGGGCGAGCAGCGACGCGGTGAGGATGCGCGCACGGGCGGAGGCGACGACCGCGTCCAAGCTCCGGGTGGGGAGGGAGACGCGGGCGACGCCGAGGTCCGGAACCGCGACGGCGACGTAGAGTTCGACATCGCCGGTCGACGGCGAGGGCCGGCGGGACATCCCCACGCCGCGTTGCAGCGCCGTGGAGATCTCAGGGCGGGCGAGGTGGTTCTGTAAGGCCGCGAGGGAATCCCCGTCGAACTCGGAATCCCCGACGACAGCGCCGTCGGTCGCGACGAGCGTCACGCGTCGGCCGAGGGCAGTGCCGACACGATCGGCGAGCGCGTCCGGGTCGGCCTGGTCACGTCCCCACAGGTCCCCGACGAGTCGGGCTTCGCGGGAGAGAAAGGTCTGCGCGTCGTCGCTGAGCCGGGCCCCGATCTGCCGATCCACGACGATCACAATCAGCGTCGCGAGGAAGGCGACGATGAGGAGCGCGCCGAGGAGGAGCCGCTGGGTGAGCCGCACCGTGGGTCAGGCGCCCGGCGCGCGGAGTCGGTAGCCGAAGCCGCGGACCGTCTCGACCAGATCCCCCGCGGCGCCGAGCTTCGTGCGCAGGCGCTGCACGTGCATATCGACGGTGCGCGTCTGGATGTCGGGCGCCGCCTCCCAGACCGTCTCGAGCAGATGGGTCCGCGCCTGCACGCGCCCTCGGCGCTCGGCGAGCATCAGGAGCAACTTGTACTCGGTCGGGGTGAGTTCGAGCTCCTCCGCATCCACCCAGACGCGATGGGCGGACCGGTCGATGCGAATCGGGCCGATGTGGAGCGAGTCCACGACCTCTCCGCCGGTGCTCACCCGGCGCAGGATCGCGGCGACCCGGAGCACGAGCTCCTGCGGGCTGAACGGCTTCGTGAGGTAATCGTCCGCGCCGAGTTCCAGCCCGCGGATGCGGTCGGGTTCGTCCTTGCGTGCGGTCAGCATCAGAACCGCCACGCCGGAGGTATCCGGATCCTGCCGCAGGCGAGCGAGGACGTCGAAGCCGCTCATCCCGGGGAGCATCAGGTCGAGCACGACGAGAGCTGGGCGCTCGCGTTTCGCGAGCGCGAGGGCATCGGGGCCGGACGCGGCGGACGAGACCCGGTACTTCGCCTTGGCCAGATGGTAGACGACGAGCGCGACGATGTCCGGCTCGTCATCGACGACGAGAATGCGTTCCGTCTCCGGGGCGACGCTGGTCATGGGGTCGCGTCGGTCAGTCGCCGCCGGATCATCGCGACGAGCAGGTCGGTGGCGACGGCGTTCTCGCCGCCGTGGGGGATGATCAGGTCGGCGTGACGCTTGCTCGGCTCGACGAACTGCTGATGCATCGGGTGCACCGTGGTGAGATACTGCTCGAGGATCTCGTCGAGGGGGCGCCCGCGGACGGCCATATCGCGCCGGATGCGCCGGACGAGCCGGATGTCCGCCTCCGTATCGACGAACACCTTGACGTCGCAGGCGGCGCGGATGCGCTCATCGACGAGGAGGAGGATCCCGTCGACGACGACGACGTCGGCGGTCTCGATGCGGACGACTGCGGCGCTCCGGCGGTGCGACACGAAATCGTAGACGGGCTTGTCGATCGGCATGCCAGCGCGCAGCGCACTGAGCTGCGCGGCGAGGAGGTCGAGGTCGAAGGCGTCGGGATGATCCCAGTTGATGCGCCGTCGTTCCTCCATCGAATGGTGCGGATGGTCCCGGTAGTACGCATCCATGTCGACGAAGGCGACCCGGGAGCCGCTGAGCGCCTCCGCGACTCGCCGCGCGACGGTCGACTTGCCGGATCCGGATCCACCGGCGATGCCAATCAGGAGAGGGTTCACGTCATCGGATGGAGGGAGGCCGCTAAAGCTCGGTCGCACCGCGGTCGGACCGAAGGGTTGGACGCGTCACGGTCCTGTATCGGCGGTCCAGCACCTCCTCCAAATTCGCCGCGCCCCGACGGCGGGGCAACGCGGCCTCCCGACGTCGGCCCGACTGCCGCTACCTTTGAGCATGTCCCGTCTCTGGTTGGCGGCCTGTGTCGCCGCGCTCTGCACGCCCCCAGCGGCGACGGCCCAAACGACCGTCGAGCTGACCCTCGCCGCGACCACCGACGTCCATGGTCGCCTGCGCGCCTGGGATTACTACGCGAATGCCGCCGATCCCGTCCGTGGGCTGGCCCGGGCGGCGACCATCGTCGACTCCCTCCGGCGTGCGGCACCGGGCCGCGTGATCCTCGTGGATGCGGGTGACCTGCTCCAGGGGAACCCGATGACCTACGTGGCGGCACGCGTCGACTCGACGGCGCCGAGCCCGGTCGTCGCGGCAATGAACGCGATGCGATACGACGCGGCGGCCATCGGGAACCACGAGTTCAATTACGGCGTCCCGACCCTTGACCGGGCCCGCGCGCAGGCGCGCTTCCCGTTCCTCGCCGTGAACGCGGACCGTCTCGACGGCGGGCGGGCGTTCCCGGGCTCCACCATCGTGACCCGTGAAGGTGTGCAGGTCGCCATCATCGGGGTCACCAACCCCGGGGCGATGGTCTGGGACCGGGACCACCTCCGGGGCCGAGTCGCGGTCCGGGACATCCAGTCGGCCGTGGCGGGGGAGGTCGCGCGGGTTCGCGCGGCCGGGGCGGACCTGGTCATCGTGGTCGCCCACGCGGGGCTCGACGGGGAGGCCTCGTACGACTCCGTCTCGACGGGGGTCGCGAGCGAGAACCCGATGGCGCGCGTGGCGCGTGAGGTGCCCGGCATCGATGTGTTGGTCGTGGGCCACTCGCATCGCGAGGTGGCGGACTCCACCATCGGTGGGGTTCTGGTGATCCAGGCCCGGAACTGGGCGACGAGCGTGGCCACCGCCACCATCGCGTTGGCGCGGGGCGGGACTCCTAGCGCGGCGGGCACGCCGCGCTGGCGCGTGGTCACGAAGCGGGGCGCGCTCGTCCAGGCGCGCGGGCACGCGGAGCATCCGACGGTCGTGCGCGCCGTGGAGCGCGCGCACCGCGCGGCGATCGCGCATTCGACGGCGGTGATCGGCCGCGCCGCGGGCGAGTTCCGCACCGACTCCGCGCGCGTGCGCGACGTGCCGCTCATCGACCTGATCCAGGAGACGCAGCGCCGCGCCACCGGCGCCGACCTGAGCATCGCCTCGGCGTTCACATTGGACGCGACGATCCCCGCCGGGCCGGTGACGGTCGCGCAGATCGCGCAGCTCTATCCGTACGAGAACACGCTGCGCGCGCTTCGCCTGACGGGGGCGCAGGTCCGGGCCTTCCTCGAGCACAGCGCCCGCTACTGGCTGGTCGAGGCGGATGGGCGCGGCGGGCTGCGCGCGGTCCCCGACCCGCGGATCCCCGGGTACAACTTCGATCTGCTCGCCGGCGCGACGTATGAGATGGACCTCGGTCGGCCCGTCGGCCAGCGCATCACGCGCCTCGAGGTCCGCGGGCGACCGATTGTGGACACCGACTCCTTCACCGTCGCGGTCAACAACTATCGCGCCGGGGGCGGGGGGGGCTACGCGATGC
>DAISWY010000140.1:0-4907 GCA_036826135.1 Gemmatimonadaceae bacterium | reverse complement strand
CCCGCCACGGTGTACGGCGTCCTCTCCCTCGTGCTCTGGTCGCTGATCCTCGTGGTCAGCGTGAAGTACATCGTCTTCATCCTCCGGGCGGACAACCGCGGCGAGGGCGGCATCCTCGCGATGCTCGCGCTGCTCATCCGCGACGATGGCACCCCGCGGGCCAAACGCGGCATCCTCGTGACCCTGGCCCTCTTCGGGGCGGCTCTCCTGTACGGCGATGGGATCATCACACCCGCGATGTCGGTGCTCGGCGCGATGGAGGGGCTCGAGGTCGTCTCGCCGGCGGCGCTGACCCTCGTCGTCCCCCTCACGATCGGCATCCTCATCGGCGTCTTCGCCGTGCAACGCTCCGGGACGCACAAGGTGGGCGTCTTCTTCGGGCCGATGATGCTGGTCTGGTTCTTCTCCATCGGCGCGGTCGGCCTGGCCGAGGTCATCCGCCACCCCGATGTGCTGGTCGCGATCAACCCAATCTGGGGCGTCCGCTTCTTCCAGACCCTCGGGCACAAGGGGTTCCTCGCCCTCGGGGCGGTGGTGCTGGCCGTCACGGGCGCAGAAGCGCTGTACGCGGACATGGGCCACTTCGGCCGGCGACCGATTCGCGCGGCCTGGTTCTGGCTCGTCCTGCCCGCCCTCGTGCTGAACTACTTCGGACAGGGATCGCTGCTGCTCCGCGATCCCAGTGCCGCGGAGAACCCGTTCTATCTCCTGGTGCCGCGCACCCTGCTCTACCCGATGATCGTGATCGCCACCTCGGCGGCCGTCATCGCCTCGCAAGCGTTGATCTCCGGCGCGTTCTCACTCACCCAGCAGTGCATCCAGCTCGGGTACAGCCCGCGGATGACCATCCGGCACACCTCCGCGAAGGAGTTCGGCCAGATCTATGTGCCCGAGGTGAATGTCGCGCTCGGCGTGGGCACCCTCCTGGTGGTGCTCGGCTTCCAGTCCACCGCGGCGCTGGGCGCCGCCTACGGCATCGCGGTCACCGGGACGATGGCGATCACGTCGATCCTGTACTTCGCCGTCTGCACGGCGCGCTGGCAGATGTCCGTGGTGCGGGCCCTGGTGATCACGGCAGTCTTCCTCGGTGTGGACATCGCCTTCCTCGGCGCGAATGTGGTCAAGATCGCCCACGGCGGCTGGGTCCCGCTCGCGCTCGGCGTCTTCCTCTTCGTCCTGATGACGAGCTGGAAGCGCGGCCGGGAGATCCTCAAGGAGCGGGTCACCGAGATGGCCCTCCCCCTCGAGACCTTCCTCGAGGACATCCAGCGCCGTACCCCGGTCCGCGTCCCGGGCACCGCGGTCTTCATGACCTCCGAGACCACCGGCGTGCCGGTCGTCCTCCTGCATCACCTGAAGCACAACAAGGTGCTGCACGAGACGGTCATCCTCCTCTCGATCGCCGCCGACGAGATTCCTGAGGTGCCCCGGAAGGATCGTGTGCAGATCGAGGCCCTCGGCCAGGGGTTCTTCCGCGTCGTCGCGCACTACGGCTTCATGGAATCGGCCGACGTGAAGGAGGTCCTCCAGAAGTGCCGGGACTCCGGGATCGCCGCGCGACCGCTCGACACCTCGTACTATTTGGGACGCGAGGTCCTCATCCCCACCCGCGGCGCCTGGAAGAAGGGTGGCGGCTCGATGAACATCGTCCGCAAGTGGCTCTTCGCCCTGATGTCCCGCAACGCACGCTCCGCCTCCGAGTACTTCCAGCTCCCCCCCAATCGGGTGGTCGAGCTGGGCACGCAGCTCGAGTTCTGACCGACGACGGTCGCTGACGGTCGCTGACGACCCCAGCGGCACCGTTCGCGGCCGAGTGACGCCCGACACCGCCCGCCGGTCCCCGACGTCTCCACCCCAGCCCTCCCCGCCGATGCGCCGTCTCCTGCTCGCACTCCTCGCCTGCGCCGCGACGGGCACCACGCCCGCCCACACCCAGACGCGACTCCCCGTCGATTCGATCCGCGACGACCGCGCCTTCACCTTCTACGGGCACGCGCCCTACCGCGCGGGCGTTCCGCGCCCCGAGACGATTCTCGGGTACCCCGTGGGCTCGTGGCATACCCAGTACGACCGACAGGAACGCGTGCTCCTCGCCATCGCGGAGGCAGCCAAGGACCGCGTCCGTGTCGAGGAGATCGGGGTCACCAGTGAGCGCCGCACGATGCGCATCTACCTCGTCTCCACGCCGGAGAACATCGCCCGGCTCGACGCCATCCGCGCCGACCTCGATCGCCTCGCCGACCCCCGCGGGGCGACGCCGGCGCAGCTCCAGGCGGTCGCGGCGCGCACCCCGGCGGTCATCTGGTTCTCGGGCTCGGTGCACGGCGACGAAGTGCCCGGCTTCGAGGCGTCGATGCAGCTCCTCTACCACTTCGCCGCCACCGAGGACCCCGCCACCGTCGCCCTGCTCAAGAACGCCGTCGTCGTGATCAACCCGAGCTCGAACCCCGACGGCCATGAGCGTTTCGCGGTCTGGAGCAACTCGATCGCCGTCGGGAGCCCCGAGCGGCAGGCGATGGAGCAGCAGCGCGGCCAGCCGTGGAGCATCGCCGGCCGGTACAACCACTACCGGTTCGACATGAACCGGGACCTGATGGCGATGACCCAGCGTGAGGTGCAGGCGGTCGTCGGTGGGATGCTGCGCTGGCACCCGATGATCACCGCCGACCTGCACGGCTACGTGAGCACCTACTTCATGGCGCCGGCGGCGCGGCCGGTGAATGCGAACGTCTCGGGGTGGCCGTTCGCCTGGGCGGAGCGCGTCGGTCGCGGGAACGCCGCCGCCTTCGACCGCTACGGCTGGTTCTACTTCGTCCGCGACAACTACGACCTCTACTACCCGGGCTACTACGACACCTGGCCCTCCCTCACCGGCGCGATGGGGACCACCTACGAGACCGACGGCGGGCCCGCCCTCCTGAAGCGGCGAGAGGATGGCACGCTCCTCTCGCTCCGCGACGGAATCGCCAAGCACTACACCGCCGCGCTCGCCACCTTCGAGACCGGAGCCGGCGGCGCGCGCGACCTCGTGCGTGACTACGCGGGCTTCCGGCAGCGCGCCGTGTCCGAGGGGCGCACCGGGACGATGAAGCGCGTCGTCTTCACCCCAGGGAGCGACCCCGCCCGGGCCGCCGAACTCGCCGCCGCCCTCCTGCGCGCCGGCGTCGAGGTGACCCGGACCACGGCGCCGACCGCGAGCACCCGCGCCCACGACTACGCCACCGATGCCGTGGGAGCGCAGAGCTTCCCCGCCGGCAGCTATGTGGTCGACCTCGCCCAGCCGCAGGGGAAGGTCGCCAAGGCCATCCTTGAGCCGGAGCCGGAGCTCGACCCCGTCTTCCGGAAGAATCAGTACGACCGGTTCGCCCGCAATCAGCAGCGCGCCCCGGACGCCGCCGACACCGAGGGGTACGAGTTCTACGACGTCTCCGCCTGGTCCCTCCCGATCGCCTACGGCGTCGACGCCTGGTGGACGGAGGATGCCCAGACTGTCTCCGGCACCCCGCTCTCCCTCACCAATGGGCCGCGGCTGAATGGCGAGGTCCTCCCGCACGAAATCCCTGGCGGCCTCATCGCTGGCCTTGACGGCGCCTCCGCCTTCCTCTGGCAGAACGACCGCGACGGCGCCGCGAAGCTCGCGATCCAGCTGTTGCAGGAAGGGTATCGCGTCTCCATCGCCGCGAAGTCCATCCAGACCGGCGCCGTGACGTGGCCGCGTGGCACCTGGGTGATTCGCGCCTCCCGCAACGACGGGACCCTCCCTGCCCGCCTCGACGCGCTCGCGCGGGCCGCCGGTGTCGAAGTGCGCGGCGTCCCCACCGCCTTCCCGGAGACGGCGCAGTACGGCACCGGCTCCTCGGAGGTGGTCGCGCTCACCGCCCCGCGCATCGCGCTCGTCGGTGACGTCGGGATCGGCCAAGGCTCATACGGTGCCATCTGGTGGAGCTTCGAGCAGCGCTACGGGATCCGCTTCACCCCGATCACGACCGATGCGCTCTCCGGTGACCTCAGCGCGTTCACTGTCATCGTGGTCCCGAGCGGAAGCCTGAATCGTCTCGGACGGGGCGAGGCGCTCAAGCGCTGGGTGGAGGGAGGCGGGACGCTCGTCACCTTCGGTGGGGCGACGCGCTGGGCCACGCGCGAGGATGTCGGTCTCACCACGATGCGCCGCCTCTCCTGCGAGCCGCGGCGGGACGCGAAGTCCGCGCCCGCGACGCTCGCCCCCGCCGACTCCCTGAAGGCCGCCGTCAGCCCCGGCGCCTGTGCCGACGAGCTCGCGGACATCCCTGGGACGCATTTCGATGCGGTCTTCGACCTCACGCATTGGCTCACGCTTGGCCTCGACCGGCAACGGATGCAGGTGATGCAGAGCGGGAGCGATCGCTACGGCCTCTCGCGGGAGGGCGGGAATGTCGCGGTCTTCCCGACCACCGGTCCGCTCCGTCGGGCGGGGTTCGTCTTCCCGGACCAGACGGAGCGGCTCCTGCGCGGCACGACCCTCATCGCAGAGGAAAGCGTCGGCGCGGGCCATGTGGTGCTCTTCGCCAACGAGCCGATGTTCCGGGGCTGGTGGCGTGCGCTCGACCGGGTGGTCCTGAACGCGATCGCGCTGGGCGGAAGCTTCTAGGGCCGCGGCGTCGGCTTCACGGGCCCCGAGGTGGTCCAGATGACGACGACGCCGCAGCCGGCATCGGTCCCGGCGAACTCGCCGGGCACATCGGAGGCACCGGTGTAGACCTCGAGCCCCTCGATGTCACGGACCGGGATGTACGGGCCGAAGGCGTTGTCGGGGCGGCCGTCGACCACGTACTGCGGGTAACACCCCGGCGAGGTGCGGGCCATCTTGATGAGGCAGCCCCGCGGTCCGCCGCACTCGACGTTCACCCCGCGCATCCCGCGGGTGGCGT
>DAISWY010000139.1:0-4915 GCA_036826135.1 Gemmatimonadaceae bacterium | reverse complement strand
GACGGCGCCGGGATGCCGCCCGCCTTCCCGCGTCTCCTCGGGCGCGATCCGAAGGCGGAGGACTTCGCCTTCGCCGAGGACTTCAAGCGAGCGAAATCCATCGGCAACTACTGGCCCTATGCGACGACGCTCTTCGACTACATCCGGCGTGCGATGCCGCTCACGGCCCCGGGATCGTTGACCGCCGATCAGGTGTACGCCCTGACAGCCTATCTCCTCGCCGCAGACGGGGTGATCCCCGAGGGATCGACGCTCGACGCCGCTTCCCTGCGGGCGGTCAAGATGCCGTACGTCGACCGCTTCGTCTGGTCCGCCGAGGCTGGCGGCCAGGACCGCGACTGACGGCAACCTCTCGGTAGACGAATCACGGCAACCCAGCCCGGCGACCCACTCTCTCACCACGTTCACGACGTATGACCACAACCATCGACAGTTCGACCGGGAAGACCCCGTGGGTCTTCTACGGCATCCTCTTCGGGATCCTCGGCACCCTTTCGATCCTCGCGTGGGGCCCGATTGGCGTCTCGGGCACCTACCCGCGATTCATCGGGGAACTCCTGACGCTCGTCGCGCCGGACTACGCGGCGGCGAACCCCTATCTGGTGAAGATGGGCGACCTCTTCGCCAAGACCGAGACCTACCTCGTGATCGGTCTGCTGGCGGGCGGGTTCCTCGGTGCGCGGCTCAACCGCGAGAAGGCGCCGGCCTGCGAGATGATCCATCCCTCGGAGAAGACGCCGGCCCGGCGCTACCGTGACGCCTTCATCGGTGGCTTCCTGATCGTCTTCGGCGCCCGCATCGCCGGCGGCTGCACGAGTGGGCACATCATCTCCGGCATCACCCAGCTCTCCGTGAGCGGGTTCATCTTCGCGGCCGGGGTCTTCGCGACCGGCATCTTCACCGCCAAAGTCCTCAAGGGCCGCCACGTCGCGGCGGGAGCCTGATAATGACCGCGTTCTACGGCCTTCTCATCGGCGTGGCGATGGGCTTCTTCATCCAGCGCGTGCGCGCCTCGAGCCCGGGGATGATCGCCCGCAATCTCCGCCTCGAGAACCTCTCTGTCATCAAGTTCATGGCGCTCACGATGGCGGTGGGGATGGTGCTGGTCTACGCACTGAACCTCGTGATCCCCTCGGCACTCCACTTCGATGTGAAGCCGACCTATGTGCTCGGCGTGCTCCTCGGCGGCCTCGTCTTCGGCGTCGGCTTCGGTATCGGCGGCTACTGCCCCGGCACGTCGGTGGTCGGCATCGGCGAGGGGCGCAAGGACGCGATGGTCGCGGTGCTGGGTGGCGTCGTGGGCGCGCTGGTCTTCACGCTCGTCTATACGACGCTGATCGCGCCGATCGTGAAGGTCGCCGACTTCGGGAAGATCACTCTCGCGGATGTGACCCACATATCGCCCTTCGTGCTGGCGGTAGCGGTCTCGGCGGTCTTCCTCGTTGTCATCAAGCTCCTCCCCACCGAGGTGGGCGCCAAGCGATGAGCGCCCGCCGAGCGGTGCGCCACGCCACGACGACTCGGGCCACCCCGGCCCGGGCCTCGTCGATGCGGCGCACCCCGACGCCGGCCCTCCTCGACCTCGTCGCGGGACGGTTCCGCGCGCTCGGGGAGCCGGCGCGGCTCGGCATCCTGCACGCGCTGGAGGATGGGCCGTGCACGGTCACACAGCTCGTCGGATTGACCGGGCTCGGCCAGGCCAATCTCTCGAAACACCTGCAGCAGCTGCACGCCGCGGGGTTCGTCTCACGCAGCAAGCGCGGGATGTTCGTCGACTACGCGCTTGCCGACGCGCGGGTGCTCCAGCTCTGCGAGTTGATGTGCGGGCGCCTCGACGAGGAGCTCGCGGCCAACCAGAACGTGATGACACCGGTGCGCCGCAGCGCGTAGTTAGATCGGCGTGAGCAGCGCGCCGCGGCGTTGATCTGACGATAGGCGTGAATCGGGCTCGGACGGCGCGTCGCCGTCCGGGCCCGAGGCGCGTCAGAGCCTTCGGAGATACGCCAGCTTCACCCGCACGCCGCGGTCCTGCGCCGCCCACGGGTCCAGCGGCGTCCCACGTGTCTCATTGAAGACGAGGAAGAGGTCGCTCCCGGGGCGGAAGATGTACTGGAAGCGCAGGTTTGAGGAGAGCGCGCGATCGAGCCCGTTGTACTGCACCAGCGCGTTGAGGAACATCTGCGTGCTGAAGGCCCAGCCGGCGCGCAGCGAGACGATATCGGAGCGGAGCGCTCCGCTCGGCACGCGGACCCACGATCGCTGCCCGTTCACCGCGAGGCCGAGGTTCACCCCCAGACGGGCAACCAGATCGGCGCTCGCCGTGGTGAAGGCGCCGCCGTAGACCGTGTTGCGTTCACCATTGACACCGAACCGCACGGCGCGCGCTGGGTTGCTCGAGACGGACGCCCCCGTGACGTGATCGTCGAAGGCGCCGGCGGGGACGGCGAGGCGGTCGGCGATGTTGAACCCCTCATCGAGGCGTGTGGCCCCGAGGCGCCGGTAGACCGTGACGCTCGCTCCGGAGTTAAAGGTCAGGTCGAGGGCGTTGGCCACCCGCCAGTCCTGCAGCCCGCCATCGATGCGCGCGATGTAGTCGCTGAAGGTGAGCCAGTTCAGCGTGCGCAGGCCGAGCACCCCCGGGCGCCAGGTAAGACGCGTCGAGCCCCCCGTCTGCTGGATGTTCCGTCGCGTGATGAAGCCGAGTTGGGCGTCGGTCTCCTCGCCGATGCGCAGGTGCTGGAGCGAGAGGCCGTAGACGCCCGTCTGCGCATTCACCGCGATCCGCTGCGCGCCGCCCTCGCCGCCCGGTCCCGCCGTGCCGGTCTGCGCGACGAACCCCTGCACGTTCACGACCTGCGTCGGCCAGAGGCTGAAGTCGACGCCGCCCGCCGTGTTCGCGGCGCCGTCGCGCCGGCGGTCGGTGAGCATCGCGCCCACGTAGTTGTTACCGCCGATGTCCCGCTTCGCACGCGCGACGGTGAAGCGCTCCTCGGGGACATCCGCCGTCGCATCGGTCACCATCGAGAGCAGTCCGACCGTCTGGCCGCCGACGCGCCCGGTGAGCCGCGCCCCGCCGCGCACGGCGACGGGGCCATCCTCGGCGATGCCGATCCGCCGGGAGAAGAAGAGCAGGAACGGCGGAGGACCGAAGAGCTCGCGGGCCCCGAATTCGAAGATGCCCGCGTTCTCAAGGAAGAACTCCCGCTTCTCCGGGAAGAAGAGCGAGAATCGCCCGAGATTCACCTGGACGTTGTCGGCCTCGACCTGGGCGAAGTCGGTGTTCACCGTGGCGTCGAGGACGAGCCCGTCCGACACCTGGGCTTTGAGCTCACCGCCGAGTCCCCGGCGCGCCGTCGTCTGCCAGGCGTCGTCCGCTCGGACGGCGTCCCCGCCACCGAGGAGATAGGGCCGGACCTCGACCGTTTTGCGCGGACGCGGCAGGCCCGCGAGGCCGACGAGGTGCCCCGCGAGACTCACGCGGGCGAAGCCGCCGCCACTCCGGGTCCATCCCGCCCAGAGCGCCTCCTCGTTCTTGCGCCGCACCATACGGTAAACGTTGAAGCCCCAGGTGTCTGCCTCACCACGATATCGCAGTGAGCGGAACGGAATCGCGAACTCGGCGGCCCACCCGGTGGCCGTGCGCGCCGCCACGACGCGCCAGATGCCGCGCCAGTCGACATTGAACTCGCGGCCTTCATCCGTGATGAGTGCGTCGAACTCGGCGCCGTTCGGATTCGTGGCGAAGACCATCGCGTTCCGATGGTCGTGCATCCCGTCGATCAGCAGGGCGACGCCGTCGTCCCCGCCGAAGACGGGACTGCCGTCGAAGCTTGTTTCGAGCACCCGGTCGCGTTCCAGGATGCGGGCCACGACGCCCGCCGGGTCACGGTCCAGCGCCTCGACCGCCACATACAGCGTCGTCGCGTCGTACAGCACGCGTACGATCGTGCGCTCCGTCGCCGGGACACCCTCCAGCGGCTCGCGCTGGCGCAGGTCGTCCAGCGGCTCCACCGTGCCCCAGGCGGCATCGTCGAGCCGTCCGTCGAGCCGGGGCGCCGTCACGCCTGTTGGGAGCCGCACCGCCGAGACCTCCGGCGTCGAAGACGCTGGCGGATCGCCCTGCTGTGCAGCTAGCCGCGGCGCGAGCGCCAGGAGGGTAAGCGACGCGATCGCCGAGACGACACACCGAGCGCCGCCGTTCGTGCCGTTCACGCGACGACGTTCCGCAGGATCAGCGAGCAGCAGGTCACCGCGCCCTCCGCCTTCGCGAGCTCGTTCGCATCGACGAGATGTAGCCGATAGCCACGATCCTCGAGCCGTGAGCGGGTCCGCGGATACGCCTCGGCGTAGAGCAGCTGGTCACCGACCCGGAGGACATTCGCCGCCATCGGCTCCTCGGGATGGACATCGACCGCCGCGAGCGGCGCGAACAACGCCGCGTCGACCCACGCGGGATTCACGAGCACCGTGGCGTCATCAAGGGCGGTGACGGCGCTCTTGAGGTGCAGGCAGCCGGTCACATCGACCGCGATCACGTCGTAGCCGTGCGGGGCGAGGAGCGCCTGCAACTGAGCGATTCCGGCGTCGTTGGTGCGCGCGGTGCGGCCGACGAAGACACGACGACCCACGACCAGCACGTCGCCGCCGTCGAGGGTGCCGGGTTCGACGATCCGCGCCAACGGCCGGAGCCCGGCGAGCGCGGCCTCGACCCCGCCGGTCTCCCCGCGCCGCGACGCGGCCCCGGGACGAGTGATGACGGCGATCTCATCTACCACGACCGCGGTGTCCTCGATGAAGACCGCATCAGGATGCGCGGGGGCCGCTGCCACGCGGCGCACCTCGCAGCCGAGGACCCCGAGCAACCGCTCATACCCCGCGTGCTGGATGCGCGCCGTGGCCACGTCGATCGGATCAC
>DAISWY010000138.1:1514-5065 GCA_036826135.1 Gemmatimonadaceae bacterium | reverse complement strand
GGATCGCCTGGTTCGACACCCACCTGACCGGAGCGAAGCGATAGCCCCTCGCCCGCCCTGCACCCCGCGCCAGTTCAGGCCGGGGTCGCGGGGAAGGTGAGCCGCAACGTCTCACCGGGTGGAAGCGCCCGCCACTCGGCGATGCACGCCGCGCGGAGCGCAGTGATGGCCGCGAGCTGTTCCTCGGTGACGGCCGGAAACGCAGCCCCGGCCGCCCCCGTCGGTTCCGCGGCCGCGGTGCCGTCGAGAGCGAGCGCCGATGCGAGGGCGGCAGCATCGGGAGCCATCCCGCGCTCGACATATCCGACAATCCGCTCCACATACATCGCCGCCGCCGGCAGGCGGCGCACCACGCCGGGCGAGGCGAAGTCGTCGATGGCCCACCCCTGTGCGATGAGGCCGAAGAACGCGTCATCGATGCCGAGAACGCTCTCCACCGCGTAGTGCGCGAGATCGTGCGTCGGCAGGAAGGGATGCACGCGGGCCCACGTGCGTGACGCGTCGGCCCGGACGCAGGCGAGGCTCGGCCGGCCGTCGTGTGTCTTCTTGATCTCGATGCGCAGGGTACGCCGCGCGGGCGGCGGATCGCCCAGCCGGACGGGCCTCTCGGTCGCCATGGGCGGGAACCTAGACCCCCTGGTGCCCCCCCACCAGCAGGTCGAGGGGCGGCCTATATTCCCACCTATGGGCGCTCCCCCGATCTATCTCGACCACGCCGCCACGACCCCGGTCCGCTCCGAGGTCTTCGACGCGATGGGCCCCTTCTTCGGCCCGCGCTTCGGCAACCCCTCGTCCACTCACCGCTGGGGACGTGAGGCCCGGGCCGCGCTCGACGAGGCCCGAGAGCGCGTCGCGCAGTGCCTTGGCGCCGCGCCGGACGAGGTCTGTTTCACGAGCGGCGGGACGGAATCCGACAACCTCGCCGTCCTCGGTGCCTGGCGTGTGCTGAAGGCCCAAGGCAAACGCGCGGTCGTCACCTCGCCGACGGAGCACAAGGCGGTCCTCGTCGCCGCACACCAGGCGGCGAAGGAAGGCGCCGAGGAGCGGCTCCTCCGCATCGACACCACCGGCCGCATCGACCTCGCCGACGCCCAGGCCAAACTCGGTACCGACACGTCGGTCTGTTCCCTGATGTGGGTGAACAACGAGACGGGGGTCGTGCAGCCGATCGCCGAGCTCGCGGCCCTCGCGAAGGCGCAGGGCGCCCTCTTCCACACCGACGCCGTGCAGGCCTTCGGCAAGGTCGAGGTCGACGCGCGCACGATCCCCTTCGACTTCGCCTCGGTGAGCGGCCACAAGCTCGGCGCCCCGAAGGGGATCGGCGCCTTCTACATCCGGCGCGGGACCCCCCTCGAGCCCCTCTTCTTCGGCGGCTCGCAGGATCGTGGCCGTCGGCCGGGCACCGAAAACGTGGCCGCGGCCGTCGGGCTCGCCCGAGCGATGGAGCTCGCGGTGGCCGAGCGCGAGGCGCACTGGCGCACCTACGAGGCGATGCGCGACGCGCTCCAGGCCGCGCTCGTCGCACGGGTGCCAGGGCTCGTCGTGCACGGAGGAGCGGCGCCGCGCGCGCCGCACATCCTCAACGTCTCCGTCCCGGGCACCGACTCCGAGTCGCTGCTGATGGCGCTCGACCTGCAGGGCGTCGCCGCCTCCAGCGGCTCCGCCTGCCAGAGCGGGAGCATCACGCCGTCGCACGTGCTCTCCGCGATGGGCGTCGCACCAGACCTCGCGAACGCCGCGATCCGGATCAGCTTCGGCTCGTTGAACGGCCCCGACGACGTCGCGCGCGTCGCGGAACTCTTCCCCGCCCTCGTCGCCAAGGCCCGCGGGCTCGCCGGCGTCGCGTGACCCGCGGCCGCGTCCTCGTCGCGATGTCCGGCGGCGTCGACTCGTCGGTCGCCGCCGCACTCCTCGTGCGACAGGGCTACGACGCCGTCGGCGTCACGATGAAGCTCTTCCACGACGGCGGCGAGATTCCCGACCGGCCGTGCTGCTCCCTCGACAGCGTGAACGACGCGCGACGCGTCGCCGAGTCCCTCGGCATCCCGCACTACGTGCTCAACCTGCAGGATGAGTTCGGGCACGACGTCGTCGCGGACTTCGTCGCCGAATACGCGGCCGGGCGCACGCCGATCCCCTGCGTGCGCTGCAACACCTTCACCAAGTTCCGCGACCTCCTCGCGAAGGCCGACGCCATCGACGCACGCTGGATCGCGACCGGGCACTATGCGCGCCTCGCCGAGGGTCGCCTGCAGCGCGGTCGTGACGAGGCCAAGGACCAGACCTACTTCCTCTGGGGGATCGACCGCGGCGTCCTCGACCGCCTGATGCTCCCGGTCGGCGACCTCACCAAGGCGGAGACGCGCGCCATCGCCCGCGAGCTCGGCCTCCTGACCGCCGAGAAGCCGGAGAGCCAGGAGATCTGCTTCGTCCCCGACGGCGACTACGTGAAGGTGCTCGAGCGCGAGCTCCCCGCCGACGCGCCGGCCCTCTCCCCCGGTCCAATCGTTGCGCTCGATGGCACCGTGCTCGGGACGCACGATGGGTTCGCGCGCTACACCATCGGCCAGCGCCGGGGGCTCCCGGGCGGCCGCACCGAACCGCTCTACGTGGTCGCCCTGCGCCCGGAGGATCGGGCGGTGGTCGTGGGACCGCGCGAGGCGCTCCTCGGCCGTGGGCTCCGCGCGACGACGGTGCGGTGGCTCGTCGACCCCGCGCCGACCGTGGGCGCGACGCTGCAGGTGCGGGTCCGACACCGCGCGGCGCCGGTGCCTGGCACCCTGCTCGCCGTCGACGGTGATGCCGTGGAGATCGCGCTCGAGACGCCGGTGCACGCCATCGCGCCGGGACAGTCGGCCGTCTTCTACGACGGCGACGTCGTCCTCGGCGGTGGCGTCATCGCCGTCGGACGCCGCACCCTCCCCGTCCGCGCCGCCTGAGTCCGTCGCGCCGCCGCTGACGGCGCGTGCCCGCGCGACCTCCTGCGGTCAGAGCTCGAGGTCGGCCGCCGCCGCGAACCGCCGCATCAGCTCCGCCTGCTCCTCGGTCAGCCGCTCCGGCGCGACGACCTTCGCCTCGATGAGGAGATCGCCCGTGCGTTCACCCGACGCGATCCCCTGCCCCCGGATTCGAAAGCGCTTCCCGCTCGACGTCCCCGCCGGCAGCGTGAGGGTCACCTGACGCTCGTCGAGCGTCGCGATGGTGAGCTTCGCCCCGAGCGTCGCCTGCGCCACGTTGATCGGGACGATGCGGATGAGGTCGAGGCCCTCGCGAGTGAAGACCGGATCGGCCTGCACCTGCAACGTGACGATGAGGTCCCCGGAAGGCCCGCCGCGGCGTCCCGCCCCGCCCTGACCGCGCAGCTTGATGCGCGCGCCCGACTCGCTCGCGGCCGGGATGGTGACGAGGATCTTCCGGTGATGGCCCTCGAGCTCGAACTCGAGCGGAACCTTCCCCCCGCGCGCCGCGGTGCGGAACGGCACCTCGAGCGTCGTCTCGACCCCCTGCCCCTTCTGCGGGCCGGGCTGACGCGGGGCACCACCGCCGAACAT
>DAISWY010000138.1:0-1414 GCA_036826135.1 Gemmatimonadaceae bacterium | reverse complement strand
GGGTTCGTGTCGGGATGGAACTGCTTGGCGAGCCGCCGATACGTCTTCTTGATCTCGTCGGCGGCCGCGGTGGGGCTCACCCCGAGGACGGCGTAGAAGTCCGGTTGGGCCATCGGCGAGCGCGCGCCTCGCTCAGCCGTTCCACTGCCGCACGACGACGCGCGCCGGACGCAGCAGCGTCCCGGCGAGGACATACCCCACCTGGTAGACCTGTGCCACCGTCCCATCCTCCTCGGCCCGCTCGGCCGGCGCCGTCGTGAGCGCCTCGTGCCGCGCAGGATCGAAGGGCTCCCCCACCGGGTTCACGACCTCGAGGCCGTGCCCGGCGAGCGACTTGAGGAGATTCCGCTCGACCAGCGCGACCCCGTCGACGAGTGTCCGCGCGTCGGTCGTCGCCGGATCGACGTGCGCGAAGCGCGCGATGTCGTCGATCGTGTCGAGGATCCCCTTGAGCAGGTGGCTCATCCCGCGGTGCTCGGCGTCCTGCCGATCCTTCGCCGCGCGGCGCCGGAAGTTCTCGAACTCGGCGTAGAGGCGGAGGTACTTGTCCTTCTGCTCGGCGACCTGCGCGGCGAGGGCCGCCGCGACGAGCCCCGCCTCCTCGTCGCTCGCCTGCAGGACGTCAGAGACGTTGCCCTCTCCGCCAGTCGCCGTCATCTCGTCAGCCGGCGAGGGGAGGCTCGACTCGCCGGCATCGGTGGTGGTGTGTTCGCCAGTCATCCGCGAAATCTCACGGGGAGGCCGCCGGAGGGGCAATCGGGACATCCCGAAGCGCCTGTCGGAGGAGCGCCAGGGCCAGCTGGGCGCTCCGCTGCCGGATCTCACCCCGGTCGCCGATGGTGATGGTCCGACGGCTCTGGACCGCGCCCGCGACGTCCACCGCGACGCAGACGGTCCCGACCGGCTTCTCCGTGGTGCCGCCCCCGGGCCCGGCGATCCCGGTGATGCTGACCCCGACCTCGGCCCCGATGCGCGGGCGTACGCCCGTCGCCATCTCCCGCGCCACCTCTTCGCTGACGGCACCGACCGCCGTCAACGTCGCCGGTGAGACGCCGAGCACTGAAACCTTCACCGCGTTGTCGTACGCGATGACCCCGCCGCGCATCACGTCGCTCGCGCCGGGCACCGCGGTGAAGCGGGCGCCGAGACCACCGCCGGTGCAGCTCTCCGCCACCGCCACGCGCCACCCTCGCGCCCGCAGTTCCTCGAGACAGACCGCCGCCAAATCGGCGTCCCCCTCGCCATAGACCCAGCGACCGACCCGCTCACGGAGCGCCGCGGTCGCCGCGCCGAGCCGCGCGTCCGCCTCGTCGGCGGGAAGGCCACGCACGGTACAGCGGAGATCGACCCCCTCCCAGCCGGGCAGGAAGGCGAGCGAGACGCCCAGCGGATCCTTCGCGAGGTCACCGAGCGC
>DAISWY010000137.1:0-5124 GCA_036826135.1 Gemmatimonadaceae bacterium | reverse complement strand
CGAGTGCGCCGCACCGCCTCAGGCGAGGAGCGCGCCGGCGCCGGCGTAGAAGCGCCAGAGCCGCTGATGCCCGGTGACGTCGAGCAGCGTCCCCAGCGCGCGGTCGATGCTGCCGATCCAGACCCCCCCCGCCGGCTTCCGACGCGCCGCGCGGCGGTCGCGGAAGAGCAGCTGCTGCGGGTAGCGCGTGGCGGGACCGAGGTACGCGTCCCGGTTGGCGTCGTGGAGGACCACCACACCACCCGGGGCAAGGAGGCCGTGCGCCCGCGTGAGGGCCGCCGCGCGCGCGCGACCATCGATGAAGATGAAGTCGTACGGTGCGCCCGCGTCAGCCGCCTCGAGGTACCGCGCGAACGAGACGGCGTCACCGTCGCCCACAAACGCGAGATCGTCGGGCGGGACCTGCCGCACCGTGGTGCCAGGGCGCGTGACCATCCCCGCGAGGGTGCGCGCCCACCCGGCATCGTGCTCGATCGCCGTCCAGGTGGCATCAGCCGGGAGGAGTGCGGGGAACTGCACCGTGCTGAGTCCCCCACCCCACTCGAGGCAGCGCCGCGGCCGAAGGGCTGTCAGGAGGTCGCGGAGGAGATCCTCCTCGGCCGGACGCATCCACGGCGTGTCGCGGTAGGTTCGCAACCGCCGGATGAGGCGGGTGCGATTCCGGCGCGCCACCTGCTGCAGGAGCGTCGGGACGAACGGGCGAGAGACGACGTGCGACACGTGGTTCACTCCGGCGGCGCGTTGGCGCCTGCGGTGACGAGATGACGGTCCAACCCGTGGGGCGTACGCGCGAGGCGCTTCGCGGCTACCTCGTCGCGGATCGCCCGGTTGCGCGCGATCGCCTCGGGACGCTTGTAGCCACGGCCGTGGTCGAGATGCACCACCAGCGCGCGATGGCGCACCTGATGGCCCCGGACTCCCGCGTGCGCCAGCCGCTCGCCGAGCTCCCGGTCGAGGCCGCCCCACTCGAGTCGCTCGTCGAAGCCGTTCACACGGATGAGATCCGCGCGCCACGCCGAGCTGTTGTGTCCGTTGAAGGTCGCGCCGGTCGGGGTGAGGCGGTCGAGCCACGCCGAGACGCGCGGGCCCCACGCGAGCCGCTGGAGGCGACGCGACCACGGGGTCCCGTGCGCCCGGAGCCACGCGGCGTCGGTCGCGCGACCGGTACGGATATCCTCCTGCGTGATCGCCTGGCTCGTCGCCATCGGGAGCTTCAGATAGCCGCCGGACAGGAACCGCCCCGGCCGCGCCTCGGCGACGTGCACCGCGAGCAGGTCCGACCGGGGGATGCAATCGCCGTCGGTGAAGACGCAGTACGGATGCGCCGCCCGGGCGATCGCGGCGTTGAGGATGGTGCACTTCCGGAACCCTTCCTTGGGGTGCCAGACGTGCTGCACGGGGAACCCCAGCCGCGGGCGCAGCGCGTCGATCCGCTCGCGGGTGCGGCCATCCGAGCCGTCATCGGCGATGAGCACCTCGAACGCCCGGTGGGTCTGGGCGTCGTAGCCCCAGAGCACCTTCTCGAGCCAGTCGGGGCTGTTATACGTCGTGATGATGACGGACAGGTGCATCGAGGCCCATTAGCTTTCAGGGTCCGCGACAATCGCGGACCTTCTCAAGGATAGCCGCCGGCGGAGGCCGGCGACACGGCGACGGCGGAGGCGCGGGTGGGCGAGCGAGAGCGGTACATCCTCGGCGTGGACCTCGGCGGGACGAACATCGTCGTCGGCGCGATGCGCGCTGACGGAGGCACGCAGCACGCGATGCACTCGGTGCCGACGCGCGCCAACCTCGGCGCCGACGCGGTGGTCGCGCGTATCGCCGAGGCCCTGGAGCGCAGCATCGCCGAGACCTGCGCCGAGACGGGCGCCACGCGCGCCGACTTCCTCGGCGTCGGCATCGGCTCCCCCGGCCCGCTCGACCGGAAGACCGGCGTCGTCATCTTCACGCCGAACCTCGGCTGGCGTGACTTCCCCTTGCGTGACCGGGTGAGCGCCGCGGTCGGCCTCCCCGCCACGCTCGACAACGACGCCAACTGCGCGACGTTCGGGGAATGGTGGATCGGGGCCGCGAAGGGCGCGCGGCATGTTGTCGGCCTCACCATCGGGACGGGAATCGGCGGCGGCATCATCCTCGACGGCACGCTGTTCCACGGCGCGAGTGATGTCGCCGGCGAGCTGGGACACATCACGATCGACTCGACCGGCCGACGCTGCGGCTGCGGGAACTACGGCTGCCTGGAGGCGTACGCCTCGGGCCCCGCCATCGCAGAGCGCGCCCGCGAGGCGCTCGCCGGCGGGGAACCCTCGATCCTCCCCGTGCTCGTCGCGGGCGACCTCTCGCGGATCACCGCCGCCACGGTCTACGACGCCGCGCACCGTGGCGACGAGGTCGCGGGACACGTGGTGCGCGATACCGCGAAGTTCCTCGGCATCGGCGTCGCCAACTTCCTCAACATCTTCAATCCCGAGGTCGTGGTGCTCGCCGGCGGGGTGACGCAGGCGGGGGATGCCCTCTTCGAACCGCTCCGCGCCGAGGTCCGTCGACGTGCCTTCGCCCCGGCGGTCGAGGCCTGTCGCATTGTCCCCGGAATCCTCGATGGCAACGCCGGCGTGATCGGCGCGATCGCGACCTTCGCCCAACAGCACGGGCTCGCTTGATGGACGGGGCCCGACGCCCGAGGCGGCTGGGCGTCATCGGCAACTTCGTCTGGGACGTGATCCAGGGTCGAGACGTGCGCAGCGGGCCCGTCTCGGAGTGGGGCGGGATCACCTACGCGCTGAGCGCGCTCGACGCGGCCCTCCCCGACGACTGGGAGATCGTCCCGCTCGCCAAGGTGGGCCGTGACCTCGTCGCCGACGCGCGCCGGTTCCTCGGCGGACTCCGCCACATCGCCGCCGACGCCGCGCCGATCGCGGTGGACGCGCCGAACAATCGCGTCGAGCTCATCTACTACTCCGATGAGCGCCGCACCGAGCGCGTGACCGGGGGCGTCCCCCCCTGGACGTGGGCCGGGCTGCAGCCGCTGCTGCGCGACCTCGATGCGTTGCACGTGAACCTCATCAGCGGCACCGAGCTCGACCTCCCGACGGCACAGCTCGTCCGGCAGCACTTCAAGGGGCCGATCTACTGCGACCTGCACTCCCTCGTGCTCGCGCGGGGGGCGGACGGCGGGCTCAGCTATCGGCCGTTGCCGGAGGTCGCCGCGTGGTGCGCCTGCGTCGACATCCTGCAGGTGAACGAGGATGAGCTCGCGATGCTCGCCCCCGACGGGCTCGCGCTCGCTGCCACCGCGATGGCGGCCGGCGTGCGGAACCTCGTCGTGACGCTCGGGAAGCGGGGCGTCGTGTACTTCGCCGAGCCCGGCTTCGACCGGCTCGCCGATCTCGCCACGCCGCCGCGGCCGGGGGCCGGCCCCGTGCGGACCGCGCTCGTGCCGGCGAGCCCTCTCCGCGGGCCAGGCCCCGGTGACCCGACCGGCTGCGGCGACGTCTGGGGCGCGACCTATTTCTCACGCCTCCTCGCGGGTGATATCTTGCCCGAGGCGCTGCGACGGGCGTGCGACGCCGCCGCGCGGAACGTCGAACACCGGGGCGCCACCGGGCTGGCCCACCACCTGCGGGGAGAACTGCACGCGCCGTGACTGCCGTCATCACCGTCCCCGCGTCCCTCGATGAACCGCAGTTCGAGCAGGTCATCGACCAGCTCGCCGCCGTCCCGCCCGACGCGAAGCTCCTCGTCGACGCGCGGCACTGCCGCTTCGCCACGCCGTACGGACTGACCGGCCTCCTCTGCCTCGCGCAGTCGCGGGGGGAGCGTCCCGACTTCGCCCCGCCCGAGGACGAGGACGTCCGCAGCTACTGGGCGCGCTCCCAGTTCTTCACGCACGCGGACGGGCTCTACACGCTCCGAGGGAGTGTCCCCCGCCGACAGGGCGGCAACTCCGACGTCCTCCTCGAGGTGACGCCGGTCCGCGACTCGGGTGACGTGAACGGGGTCGTCGCCCGGATCCAGGAGCAGGCGGCACACATCCTGACGCGAACGCTCGACCTCGAGCCGCGTGCCACCATGCTCTTCTCCATGACCCTCTCCGAGGCCGCGTCGAACGTGATCGATCACGCCGGCGGCGGTGGGTGGGTGATGGTCCAGCGCTACGACTGGTCGAAACGACGCGTGGGGCGCGAGGTCGTGCAGATCGCCGTCGCCGACGCGGGGATGGGGTTCCGCCGCTCGCTCGAGGGGAGCCGCGCACGGGCGGTCGCCGACCGGTGGGACGACGCGATCGCGCTCGAGGCCGGGGTGGTGCAGGGCGTCAGCCGGTTCGGGGAGCCGGGCCGCGGTCAGGGGCTTCGCGGGATCCGCGGCTACGCGAGCAAGGTCGACGGCAAGCTCACCGTGCGGAGCGGCACCGCGCGCATCGCGCCGATCATCCCGCCGTGGGACGACGACCGCGCCCTCCGGTCCGGGCTCGCCCCGTTCCCCGGCGCGCAGATGAACCTCGTGATCCCGCGCCGGCTCGCCGCCCCGTGACGACCGTCGACCTCGCCTCCACCCTCGCCGCCTCCGCGGGCGCCCCGCAGGCGCACCTCGTGACGCGCCCCGTGGGTGCCGCGATCCGGTTGCTCGTCGAACGCCAGCTCGACGCCCTCGCCGCCGGCACCGTCGCGGTGCTCGACTTCTCCGGGATCGGCGTCCTCGACCGTTCCTGCGCCGATGAGTTCGTCGCGAAGCTGATGCTCCCGCGCGAGGGGCCGATGCCGGCGCGCGACGGGTATGTGATGCTGCGCGGCTTGCACGACGGGCACCTGGATGCGATCGAGGCGGTGCTGGAGACGCACGGCCTCGCCCTCGTGGTCCAGCTCCCCGACGGTGCCACGCGCCTGGTCGGTGCGGTCACCGCGACGGAACGGCGGCTCTGGGAGCAGGTGATGGTCGGCGCCGCCGCCATCGAGGAGCTCGCGGCCGCGGTCGGCCTGGCGGTCGAGGAAGTCCAAGCGCAGCTCGAGGCGCTCGTGAGCCGTCGCCTGCTCCGCCGCGCGGGGAGCGGGGTCGCGCCGCTCGGGGCGCACGCGGCCTGATGACGCGGGACTTCGCCCCTCTGCTCGTGGTCGGCTTCGTCGGCAC
>DAISWY010000136.1:0-5259 GCA_036826135.1 Gemmatimonadaceae bacterium | reverse complement strand
CCTCGATCCGCGACTTCAGGATGTCCGAGAAGCGCAGGAGCACCGGGAGGGCGACCCCCTGCGCCTCGAGATCATGCGCGAGTTCGTAGAGGTCGACCGTCCGCTGCGGATGGTCCTTGTCCGGACGGACGATGACACGCCCCGCAGCGTTGACGTCGAAATGTCCGTCGCCCCAGCCCTCGATGTTGTACAGGGCCTTCGCCGCCTCGATGCTCCAGGCGGCGGGCGCGGGGACGGCCTCCGGCGCGCCCAGCTCGACGGGAGCGGGGACCGCGGCGGCGGCGGAGTCGGGCTGCGAAGTCGTGGACATGGGTCGGGAAAGCTAACGGGTCACGGCCGCGGGAACTGGTCCCGCCCGCGCTCCAGGTACGGGATCCCACGGCGCATCCACTCCGGCTCCGGCGCCCCGAGGAGCTTGGCGGCGAAGAACTCCTGCATCCGGCGGTCGATGTCCTTCTGGTTCGCCCACTTCCGCGGATTGTGCGCGTCCCCGTTGTAATTGATCATGTACGCCTCCTTGCCGAGCCGTCGCATCGCGACGAAGAACTCGATCCCCTGGTACCACGGCACCGCGCCGTCGGCGTCGTTCGCCATGAAGAGCACGGGGGTCCGCACCCGGTCGAGCTTGAAGAGGGGGGAGTTCTCGAGATAACGCTCCGGGTACTCCCAGAGCGACCCGCCGATACGGCTCTGCCCGCGCTCATAGTTCACGATGGCGCGCTCCACCCCGCTCTCCCACCGGATCCCGCCATACGCCGACGTCATATTCACGACGGTGGCGTTGGGCACCGCGGCCGCGAAGAGGTTGGTCTCCGTGATCAGGTACGCCGTCTGGTAGCCACCCCACGACTGCCCGGTCACGCCGAGGCGCTGCGGATCCGCGATGCCGCGCGCGATGAGCGACTGCACCCCGGGGACGATCGACTTGACAGCGCTCGGGCCAGGATAGCCCGGGGTGTAATGGATGTTCGGCATGAAGACGAGGTAGCCCAGCGAGGTGTAGACCGGTGCGTTCACCACGTTCCGGCCTGCGGGCCGCGCGTAGTTGTACAGCCCGTCGCTCAGCTGCTCGTAGAAGTAGGTGATCATCGGATACCGCTTCGAGGGATCGAACCCCTCGGGCGTGTAGAGCAGGCCCTCCATCGGCACGCCGTCGGCGTTCGCCCAGGTGACCAGCTCCACATTCCCCCACCGGTAGCGCGCCTGCTCCGGCATCGCATCGGAGATCCGCGTCAGCCGGTCGAACGACGTGCCGGTCCAGAGGTCGGGGAATTCGCGGTAGTCGGCGCGCGCCACGAGGAGCTGGTCCGCGCGGCGGGCCTTCACGAGCACCGGCCACGACTTCGGCGCCATCACGAGCCGCTCGGGGGCGGCCGTCGCCCCCACCCGGTCGCGATAGAAGCCCGCCGCCTTCGTGCCGTTGTCGAAGGCACGGAGCAGCAGCGGCTCGCGGGGATCGATCGCCCGCGCCTCGGGGTCGAGGTCGACCACCCGGAAGGTGAGCCGGCCCGCCCGCCCGACGCCGTCCGTGAGGGTCCGCGGTGCCACCGCGCCCGTCGGATCGACCTCCCACACGTCGTACCGGTCGTAGACCAGCACGCGCGCGTCGTCGGTGGTCCAGCCGCCGAGTCCGTAGGGCCCGGGCTCACCCGGTGTGTCATGCGTCTCGTCGTCGAAGCGGACGCCGGTGATGCCGGCGGTGAGGTCACGGGTGCGACCCGAGGCGACGTCGTGGACCTTCCAGCCGCCATCCCACCACGTGACATACCGCGCCGCCGGCGAGAGCTGCGCCCCCGCGCGCACCCGCGTCGCGATGCGGCGGGTCGCGCCCGTCGCCGTGGTGATGAGGTAGACATCCGAGCCGTCGCGACCCGCGATGGCGTCGAGCTCGTAGGGCACGTCGGTGACCGCGAGGCCGACACGGCCGTCGTCGGAGAGTGTCACGGTGGGAAGCGAATCGCTCCCGAGCCGTCGCATCTGCCGGGTGGCGACCGTGTAGATCGCGGGGACGCTGCGGTTCCGGTCCTGCGCGAGCTGCAGCCGCTGCATCGGTTGCGGGCGCGTGTCACGCCAATGCCAGAGCTCGAAGATCGCCTTGTCGGCGAGCGAGTCGGCGGGGATCGAGTCGGGGAGGACGGCGGCGACACCGAACCGGACCACGCCGCCGCCACGCACAAACTCGACGCCGCGCTCGCTGATTCGCTGCCCCTCGCCGACCGCACCCGCGGCGACGGCGAGCGTCACCATGGCGGGCTTCGTCGCCGCGAGCGCGGCGTGATAGAGCGCGAGCCGCGGCTTCTCCGTCGACCACTCGTCCGCATCGGTCAGGAAGGCGAGCTGCGCCCCCGTCTCATCGAAGGCGAGCGCGCGGTAATTCCCCGTCCCGCGCTTGAGCGGCGTGGTGACGCCGGTGGCGAGTCGACGGAGATAGACGCCGTCGATGCCGAGCGAATCGGCACCCGCCTGCACATACGCGAGCCACTGCTCACCGCGGTCAAGCGCGTATTCCGTGACGCCCTCGATCCGCGTCTCGGCCCCCGAGGCGAGCTCGCGGAGGACCAGCGGCGACCCCGTCTCCTTCTTCTTGGCGGCGGGCTTCGCCGTCGCGGAATCGGCGCCGGCGGCGCGGGCGGCCGGACGCGCCGCCGCGGTGTCCGCCTCGACCTGATACGCGATGAACCGCCCCCCGTCTCGCGCGAGCTGGAAGCCGCGGACCTTCTCGATCGTCGTAACGCGCCCCGTCTCCAGCGCCAGGAGGCCGAGCGCAGGCTTCGGTTGCTCGGCGGGCTTCGCCCGGCGCGCCCGCGCCGAATCGAGGGCGCCCTTGGTGGGATAGCGCAGGAAGGCGATGAATCGCGCGTCGGCGGTGGCCTGCGCCGCCTGCGGTGAGAACGCCGAGCCCGTCACGCTCGTGAGGGGCCGCCCCGTCCAGCCGCGCGACACGCGATGCTCGACGCTGCCGCTGGTGGCGCGCACGACGAGCTCCCCATCCCCCACCGTCGGAGTCAGGGTGTAGAACGCCCACCGCCCGTCGCTGGTGAGCGCGGGCTGCAGGATCGACCGCCAGAGGTCGTAGGTGTCCTGCGTGAGCGGGAGGCGCTCTGGGCCGACCTGCGCGCCGAGGAGGCGCGGGGCGAGGACGACGAGCAGGAGGCGAGCGAGGCACCGGGTGCGCAGCGGCATCGGACGGCGGGGTTCGGGGGTATCTTCAGCGGGGATCAACGACGGTCCCAATGTACGCGCCCCGCTCCCTCCGCTGCGAGGTTCCCCCTGTGAAGCGGCTCCTCACCTACTTCCTCCGCGGCCTGGTCCTCACGGTGCCGCTCGCCGTCACGATCGCCGTCTGCCTCTGGGTGCTCCGCCGGGTCGACGGACTCCTCGGGCTCGGGATCCCCGGCCTCGGCCTCCTCGTCACGTTGGCCGGCATCACGCTCGTCGGGTTCGTGGGCTCGACCTTTCTCGCGCAGCAGGCGGAGCAGTGGTTCGACGCGATTCTCGACCGCCTCCCCTTCGTGCGGTTGCTCTACTCGTCCACGAAGGACCTCCTGAACGCCTTCGTCGGAGAACAGCGACGCTTCGACTCCCCCGTGATGGTGACGCTCTCGGCCGACGGAGCGCTCCGCACCTTCGGCTTCATCACACAGGCCTCGATGGCGCGGCTCGGGATGCCGGGCGACATCGCGGTCTACTTCCCGCAGTCGTACAACTTCGCGGGTCAGGTGCTCGTGGTCCCTGCCGCGCGGGTGCAGCGCCTCACCGCGCCGAGCTCCGAGGTGCTCGCCTTCATCGTCTCGGGCGGCGTCTCGGACGTCCCGACGCCACGCACGGAGACGGTATGACACCGGCCGTACTGCTACGGCGCGCCACATCGGCCACACTGACCTCCGTGGCCGCGGTGGCCGCGATGGTCGCGTCGCCCGGTGTGCCGACGGCACGCCTCCATGCGCAGGACGCGCCCGCCGCCCCCGCCTCGTCCGTCGTGCTGCTCGTCCCCGATCGTGTCTTCCTCGGCACGGAGGACTCCGCGCGCACGGGGTGGGCCGTCCTCGTCACCGGCGACCGCATCACGGCGGTCGGGCCACGGGGCGAGCTGCGTGCGCCGGCTGGCACGCGGACCATCGCGCTCCCGGGCACCACGCTCCTCCCGGGATTCATCGAGGGCCACACACACCTCTTCCTCCATCCGTACGACGAGACGAGTTGGAACGACCAGGTGCTGCGCGAACCGCTGAGCCTGCGCACCGCGCGTGCCGTGAACCACGCCCGGGCAACGCTCGAGGCGGGATTCACCACGGCGCGCGACCTCGGCACCGAGGGCGCGGGGTACGCGGACGCCGGGCTGAAGCAGGCCATTGCGCAGGGGATCATCCCGGGGCCGCGGCTACAGATCGCCTCGAAGGCGATCGTCGCGAGTGGCTCGTACGGGCCGAAGGGATTCGCCGAGGAGTGGGCGGTCCCGCAGGGCGCCGAGGAGGCGGATGGGGTCGAGGGCCTGACCCGCGCCGCACGCTCGCAGATCGGGCACGGCGCGGACTGGGTGAAGGTGTACGCCGATTATCGATGGGGCCCGTCGGGAGAGGCGCGACCGACCTTCTCCGAGGCGGAGCTCCGGACCCTCGTCGAGGTCGCGGCGTCGAGCGGGCGACGCGTCGTCGCGCACGCCGCAACCGCGGAGGGGATGCGCCGCGCGGTGCTCGCCGGCGTCGCGATGATCGAGCACGGGGACGGCGGCACACCAGAGGTGTTCCAGCTGATGGCGCAGCGCGGCGTGGCTTACTGCCCGACACTCGCAGCGACGGAGGCGACGTCACGATACGCGGGCTGGCGCGAGGGGATGCCCCCGACCGAGCGGATGACCCAAAAGCGTGCTGCCTTCGCCGCCGCGCGCGCGGCCGGTGTGGCGATGTGCATGGGAGGCGATGCCGGGGTGTACGCGCACGGGACGAACGCGTGGGAGATGGAGTTGATGGTGCAGTACGGGATGCCCGCCCCCGCCGTCCTCCGCGCGGCGACGAGTGGGAACGCCCGTGCGCTCGGACTCACGGAGCGCCTCGGTACGGTGCGCCCCGGTCTCCTCGCCGACCTCGTCGCGGTGCGCGGCGATCCGACACGCGAGATCGGCGCGACCCGACAGGTGGGGTTCGTGATGCAGGGGGGACGCATCGTCCGCGGCGGCGGCACCCGATAGCACGCTCGCGCTGATCCGACGACGAAGGGGCCGGGCGCTGCGCGCCCGGCCCCTTCGTCGCACCTCCGGCC
>DAISWY010000135.1:0-5326 GCA_036826135.1 Gemmatimonadaceae bacterium | reverse complement strand
CGGCCGGGGCGCGCCTCCTTCTTGCCGTAGAGGTGCACGCGGACGCCGGGGATCCGCATCGCCGCCGCGAACGGTGGTTCCCCCGCGTCCCAGAGGTCGCCGAGCAGGTTGTGGATCGCCGCCGGGCGAACGACTTCGGTGGCCCCGAGCGGGAGCCCGCAGATGGCGCGTACGAGCTGCTCGAACTGGCTCGTCGGGTGGGCGCGCTCGGAGTGGTGGAAGGTGTTGTGCGGGCGCGGCGCGAGCTCGTTCACGAGCAGGGTGCCGTCCCGGAGCACGAACATCTCCACCGCGAGCAGTCCGACGATGTCGAGGCGGTCGGCGATGGCGAGGGCGAGCTGCTGCGCCTCGGTCTCCCGCGCCGGATCGACGCCGGACGGGGTGACCGCCCAGGTGAGAACGCCCTCGGTGTGGTGGTTGCGCGAGGTCGGGTACGACACCGCGACGCCGTCGGTCCGTCGCGCGACGAGGACGCTGACCTCGAAGTCGAGGTCGAGGAAGGCTTCGACGACGCAGACCGGCGCCCCGAGGCGCGAAAAGGCTGCGGCGCCCTCCTCGGCGGTGCGCACGCGGACCTGACCGCGCCCGTCGTAGCCGCCCATCGCGCTCTTCACGATCGATGGCCCCAGCGCCGCGACCGCGCGCGCCGCGGCGTCGGCGTCACGCACGGTGTGGAACGGACCGAGCGGGAAGTCGTTCGCGCGGAGCCATTCCTTCTGGCGGGCGCGCTCCTGAATGGTGAAGACTGGCTCGACGCCGGGCGCGAGCGGCGCGATGGCGGCGACCGCCTCGAGAGAGGGGCGGGGAATCTGTTCGATCTCGAGCGTGACGGCGGCACAGCCGCGCGCGAGCTCCGCGGCGGCCGCGGCATCGCCCCAGGGGGCGGTGATGACGTGGGCTGCGACGGGGCGGGCGGGACAGTCGCGTTCGGGGTCGAGGACACGGATGTCGTACCCCATCGACCGCGCCGCGATCGCGGTCATCCGGCCGAGCTGGCCTCCGCCGAGGAAGCCGAGGGTCGCGCCCGGCGGCACGGGCGCGCCGGTCATGGGAGGGTCTGGGCGCGGACGGCGTCGGCGCGGGCGGCGCGCCAGGCGCGGAGCCGCTCGCGGATCGCGGGGTGATGCGCGCCGACGATCTCCGCCGCGAGGACGGCCGCGTTGGTCGCGCCGGGCTTCCCGATGGCGAGCGTTCCGACCGGGACCCCCGCCGGCATCTGCACGATCGAGAGGAGCGCGTCGACGCCGTTCAGCGCGGTCACGCTCACGGGGACCCCCAGCACGGGAATCAGCGTCTTGGAGGCGACCATCCCCGGGAGATGCGCGGCGCCGCCCGCTCCGGCGATGATCACGAGGAGCCCTCGCGGCTCGGCCGCTTCGGCGTACGCGAACATCTCGTCGGGGGTCCGATGCGCCGAGACGACCTTCGCCTCATGCGGGATGCCGAGCTCGGTGAGGAGCTCGCAGGCGGGCGCGAGGGTCTCGTAGTCGGTCTTCGAGCCCATGATGACGCCGACGAGCGGGGCGGGCGACGCGGTCATCTGTCAAATATAGGGTCCGCTACTCACCGCGCCGGCGTCCGCAGCCGCGCCATCCCGCCGTCCACCGGGATCACCTGTCCGGTCACCCAGTCGCTCGCGGGGTCCAGCAGCCACCGCGCTGGGGCGACAAGGTCGTCCGGGGCGCCGATACGCCCCGCCGGATGCATCGCCACCGAGGCGGCGAGGGAGGCCGGATTGCCGGTGATGCGCGCCGCGAGCGGCGTCGACACGAGGCCCGGCGCGAGGGCATTCACCCGGAGCTTCCGCGGCGCATAGGTCGCCGCCGCGCTCCGGACGAGGCCCGCGACCGCACCCTTCGCTGCGGCGATCGCCTCGTGGTTGGGGAGGCCGGCCTCGGCCGCCGCACTCGAGAAGAGCAGGACGCTCCCGCCATCCGTCATCACGCGGCCGGCGGCGCGCACGGCCGCGAAGGCGGTCTGCAGGTTGAGTCGTAGGGTCTCCGCGAGCTCGGCCTCACTGGTGAGGTGGGCGGGCTTCAGGAGGATCGACCCGACGGCGTTCACCACGCCGGCGACGCGTCCGTGCCGCTCCCGCGCGGCGGCGAGGAGGGCCTCGACGGCGGCGAAGTCGGAGGCCTCGGTCTGCTCGGCCGTGGCGTTCAACTCACTGGCGAGTGGTTGCAACCGGTCGAGCGAGCGGCCGGCGAGGATGAGCGAGGCGCCGTCGGCGGCGAGGGCCCGGGCAATGGCGGAACCGATGCCGCCGCCGGCCCCGAGGATGACGAATGCGCCGGTGTGTTGCAGGGACGATGGCATAGGGGAGGAACGGGTGAATCGGGGAGTGGGTTCCGCCAGTCGGGCCGCGGCTGTTGCGGTGTGCGGGGCGCGAGCTCGTTGACCATCGGACCAGGCTTGGCGTCCCGCTGGCCGAACGCACGAAGGGCCCGACGCGCACATGGCACGTCAGGCCCTTCCAGGGAGCGACCGCGACAGGACTCGAACCTGTGACCCGGTGATTAACAGTCACCTGCTCTACCAGCTGAGCTACGCGGCCAGAATCGGGAAACCTAGTCTCCGCGGGATGTGCGTTCAACCCTGCCCCGACCGGTCGCGCGCCGGGGGGCAGCTGGGCGCCCGACCGCAGGCTGGGCCCCGCCGAGGAGCGGCGCGAGGAACCGTCCCGTGTGCGATGAAGCGACGCCGACGATCTCCTCCGGGGGCCCCATCGCGACGACCTGTCCCCCGCCGCTCCCCCCCTCAGGCCCGAGGTCCACGATCCAGTCGGCCCGCTTGATCACGTCGAGATTGTGCTCGATCAGGACCACCGTGTGTCCCGCGTCCACGAGGCGGTCCAGGACCTCGCAGAGCACCTCGATGTCGCGTGGGTGGAGCCCCGTGGTCGGCTCGTCGAGTAGGTAGAGCTTGCGGCCCCGCGACTTGGCGGCGGTGATGAGCTCGCGCGCGATCTTGAGCCGTTGCGCCTCGCCGCCCGAGAGCGTCGTCGCCGGTTGCCCGAGCCGAAGGTAGCCGAGCCCGACCTGCTGCACGTGCCAGAGGGCCTGACCGAGCTTCTCCTCGTGCGGGAAGAATCGGATCGCCTCGTCGATGGTCATCTCGAGGACGTCGGTGATGCGCTTGCCGAAGTACGTCACGTCGAGGACTTCCGGCTTGAAGCGCGTGCCGCCGCAGGTTTCGCAGGGGACGAAGACATCGGCCATGAAGACCATCTCGACCTCGAGCGCGCCCGCCCCCTCGCAGGCGTCGCAGCGGCCGCCGGCGACGTTGAACGAGAAAGTCCCGGGCGTGTAGCGGCGCTGCCGAGCGAGCGGCACATCGGCGAAGATCCGACGAATCTCGTCAAAGGCCTTCACATACGTCACTGGGTTCGAGCGTGGCGAGCGACCGATCGGTTCCTGATCGACGAGGACGACCTCCGTGAGGGCCTCCCAGCCGGTGAGTGAGTCATACGCCCCGACCTGCTCGCCGAGGTGGAGGCGGGCGGTGTGCTCACCGGTCAGCCGCTGTTCGAGCGCGCGGTAGAGCACGTCGTGGACCAGCGTGCTCTTCCCGGAGCCCGAGACGCCGGTGACGCAGGTGAGCGTGCCCAGGGGGATGCGCGCGGTGACACCGTGCAGCGTGTGGGCGCGCGCGCCGGCGACGGTGAGCCACTGCGGACCGGCGCGCCGGCGTCGCTCGGGGAGCGGGATCGTCCGTCCGCCGGTGAGGTATCCGCCGGTGAGCGGTGACGCGGCGGCATCGGTGATCGGGCCGTTGAAGACGACCTGGCCCCCGTGCGCGCCGGCGCCGGGACCGAGTTCGAGCATCCAGTCGCTCATCCGCATCGCCTCGAGGTCGTGTTCCACCATCACGACGGTGTTCCCGCCGTCGCGGAGGCGCGCGAGCAGCCCGAGCAGCCGGTCGAGGTCGCGGGCGTGCAAGCCGATGCTCGGTTCATCGAGGACGTAGAGCGTGTCGACGAGGCGGGCACCGAGGGCGTTGGCGAGCCCGATCCGCTGCGCCTCGCCGCCGGAGAGCGTGCGGGCTGCCCGGTCGAGCGAGAGGTACGTCAGCCCGACGTCGCAGAGGAAGCTGATGCGGTCGCGCGCCTCGCGCAGGATATGATCGGCGATCGCGGCAGCCGTCGGACGGAGGGTGAGTCCATCGACCCACGTGCGCAGCTCGACGACCGGCAATGCCGCCACCTCCGCGATCTGCCGGCCCCCCACACGCACCTGCAGCGCATCGGGTTGCAGTTTCGTGCCGCCGCAGGTGGCGCAGGTCCGGGCCGCCTGATACTGCCGCAGGAAGACGCGGATGTACTGCTTGTACTTCTTCGGCTCGAGCGCGTCCAGGAAGGGGAACATCCCGACGTAGCCCTTCGCCTTGCTGTGCAGCAGCGCCTTCCGCTGGGCGCCCGTCAGGTCCCGCCAGGGGCGGTCCATCGGGATCCCCTCGCGCTTCGCGAATTCGGCGAGCGCGCGTCGCTTCCCCTCGTAGCGCGGCATCGTCCACGGATGCAGCGCCCCGTCGCGGAGCGACCGGTCAGGATACGGGACGATGAGGGACTCGTCGTACTCGAGGGTGGCGCCGAAGCCGTTGCAGGTGCCGCAGGCGCCTCGGGGGTTGTTGAACGAGAAGAGCTGTGGCGAGGGGGCTGGAGCCACGTGCCCGTCGTCCGGACACCGGAAGCGCGTGGTGAAGCGCCGCAGGACGAGGCCGTCCGGGGTCGAGAGATCGCCGGTCGCGATGACGGCGTCCCCGTCGCCCTCGGCGAAGGCGGTCTCCAACGCATCAGTGAGGCGCGAGCGAACGTCATCGCTCACGACGAGCCGGTCGGTCACGACGAGGACCTCCTTCGCCGTGCCGAGGTTCGGCTTCGCCTTGGCGAGGTCGTCGAGATGATGGACCGCGCCACCGACCACGACGCGCACGAAGCCCTTGGCGCGCAGATGCTCGAGGATCGCGGCGTGCTTGAGCTTGGCGGACCGCGCGAAGGGGAAGGTGACGTGCAGCCGGGTGCCGGCCGGGAGCGCGGCGATGGTCTCGGCGACGGTCTCGGCGCTGTCGGGGCGGAGGATGCGGTCGCAGTGCGGGCAGTGCGTGTCGCCGACGCGTGCCCAGAGGAGGCGAAGGTAGTCGTAGATCTCCGTCGCCGTGCCGACGGTGGAGCGGGAGGTGCGGGTCGGGTTCTTCTGCTCGATGGCGACTGCGGGGGAGAGCCCCTCGATGAGGTCGACGTCGGGCTTGGGCATCCGTTCCAGGAACTGTCGGGCGTACGCCGAGAGGGACTCGATGTACCGCCGCTGTCCCTCGGCGTAGATCGTAT
>DAISWY010000134.1:0-5541 GCA_036826135.1 Gemmatimonadaceae bacterium | reverse complement strand
CGAGCTGCAACGGCACGAAGTGGTTGTGGGCCACCACGTCGGCGGCGAGGTGCGACAGGTAGCCCCACGCGAACGCCTGGAGCGGCGCCTCCCGCGCGTGGGCCATGATGTCGTCCGCCACGGGCCAGTGGTGGCAGTGACGCCCGACGCGCGCGTAGCGCTTCGCAAAGCTCGTGTCCGCGGCGATCGAGCCGTAGAGGAAATCGGCCGGATGTGCGCGCAGCAGCGCCGCGACGGCCGCCGGCAGGAGCTGGGGCGCCATGCGGAGCACGGCGTCGCCCAGGAGGATGTGCGTCCCCGGCGTCCACGCGAGCGCATCGGCGGGGAGGAGCGCGACCAGCAGGAGCGCCGTGACGGCGGCGCCGAACATGCGCATCAGTCGCCGCGGTCGCCGCCGTCCCCGTCCGCGCCGCCTCGGTCCCGTCGGCGCCCCCGCATCGCATCAACCACGGTGCGTCCCAGATCCGCCGTCGCGCGCACCGTCGCCCCGACCGAGGACGCCGTCTGCTGCACCTCCCCCACAATCGCGTCGACCTTCTGCGTGACCGCCCGGACATCCTCCGCCGCGGCCGTCGCGCGTTCCGCCAACGGGCGCAGGTCCTTCGCGAGTGACGCGAGCTCCGCCTCGATGGCGACGGCTCGGCGCCGCAGCTCCACCACCAGCCAGAGCGCAGCCAGGCAGAGGAGGAGCGTCAGGATGCTCGTGAGCCCGCTCGTGACGTGGACGACCTGGTCGAACGCGGTCCGGACGGGGGGGACGGGACGCACCAGCAGCGTCTCGGCGGCGGCGGTGAGGGGCGAAGGCATCCTGAACCCTCGGGGGGACGTTCCTCACCGTCAAGCGTATATTGCCTGACATGCGAGCCCCTCACTTCGTCGTCGAGGGCGGCCGGCCCCTCCACGGGACGATTCGCCCGACCGGGAACAAGAACGCGGCGCTGCCGATCGTCTGCGCGGCCCTGCTCACCGATCAACCAGTCACCCTCGAGAACGTCCCGCGCATCCGGGACATCGAGCATCTCGTCGACCTGGTGCGCCAGACCGGCGCCGAGGCGGAGTGGACGGCGGCGAACACCCTCCGCATCCACGCGCGGCAGGTGCGCGGGGATATACTGGACCCCGAGCTCTGCAAGCGGATCCGCGCCTCGATCCTGCTCGCGGCCCCGCTCCTCGCGCGCGCCGGTGGCTGCGAGCTCGCGCCCCCGGGCGGTGACGTCATCGGTCGCCGGCGGCTCGACACGCACTTCCTCGCCCTCGAGGCACTCGGCGCCACCTTCGACTTCGCCGAGCGCCTGACCTTCCGCACCGCCGGCCTCCGCGGCGCCGACATCTTCCTCGACGAACCCAGTGTCACCGGGACCGAGAACGCGGTGATGGCCGCCGTCGCGGCACAGGGCACCACGGTCCTGCACAACGCGGCCTGCGAACCGCACGTGCAGGATCTCTGCCAGCTCCTCGTCGCGATGGGCGCGACGATCCACGGCATCGGCTCGAACGTCCTCACCATCGAGGGCGGCCGCCCGCTCCACGGCTGCACGCATCGCATCGGCCCCGATCACATCGAGGTGGGGTCCTTCATCGGCCTCGCCGCCGTCACGCGCTCGGCGCTCCGCATCGCCGACGCCGGCGTCGCGCATCTGCGCTCGGTGCGACTCGGCTTCGACCGCCTCGGCGTCGAGACCCGGATTGAGGGGGATGACCTCATCGTCCCGGCCGATCAGGCGATGCGGATCCGCTCCGATCTCGGCGGCGCCGTCCCGAAGCTCGAGGACCAGCCCTGGCCCGCCTTCCCGGCCGACGTGATGTCCATCGCCATCGTCACCGCGACGCAGTGCGAGGGCATCGTCCTCATCCACGAGAAGATGTTCGAGTCGCGGATGTTCTTCGTCGACAAGCTCGTCGGGATGGGGGCTCGCATCGTGCTCTGCGATCCGCACCGGGCGCTGGTGAGCGGGCCCACGGAGTTGCGGGGCTCGACGGTCGAGAGCCCCGACATCCGCGCCGGCATGGCGATGCTGATCGCCGCCCTCTGTGCGAAGGGGACGAGCATCATCAACAACATCGGCCAGATCGACCGCGGCTACGAGCGCATCGACGAGCGGCTCAACGCGCTCGGGGCGTCGATCACGCGCGTTGAGTGAGTCCGCCGTGACGTCGCCGGCCACGCCGCACGTCGCATGCGAGGGGTTCGCACCGCTCGGCATCACGGCCTTCGTCACGACGCGGGCGGCGGGGACCTTCGGGCTCGGTGCTGGCGCCCCCGAGGGGGAGGTCGAGGCGGCGGCGCGCTGGCGATCCCTGCAGACCCAACTCGCGGCGGTCGGCGTCCCGCATCTCACGTCGGCACGACAGGTTCACGAGACCACCGTGCTCACGCACGACGGTGCCTTGCTCGGCGCCGGTCTTCATCGCCACGAGGGAGCAGACGGCCATCTGCTTCGGGGGCCCGGGGCACTCGCGGTGACCATCGCGGACTGCGTGCCGGTGCTCGTGGCACATCCCGACGGGATGGTCGCCGCCGTCCACGCCGGATGGCGCGGAGTCGCCGGCGGCATTCTCGAGGTCGCAGTCCACGCCTTCACCCGTGCGGGTCTGGCGGCCACCGACCTTCGGCTGCACCTCGGACCCGCCATCTGCGGCCGGTGCTACGAGGTCGGCCCGGACGTGTTCGAGAAGCTCACCGGGTGGCAGACCACCCGGCCCCGGCAGGTCGACCTGCGCGCGCTCCTCGCGGAGCAGGCCAAGTCGCTGGGGGTCAGACACTGGTCCGCGAGCCCTGAGTGCACTCGCTGCGATAACCAGCTGTTCTACTCCCATCGCGCCGGTGATGACGGGCGGCAGATCGCCGTCATCGCCCGTCCCTCGGCTTGACTGAGCCCATGCCCGGGCCTACGTTGTAAGGGTCGGGAGACATTCCGGTCTGTTTGCGGAGTGTGGGGGCGGGTCTCCCCACACTTTTTTGTTCCCCGTGAGTCAGGTGGTCATGATGCACCCCGAAGTGGAAATCGTTGTCAATCAAGAACTTGAAGCGCTCGGCTTCGAGTTGGTGGAGCTCCGGCGCGGCGGGTCGAAGGGGCGTCCGGTGCTCGACGTGCGCATCGATCGGCTGGACCGGCAGAAGGTGCAGATCGACGATTGCGCGCGTGCGTCACGGGCCATCGAGGCTCGGCTCGACGCGATGCCGAACGTGGTGGGGGAACGGTACGTGCTGGAGGTGTCCTCCCCCGGGATGGAGCGGCCGCTGCGGAAGGCGGCGGACTGGGTGCGGTTCGTGGGGCGGCGGGCGAGCATCAACTCGCCGGCGCTGCAGGGACGGCACGAGCTGGAGATCGTCGCGGTGACGGGCGAGGCGGGGCAGGAGCGCCTCTCCCTCCGTGACGGGAAGGGGCAGGAGCGGGAGATCGCGCTGGCGGACGTCACCGACGCCCGTCTCGCGTTCCACTGGAAACCGTAAGGGACTTCTTCAAGACGGAGCACGATATGGCCGGGTCGGCCGAGATTCTCGTCGCGTTGCGCGAGCTCGCGAACACCAAGCAGATCGACCGCACGGAGATCCATGAGCTCCTGCGGGACGGCATCCTCGCCGCCCTCGCCAAGAAGCACGGGCCGACCGTGCAGGCCGAGGTCGAGATCGATGACGACAAGGGCGCGATCCGCATCGTCATGCTCAAGAAGGTGGTCGAGGCCGTCGAGGACGGCGTGACGGAGATCGCCCTCGAGGAGGCCCGCTACGAGGACCCCGACTATCAGCCGGGCGACCTGATGGAGATCCCCGTCGAGTTCGCCGAGTTCGGCCGCTCCGCCGTCCAGGCGTGCAAGCAGCGCATCGTGCAGCGCGTCCGCGAGGGCGAGCGCACCAAGATCCGCGACGAGTTCTCGTCCCGCGTGGGGGACCTCCTCTCCGGGGAGATCCAGCAGATCGAGCGGGGCAAGATCGTCCTCCTCCTCAATAAGTTCCGCGAGGCGGAAGCCATCATCCCGTATCGCGAGCAGAACCACCGGGAGACGTACTCGCAGGGCGAGCCCATCCGCGCCGTGCTGAAGCGCATCGAGGAGACGCCGAAGGGCCCGCGCCTCATCCTCTCGCGCGCCGACGCGCTCTTCGTGCAGGCCCTCTTCCGGCTCGAGGTCCCCGAGATCCAGGCGGGCGTCGTCGAGATCCGCGCGGCCTCGCGTGAGGTCGGCAGCCGCACCAAGATCGCCGTCGTCTCGCGGGATGACGGGATCGATCCGGTCGGCGCCTGCGTCGGCCTCAAGGGCGCCCGCGTCCAGGCCGTCGTGCAGGAGCTCGGCGGTGAGCGCATCGACATCGTCCCGTGGTCGGCCGATCCGGAGCGCTTCGCGAAGCTCGCGCTCGCGCCGGCGAAGGTCGCCCGCGTCTTCAGCGAGGCGGCGACGAAGACCATTCAGGCCGTCGTCGACGAGGACCAGCTCTCGCTCGCGATCGGGCGCAACGGGCAGAACGTCCGTTTGGCCTCGGAGCTGACGGGGTGGAAGATCGACCTGTACTCGAGCCGGGAGTGGCTGGAGCGTGGGGGCGACATCCCGCTCTTCGCGCCCCTGCCCGATGATGCGGCGGCGGACGTGCCGCTCGGCGAGATCGTCGGCCTCCCGACGGCGACGGTCGCCGTGCTCGAGGCGGGCGGCTATCGGACCTTGAACGACATCATCGATCTGGAGCGTGATGACTTCCTCCGGCTCCCGGGCATCGCGCCCGCGGAGGCGGATCGGATCATCGCGATTCTCGACGAGCTGACGGAGGACGGCGCGGGGGCCCCCGAGGGGGCCGCTGAGCCGAGCTGAGTGGACGACGCCGCCGAACGGCGCCTGCTCGGGCTCATCGGGCTCGGGCTGCGGGGACGGCGGGCGGTGCTCGGGGTGGATCGGGTACGGGAGGCGGCGCGTCGGGGTACGCTCCGATGTGTGGTGGTGGCGGACGACGCCTCGCATCACAGCCGCGAGAAGGTCGAAGGCATCGTGCGCGCGCGGCGGGTCCCGGTGATCCGGGTGCCCTCGGCGGCGCGGTTGGGCGGGGTGGCAGGGCGGGAGGCGACGGCGGCCATCGGGGTCGTCGACGCGTCGTTGGCCAACGGGGTGCTCGCGGTGGTCGGGTCGACGACCGTGGAGTGAACGCAGCAAGGGGGATGGGTTGAGCAAGCTTCGGGTGAGTGAACTGGCGGCGGAGTTCGGCATTGGGCCGGACGAGGTGCTCGCGATGCTGCGGTCGATGGAGATCGTCGCCCGCACGCCCGCATCGCCCCTGACCGACGAGCAGGTCGCACGGGCGCGCGTGCGGTGGGAGCGCGAGAAGCGTCACCGCACCGAGAAGCCGGCGGAGGTCCCCGCGAAGAAGAAGGCAGTCGCCAAGAAGGCTGCGGAGCCCGAGGCGGCTCCGGCCGCGGAGAAGAAGCCGGCGGCCCGTCGGAAGGTGGCCCCGGAACCCACCCCCGAGCCCACCCCGGCGCCCGAGGAGGCGAAGCCCGCCACACGCCGCCGCCGGGCGGCCGATCGTGGCGGCCGGGTACTCGTTCGGGGGGATCG
>DAISWY010000133.1:0-5547 GCA_036826135.1 Gemmatimonadaceae bacterium | reverse complement strand
CTCCCTCTCGGCGGTCGCGCTCTTCGCCTTCGTCGGCGGCGCCTTCTGGGAGAATCGTGGGCTGTTCGTCTCGCGCTTCGATGATTTCTTCTGGCTCGTCGTCGGGCAGAACGCGATGGCACTCGCGCTCGGCGCTCTCGTCGCGCGCTTCGCGCGGCTCCCCGAGGCCGACCGGCGCGCCGTGACGATCGAGGTGGGGATCCACAACTCGGCACTCGGGCTCATCATCCTGGTGACCTTCTTCCCCACCGCTGGGTCGATGATGCTGATCACAGCGTTCTGGGGGGTCTGGCATCTCGTGTCGGGGCTCGCACTCTCGACGTGGTGGGGGCGACGGGTACCAACGGGGGTGGCGGCGTGAGTCCGTCGGATGACGGCGACGCCGTGGTGGTTCAGGGCTTGCCCGCGGACGAGGCGCCCATGGACGCCGCTGATCACGTTTTCGCCGCTGCGCCACGCGTGCTGGTCACGGGCGCGGCCGGCTACCTCGGCCGCCTCCTGACCGCCCGCCTCGTCGCCGACGGGATCCACTGCCTCGGCACCGATCTGCGCGTCCCGGCGGACGCCCCCTGCGTCATCGAGGCATTCGACGTCCGCGATGCGGATCTCGCGCTGCTATTGCGGCATCACCGAATCACGCACGTCGTGCATCTCGCCGCGGTGCTCGAGGGTGGACGTGATCGCGCGCGCGACTTCGACATCGATGTGAACGGAACACGGAATGTTGTCGTCTCGTGTCTTTCGGCGGGGGTGCGCCATCTCACCGTTGCTAGCTCGGGGGCGGCCTACGGCTATCTCCCGGACAACCCGCGATGGATCGACGAGGAGGATCCGCTGCGCGCCGGGGAGGCGTTCGGCTATGCCTACCACAAGCGCCTCGTGGAGGAGCTGCTCGCCGAGTTCCGGGGATCGCATCCCGAACTCGGGCAGCTCGTGTTCCGCATCGGGACCGTCGTCGGCGCGGACACCGACAATCTCATCACAGCGCTCTTCCGCCGGCGATGGCTCCTTGCGATCCGCGGGAGTGATTCTCCGTTTGTGTTCGCCTGGGACCATGACGTGGTCAGTGCGATCGTCGACGGGGTGACAGGCTCGCGGACCGGGGTCTACAACGTCGCCGGCAACGGGCGCCTCACCATTCGGCAGATCGCGCAGCGCCTCGGCAGGCCGGTGCTCCCGATCCCGGCCTCGGCGCTCGCGGGGGTGCTGCGTCTGGCACGATGGCTTCGGCTTGGGCGTTATGGTCCCGAGCAGGTCGATTTCCTCCGCTACCGCCCCGTGCTGTCCAATCGGCGTCTGCAGGAGGAGTTCGGTTACCGCCCGGCGAAGACCAGCGCCGAGGCGTTTGACACCTGGGTCGACGGCGCGCGAGCGCGGGGGATGCGATGACGATTGGACGGAAGGCGCCGGCGTTCCGGCTGCAGGACGACACGGGGGCGTGGGTGGACTCGGCGTCGTTGAAGGGGAAGCGAGTCGTCCTCTTCTTCTATCCCAAGGACATGACCTCGGGGTGCACCGTCGAGGCGTGTGAGTTCCGCGACCTGATGCCGCGTTTCACCGCGGCGAACGCGGTGATCTACGGCGTCTCCCCGGATCCCGTGGCATCGCACCAGAAGTTCCGTGCCAAGGAGCGGCTGCCGTACGGTCTCCTCTCCGACCCGACGCACGCCCTCTGCGAGGCGTATGGCGTCTGGGTCGAGAAGAGCCTCTACGGCCGGAAGTACATGGGCGTGCACCGCTCGACCTTCGTGGTGGGGGCGGATGGCACCCTCGAGATGGAGTGGCGTGGGGTGAAGCCCGAGGGGCACGCCGCCGAGGTGAATGCGTGGCTCCGGGGTGAGTCGGTGCCGGCGGGCAAGGCACCCGTCAAGAAAGCCGCGGCGAAGAAGGCGCCCGTGAAGAAGGCCCCGGTCAAGAAGGCCCCGGCCAAGAAGGCCGCCGCGAAGAAGAAGTAAGCGCTAGCTACCGACGGCGCGGCGCATCCGCACGAACGGGATCGCCACGCCGTCGGGCTGGACCGGTTCAATCCGTTCGAGCGCCACAAATCCACAGGCCGCGTAGAGCGGCACGCCCGGGAGCGTCGCCATCAGCTCCAGCGTCGTGAAGCCCTCGGCGCCGGCCGCCGTCGCGCAGTGCTCGAGGAGCTGCCGCCCGAGCCCGCGGCGCGCGTGGGTCGGGGCCACGTAGAAGGCGCGGATGCGCGCCGGGTCGCGTGAGGGGTCGAGCAGTGGGTCGGGGCCCGTCTTGGTCTGGTCGCCGCCGTAGAGGGTCGCGCGGCGGCTCCATCCTGCCGCAGCGACGATTACGCCCTCAGCCTCGATCACGAAGTAGGTGCCGTCGGCGATGAGTTGCGTGTCCGGCCCATACACGTGGCGCAGGCCGCTCTCGACCTGCGCCGACGTGTAGAAGCCGTCGCTCAGGCCCCGCATCGACGCGACGATCAGGGCGCGGATCGCGTCGAGGTCATCGAGCGTCGCGGGGCGAAGGGGCATCATGGTGCCAACACGGCGCCGTGATGCCCCCCGTGGCCGCACCGGCGACCCATCACGGCACCGTGGTGGCGGCGCGGAACCGCTGCTGCGCCGCCTCGAATTCCGTGCGCAGCTGGACGAGCCGCTGCTTCGCATCGTTCCCGACCGCCTGGTCCGCCTGCATCATCGCGCCGTAGAGATACTGGATCTGCGCCGCGAGGCCGGGCCGGCCGTACCGCCAGGGCTGCGACTGGATCGTCTCGCGCACCGCACCCACCGCCGCCTGCTGCGAGCCGGTCGCGCCACGGAAGACGGTCTCCACCTCGCCGTTCAACCGATTCATCTCGCTCACGAGGTCGCGCACCGCGAGGTTGTGCGTCAGCAGCGCCTGCAGGTCGGCGATGCTCACGCCGTCGGCAATCACGCGCGGGTCGGGCTCCACGACGAGGGGCACGATCGAGCTCCAGCTACCGTTCGTCAGGCGCACCTGGTAGCGCCCCGGCACGATGACGGGACCGTTGCGGCCGCTGCGCGCGGGGTTCGCGTCCCAGGGTCCGGCGAGGGTGAGGTCCCAGATGAAGCGGTTGTGCCCCGCCGCCGCCGGCAGCCGCGGCGTGCCGATCCGCTCCCACATCGGGGCGCGCATCGAGGGCTCGGCCGGCGCCACGCGCTGCTCCCCCGCGGCGAGGCTCGAGAAGCGGCGGATCACCGTGCCAGCGCCGTCGAGGACCTCGAGCGTCACCTCGCCCGCAGGGGCCGACGCGAAGACGTAGTCGATGACCGCGCCGGCGGGCGGGTACTCTGGGTCGGTGGTGCTCGCCCGTGCGCTCTCAAGCCCACCGAAGCCGGCACGGTAGCGATGCCGATACGCCGTCCGCGGCGTGAGCAGCACGGCGGGGGTCGTCGCCGAGGCCACGGCCGGCGCCTGATGGAGCGGTGTGATGTCGTGCAAGATCCAGAAGGCTCGGCCCTGCGTCGAGATGACGAGGTCCTTCCGGTGCACCTTGAGGTCGGTGATCGGCGTGTTCGGCAGGTTCAGTTGGAGCGACTGCCACCGTGCGCCGTCGTCGAACGACACATAGATGCCGAACTCCGTGCCCGCGTAGAGCAGGCCGGGCCGGTCGGGGTCCTCGCGCACGACGCGCACCGGTTCGTCGGCGGGGATCCCGTTGCGGCCGTCCGTCAGCCGCTTCCACGTCGCGCCGTAGTCGTCGGTCTTGTAGATGTACGGCTGGTGGTCGCCGAGCAGGTAGCGGAGGACGGTGTAGTACGCCGACCCCTTCCGGTGCGGCGAGGGCTCGATGTTTTGCACGCGGCCGCCAAGGGCGAGCCCGGGCGGGGTAATCGTCTTCCAGGTGCGGCCGTCATCGCGGGTCACGGCGAAGGGGCCGTCGTTCGCCCCTGTCCAGATCAGCCCGCGCTCGAGCGGGGACTCGCGGATCGCGTACAGCGTTGAGAAGAACTCCTCGCCCGTGTTGTCGACCGTGATCGGGCCGCCGGAGTAGACCGCGCGCTTATCGGATGGGTTCCAGGTGAGGTCGGGGGAGATCGCCTCCCAGGTACGGCCCTCGTCCCGCGTCCGATGCACCACCTGCGAGCCGTAATAGAGCACGCGCGGGTCGTGCGGTGAGACCTCCATCGGGGAGACGCGCTGGAAGCGGTAGACCATATCCTGCGTGGCGTTCCCGTACAGTGACTGCGCGCCGACCCAGTACTGCCACTCCTGCCCGGTGCGCAGCGACATCCGCGAGAACTGGCCCTTGCAGGAACCGTAGACGGTGTCGGGCTGCGTCGGGTGCGGCATGATCGGTCCCGTCTCGCACCCGGGGCCCGATCGCCAGCCCTGCACGGGATCGTCGAGGCCGCTCGATTCCACTGGCAGGGACGGCAGGATCAACGTGGAGTTGTCCTGCTGCGCGCCGTACAGACGGTACGGGAACTGATTGTCCACGTAGACCTGGTAGATCTCCGCGGTCGGCTGGTTGTACTGCGTGCTCCAGGTACGGCCGCCGTTCAGTGAGACGGTGGCGCCGCCGTCATTCGACTGGATCATCACCTGCGGGTTCGCGGGATGGATCCAGAGGTCGTGGTTGTCGCCGTGCGGGGTGGCGAAGCTGCGCCAGGTGCGGCCGCCGTCCACGCTCTTGAAGTACCCCTCGGCACCCGCGTACACCACGTCAGCGTTGGACGGGTCGGCGGTGATCGTCGTGTAGTAGAAGGAGCGGGTGGAGAGCTGCGGATTGTCCGAGACGCGCGCGAAGGTTCGTCCTGCATCATCCGAGCGGTAGAGCCCCATTCCCGGCTTCGCCTCGATGAGCACATACACCCGGTCGGGCATCGCCCGGCTGACGGCGATGTTCGCCTTGCCGACGAGCCCGGTCGGGAGACCGCCGCCGAGCTTGCTCCAGGTGCTCCCACCGTCGACGCTCTTGTAGATGCCGCCTTCCATCGCTCCGGAGATGATCGTCCACGGCTTCCGCTCCGCGCGCCACATCGCGGCGTAGAGGATGTCGGGGTTCGTCGGATGGAACTCGATGTCGACCGCGCCCGTGGAATCGCTCACGTAGAGCACGCGCTGCCACGAGGTGCCGCCGTCCGTCGTGCGGTAGACGCCGCGGGCATTCGTCGGGCGGAACGGATCGCCGATGGCAGCGACGAAGACGGTGTTCGGATTCGTTGGGTGGATCTCGACGCCGCCGATGTTCCCCACGTCACGGAGCCCGACGGAGGTCCAGGTGCGTCCTGCGTCCATCGACTTCCAGACCCCCTTGCCGATGGAGACGTTCGACCGGAGCCCGTCGGAGCCGGTCCCGACGTAGAGGATGTTCGGGTCGCTGTTGGCCACATCGAGGTCGCCCATCGACCCGACCGCGATCTGGCCGTCGCTCATGTTCTGCCAGGTGGCGCCCGCGTCGGTCGTCTTCCAGACGCCGCCGCCAGTGGATCCGAAGTAGAAGGTGAACGGATCCTGGTCGACACCGGTGACCGTGGTGACGCGGCCGCCGCGCGCGGGGCCGACCATGCGCCAGCGGAGCGCGGCGAAGGTCGACGGCGGGACCACGTCCGAGGCCGGCGA
>DAISWY010000132.1:0-5629 GCA_036826135.1 Gemmatimonadaceae bacterium | reverse complement strand
GGAGTTGCTCACGGGGCTCCTCAAGGAGCGCCTCGGTTTCCGCGGCCTCGTCGTCTCGGACTGGGACGGCGTGGACCAAGTGGCGGACGACCTCGATGAGGCGATCGCACGAGCGGTCAATGCGGGTGTCGATATGATCATGTGCGCCGCCGACTGGCGTCGGCGGCTTTCCGGCCTCGCGGCGGGGGTCGCCTCGGGCGCGATCCCGATGACCCGCATCGACGACGCGGTGCGGCGCATCCTCCGCGTGAAGGTGCGCGCGGGGCTCCTCGACCGCGCGCGCCCCGCGGAACGCCCGTGGGCGGCGAGCGAGACGTTTGGCAGCGCCGCGCATCGCGCCGTGGCACGCGAGGCGGTGCGACGCTCCCTCGTTCTGCTTCAGCACGACGGGGAGGTGCTGCCGCTGCGCGCTAGCCAGCGGATCCTCGTCGCCGGGAAGCACGCCGACGACGTGAGCCATCAGTGCGGCGGCTTCAGCGCCGCGTGGCAGGGCACGCACGGGAACGACGCGATTGTCGGCGGGACTTCTATCTGGCAGGGGATCCAAGCGGTCGCCCCGGCGGCGACGCTCAGTGTGGATGGATCCGCGGCCGACCCGACGCAACACGATGTGGCGGTCGTGGTGATCGGCGAGATGCCGTACGCCGAGGGGATGGGGGACATTCGTCCCGGGGGTCGGATCACTCCCCCGCTCCCCGGTGGGCTTTTCACGGTGAACCTCGAGCCGTACGGCACCACGCTCGAGCTCGCGTCGCGACATCCCGAGGATCTGGCAACAATCGAGGCGATCCGCGCTCGGGGCATCCCCGTCGTGGTCGTCCTCCTCTCCGGTCGACCGCTGCTGGTGGATCGCGAGCTGGCAGCGTCACAGGCGTTCATCGCCGGGTGGCTCCCTGGGTCCGAGGGGGCGGGGCTCGCCGATGTGCTCTTCGGCGCGTACCCGTTCACTGGCGTCCTCCCGGTCACCTGGCCCGCCGAGGCACCCACACCGGACGGACACGCCCCCGTGCGCTTCCCCCGCGGCTACGGCCTCACGGTGCGCTGACGGCGGCACTGCGCGCCGCCACTCCCTTCACCTGCCCTCTCGTGCGCCTCCGTCCCACGCTTCTCAGCCTCAGCCTCCTCCTCGCCGCCTGCTCGGGCGCGACCGAGCCAGAGTATTCGCTGGTGTGGTCTGATGAGTTCGACGGCCCGGCGGGGGCGGCACCCGACCCGCAGGTCTGGGTCGCGGACATCGGCACGGACTGGGGGAACGCGCAGCTGGAATTCGACACCAATCGGCGGACGAACGCCGCCCTCGATGGCGAGGGCCGGCTCGCCATCACCGCGCGTCAGGAGTCGTACCTCAACCGATCCTACACCTCTGCGCGACTCAAGACGCTCGGCCGCAAGCAGTTTCGCTACGGGCGCTTCGAGGCGCGGATGCAAATGCCGACGGGCAAGGGCCTCTGGCCGGCCTTCTGGCTCCTCGGGGCGAACTTCCCCTCGGTCGGGTGGCCGCGGTCCGGCGAGATCGACATCATGGAATACCGCGGCCAGGAGCCGAGCATCGTACACGGGTCGATCCACGGCCCCGGGTACTCGGGGGGGGCCGCCATCACCCGCAAGTACACGCTCCCCGACGGGCGCCTCGACGCCGACTTCCACGTCTATCGCGTCGATTGGAGCCCCCGCGACATCCGGTTTTATCTCGACGACGTCCTCTACCACGTCATCGCCAAAGGCGATCAACCTGGCGACTGGGTCTTTGACCACGAGTTCTTCATCATCCTGAACCTCGCGGTCGGCGGCAACTTCATCGGCCCGCCAGACGCCTCCACCATCTTCCCGCAGACCCTGCTCGTGGATTGGGTCCGTGTCTACCAGGAGATCCGATGAGCGACGCCAGTCAGCGCCGGACGGGGCTCTTCCGCGTTGCTCTCTCCGCTTGGCACCGGCGGCTCGGTCCGTCCACCGGACCCGACGCCCCTCGGCACGTGACCCCCGAGGCCGACCGCATTCCGTTCTCGCACAAGGTCGCCTACGGCCTTGGTGGCTTCGTCAACAACACCCTCGCCGCGGCGATCGGCGGGATGCTCATCATCCTGAACCTCGGCTTCGGGATGAACCCCGCCCTCGTCGGCCTCGCGAGCGCACTCCCACGTGTCACCGACGCGCTCACCGACCCCATCATGGGGTTCATCTCCGATGGGACACGCTCGCGGTGGGGCCGGCGTCGTCCGTACATCTTCATCGGGGCGCTCTTCTCCGGGATTTCGTTTATCGGTCTCTGGCTGCTGCCCACCGGCCAGAGCGAGCTCTGGTACTTCTGGTACTTCACGATCGGCTCGACGATCTTCTACGTCGGCTACACGATCTTCGCGACGCCGTGGGTGGCGCTTGGCTATGAGCTGACCCCCGACTACCACGAGCGGACGCGACTGATGGGGGTGCAGAACTTCATCGCCCAGCTCGCCTATATCGTGTCGCCCTGGTTCCTCTGGATCATGACGAACACCGCCTGGTTCGCGACGCCGGCCGAGGGGGCGCGTGGGCTCGCCATCGGCGTCGGGGTCGTGGCGTGCGTCGTCGGCGTGATTCCGGCGCTCGTGCTGCGGGAGCGGATGGTACCGGCGGTCGCATCGACCGCCGTCGGGGCCGCTGCCGGGGCCGCTGCCGGGGCCGCTGCCGGGGCCGCTGCCGGGTCGGCGCCCGGCGCGTGGGACGCGGTCCGGCGAAACACCGGCGAGTTCTTCCGCGGCTTCGCGACGACGCTGCGCACCGGTCCCTACCTCCGGCTCTGCCTTGCGACCTTCTTGGTCTTCAACGGCTTCATCATGATCTCGTCGTTCCAGTCGTACGTCGTGATCTACTACGTCTTCGGCGGGAACCAGGAGCTCGGCGCCCGATACACGGGCTACGCCGGTACGCTGGGTGCGATTTCGACCTTCGGCGTCATCGCCCTGATCACTTGGCTGGCGACGCGCATCGGCAAGCAGCGCGCCTTCGTCGTGTCCACCGGGCTCTCGATGGTCGGCTACGCCCTCAAGTGGGTCTGTTATGACCCCGCACGGCCCTGGCTCCTCCTCGTCCCCGCGCCCTTCCTCGCCTTCGGGCTTGGCGGGCTCTTCACCCTGATGGGCGCGATGATGGCTGACGTCGTGGACACCGACGAACTCGCCACCCGCCAGCGCCGCGAGGGGATGTTCGGGTCGATCTTCTGGTGGGTCGTAAAGGTCGGGATGGCCGTCGCGCTCGCGCTCGGCGGGGTGGTGCTCAACGCGACCGGGTTCGATGTGGCGCTCGGCGGTGCCCAGTCTGCGCGGACCCTCTACCTCCTGCGCGTGGCCGATGTCTGGATCCCCTTCCTCGCTTCTGGTGTCGCGATCTGGGTGATGATGGGCTACCCACTCACCGAGGCGCGCGCCTACGAGGTGCGGGCCGAGTTGGAGCGGCGGCGCGCGACCGCCTAGCGCTCAGCCCCCCGTCCACGCGCGCGCGACGGGCCGAAAGAGCCGGGGGTCCCGAAGCGAAGCATCGAGGACGAGCGTCGCGGCCCCGAGCGCGATGCCGTGCGAGCCGAGGGTGCTCGCCCGAATCTCCGTCGCAGCCGCGGCTGGCACGAAGGTGCGACGGAGCGCCGTGGCACGGAGCGGCGCGATGAGCTTCTCCCCGAGCCCGGCTATGCGTCCCCCGAGGATGACCGCTGCCGGATTCAGCAGGTTCAGCATCCCCGCGATGGCGACCCCGAGGTGCTCCGCGACCTCGTGCACCACCTGCAGCGCGAGTGGGTCATCGGCGCGCGCGGCCTCCTCGAGCCGTGCGACCGTCGGCGGACCGTCGGCGAGGAGACTCTGCGGATAGACGGCGCGGAGCGCCTGGATGCGTGCCGCGAGCGCCGGCGCACCGACGAAGGTCGTCAGGCAGCCCCGGTTGCCGCAGTTACAGGTCTCGCCACGCGGGTCGATGGCGACGTGTCCGATTTCGCCGCCCACGCCGCTCGCGCCGCGGTGGATACGCCCGTCGATGACGTGCCCCGCCCCGATCCCGGTGGCAATCTTGATGAACGCGAAGTGGTCGAGTCCCTGCGCGGCACCCCACCACCGCTCGGCGAGGGCGCCGAGGTTCGCGTCATTGTCCACGAGGACGGGGCCGCCGAGGTCTGCGAGGAGGGCATCAAGGCCGTGGCGTCCCTCCCACGCCGGCATCGCGATCGGTGAGAGGCGGTCGGGGTGACGGATATCGACCGGACTCGGCACGGCGATGCCAAGACCGACGATTCGCGTACGGACGTCGGTGCCGGCGGAGCTGACGCACTGATCGACGAGCCGCCGGATGAGCGTGCGTGCCCCGGCGGGATCGGTCTGCACGGGGTGCGCGCTCCGCTCGGACGAGAGAATCCGGCCACGGAGGTCGGTGACGATCACCGCCACATGGGAGGCGCCCATATCAATGCCCACGATCGCCCCTGCGGCATCTTGGAACTCGAGCACAATAGGGCGGCGGCCGCCGCGCGAGTCACCGACCCCCGCCTCGGCGACGAGCCCGGTGCCGAGGAGGGTCTCGACGATCTCCGAGACGGTCGACCGCGAGAGGGAGGCGCGGCGGGCGATCTCCGCCCGCGAGATCCGCTCCTCGTCCCAGATGAGCCGAAGGACAGCATCCGCCAACGACGGTGGGCGCGTCGGACCGAAGTCCGACGCGCCCACCCGTGGACCCGGCACCCGGGTCACCCTGCTACCTCACGCACGGCTGGCGCCATGCCTTGAAGGCTACTTGTGGAACAGCACGTTGTCGATGAACGCCGTGCGGGCGCTCGGGGCGCTCACGAAGATCAGCTGGGCAAGACTGCCGCGCGTGGTGAGGCCCGTGAACTGCGAGAGCGGGATATTGAAGGTCACCCAGCTGCCGGCGGCGAGAGCGGGGGCCGACGTCGACGAGAAGACGAGCTCGTGTTCCTTGTCGTCTCCCCCGCCGAAGGCGTTGTTCGCCCCGAAGTCGACGAGCTTGACCTTGAATTCCGCGCCCGTCCCGGCGGCCTCTGGCGTCCACAGGTCGAATGAGAAATGCGTCATCGCGGTGGCATTCACCGGCGCCGACGTGAACTCGATCCCCGAGAAGACGAGGTTCGAGTACTTCTTGACGTCATTGCCAGCCACCTGCACATCGGCCACATCGGCCTGGTCCCAGTCCGCCGACCAGGTGTTCACTGTGCGGTTGGTGTACGCGTTGCTGAAGAGGGAGATCACGTCGCCGGCGGCATACGTCGGCGTCGGCGCGGCGATGGCCGGCGCATCCGCCGAGAAGAAGATATTGTCGAGGTACACCGTGCCCAGCGTCCCCGAGAGGATCAGCTGCGCGATGCTCGTCCGCCCGGTCATCCCCGTGAAGCTCGAGAGCGGGATCTTGAAGCGGACCCAGGTCCCGGTCGCGAGGGCCGTGCTCGACGTCGACGTGAAGGTCAGCTCGTGCTCGGTGTCATCCCCACCGCCGAAGGTGCCGCCGGCCCCCCAGTCGACGAGTTTCACCTTGAACGCAGAGGTGCCGCTCACGGCGTCGGGCGTCCAGAGGTCGAAGTTGAAGTGCGTCATCGCAGAGCCGTTGACCGGCGTCGCCGGCTCGATGCCGGCAAAGACCAGATTCGTGTACT
>DAISWY010000131.1:0-5685 GCA_036826135.1 Gemmatimonadaceae bacterium | reverse complement strand
CGTCGGAAGGTGCGTGACGCCGACGACCTCCCCGAGACCGTCGCCTCCCCCTTCCACGACCCCGCGGTGACGGACGAGTTGCAGCGCCGGCTCGCGGCGGCGCTCGAGACCCTTCCGGCGCGCCAGCGCGCCGTGATCACCCTACACGACGTCGAAGGCTTCAAACACGCGGAGATCGGTGGGATGCTCGGCATCCCCGAGGGGACCGCCCGATCCGACCTCCATTACGCGCGGGCCCACCTGCGCGACCAGCTGCGCGACCTCCGGAGCGAACCATGACCGACCACGACCGCCCCACCCTCCATCGCGACGACGAGCTGACCACGCGGCTGCGCGCGCGCGTCGCCCCGCCGACCGACCCGGCGTACTGGGCCGGCCTCGAGTCTCGCATCCTCGCGCGGGTCCGGCAGGGACGCGAGGCCGCCGCCTGGTGGGCGCTCCCGGAGCGCATCTACCGGATCGGGCTCCTGGCCGCCGGCCTCACCCTGATCGTCGCGGGCTCCGTCTACCTCCGGCACCGCGCGATCGAGACGCGGATGGCCTACGAGACGATCCTCGACAGCGCTGATGACGCCCCCGTCTTCGCCCGTCGCGGGCTCTTCGACGGCGAGCGCCCCGACCCGCTCCGGGCCTCCCCGGCCGCGACCCCGGAGTCCGGTCGATGACCCGAACCAAAGGCCTCGCGGCGGCGTTCTATCTCACGGCGGTCGTCGTCGGGGCCGCCATCGGCGTGACGGTGGACCGCTGGGTCCTCCGTGAGAGCTGGACCCGCGAGATGCGCGATCCACGCGCGATGCGGGGCCGGATCGCCGAGGAACTGGCGTTCGACTCGACGCAGCGCGCGGGGCTCGATTCGCTCCTCGACACCCGCAACCGCCGGATGGATTCCCTGATGGCCCCGGTGCGCCCCGGCATCGATTCTGTGAGCCGTGAGGCGCGCGAGGCCTTCGACCGCCTGCTCACCCCCGAGCAGCGGACCAAGTACGAACAGTGGCGTCGCGAACGCGAGGCCGGACGACGTCAGGAGCGCGAGTGATGCGGCAGTGGATGTGGATGGTGGCGGCGATCCCGATGGCCCTCGGCGCACAAGAGGCCGCCCGGCCAATCACCTTGGACGAGGCCGTGCGCCTCGCCCAGCGGAACGCGCCGGCCGCGGTGCAGGCACGCAACGCCGTCCGCAGCCAGTCGGCGGTCACGCGGACGCGCTACGCCGCGTACCTCCCGACCCTCTCCCTCGGCGCCGGCGCGAATCGCCAGAACGGCACACGCTATCTCCTCGACCTCGACACGATCCTGCCCAACGACGTGCCCTGGCGCGCGAGCCACAGCCTCAGCTCCAGCATCGAGCTCTTCGATGGCGGCCGGCGGTACTTCGACGTGATGGCGGCACGCGCCAACGTCGACGCCGCCGAGGCGAGTGAGATCGCCCAGCGCTTCACCATCGCCCTCGGCGTGAAGCAGCAGTACTTCGCCGTCCTCGCGGCGCGCGAGCAGCAGGGTGCCGCGCAGAAACAGCTTGAGCAGACGACCGAACAGCTCAAGGCCGCGAACGCGCGGGTGGCGGCCGGTGCCGCCACCCGGTCCGATTCCCTCCGCTCGGTGATCGCCGTCGGGAATGCCAAGCTCGCCGTCCTCGCCGCCGACAACGCGCTCGCGACCGCGAACGCGTCCCTCTCCCGCCTCGTCGGGTCGGTGGCGCTGGTCACCGCGACCCCGAGCGACACGGGGGACGCCGCCCGGGTCGCCCTCGCGGACGCGGAGCTGATCGCGATCGCCGAGCAGGGTCCCGCGGTGCGGCAGGCGGAGTCCGCGGTGGCCGCCGCGCGGCAGCAGTCCCGCTCCGCCAAGACCCCGTATCTCCCGACCCTCTCGGTCGGCCTCTCACAGAGCTACGCGGCCTCCGAGGCGGGGTTCGCGATCCTGGGCGACACCCGCAACAAGAACCTCGCGACGAGCCTGCGCGTGAATTACACGCTGTTCAACGGGCTCCAGCGCGAGCAACAGGTGGTGCAGGCGAGCATCGCCGAGCAGAACGCGGAGGCCAACCTCCGTGATGCGCGGCTCAACGCGCGGCAGCAGATGATCCAGCAGCTCGGGACCCTCCGCACCGCGGAGGCGCGCGTCGAGATCCAGCGCCAGTCGGTCCTCGCGGGTGAGGAGGACCTCCGGGTGCAGCAGGAGCGCTACAACCTCGGCGCGGGGACCCTGCTCGACCTGCTCGCATCGCAGTCCACCCTCATCTCCGCGCGTCAGGCCCTGATCCAGGCCCGCCTCGATGCGCGGGTCGCGAAGGCGCAGATCGAAGCGCTCCTCGGCCGCGCCCTGTGATCGACATGCCCACCACACCCGCCTCATCCGCCTCTTTCGGAGCCGTCTCCGTGATCCGTCGTCCCGCCCTCGCCCTGCTCGCCACCCTCACCCTCGCCGCGTGCGGCAAGGACACGACCGAGCCGCTCACCATCCGAACGGCCGAGGTGGCGCGCCGCACCATCGTGGTCCAGGCCGAGGCCACCGGCGTGATCGAGCCCATCAACGTCGTCGAGGTGAAGTCGCGCGCCTCGGGTCAGGTGACGCAGATGCCCGTCGAGACCGGGACCCTCGTGCGGCCCGGCGACCTGATCGTGCAGCTCGACACGCGCGACGTGCAGAACCAGTTCAACCAGGCCAAGGCCGACCTCGAGGCGGCGGAGAAGAAGCTCGAGGTCTCCGCCATCCAGAAGAAGCGCTCCGACGAGCTCCTCGCCGCGCGCATCATCACCGCGCAGGAGAACGAGGCCGCGCAGCTCGACTATGCCAACGCGCAGTCGGCCATCGTGCGCGCCCGCGCCTCGCTCGACCTCGCGCAGCAGCGCCTCGACGACGCCCGCGTGACCGCCCCCGTCACCGGGACGATTATCGAGAAGCCGGTCGCGCTCGGACAGGTCATCCAGTCGGGGACCAGCGCCGTCGGCGGCGGCACGACGATCGTGAAGATGGCCGACCTGACGCGCGTGCGGGCGCGCGCGCTCGTGAACGAGACGGACATCGGCTCGGTGCGCGCCGGTCTCGAGGCGACGGTGATTGTCGACGCCTTCCCCGACCGCCCCTTCCGTGGCGTGGTCGAGAAGATCGAGCCGCAGGCGATCGTCCAGCAGAACGTGACGATGTTCCCTGTCCTCGTGACATTGAACAACGAGGAGGGGCTCCTCATGCCGGGGATGAACGGCGAGGTGTCGATCGTCTCGGAGCGGCGCGAGGAGGTCATTGCCGTCTCGAACGACGCGGTGCGGTCGGTGCGTGAGGCGGCCCAGGCGGCAAGCGCGCTCGGGTTGAATCCAGACAGTGTGCAGGCACAGCTCCGCGCGGGAATGGGTGGTGGGTTCGGTGGCGGCGCAGGCGGTGGCCGCGGCCCGAACGGCGCCCCGAACGGTGGCGGCCCGGGCACGCCGGCCGCGACCGGTACCGCGCCGCAGGGGCGTCCCGCGGCGGCTGGCAGCCCCGGGGCCGCGGCAACCACCGCCCCCGAATGCGCGGCCTTCGAGGCGGCGCGCCGCGCGAAGCCGGCGGCGGCCAAGAAGCTCGATGACCTCACGGCGAAGATGCGTGCACCCGACGCCGATCGTCGCGCGCTGATGGGTGAGATGCGTGCCGTGTACGAGGAACTCGGCGTCAACGCGCAGACCGCCCGCGGGTGCCGCCAGCAGGGCGCGAACGGCGGTGCGGCCAACGGACGCCAGACGACCGGCGAGGCGACCAGCCGCGGGATGGCCGCCGGCGGGTCAGGACGCGGGACCGGAGGGGCCTCGGGGGCGCGCCGCTCAGCGACGCGCAGCGGCTTGGTCTTCGTCCAGAAGGCCGACTCGACCTGGGAGCCGCGCGTCGTCCGACTCGGCGTCTCCGATTACGACTACACCGAGGTCGTCAGCGGCCTCCAGCCCGGCGAGAAGGTCGCGCTGCTGAGCGCGGCGCTCCTGCAGGCCCAGCGTGAACAGAGCAACGACCGCTTCCGCGCGATGACCGGCGGTGGCAGCCCGCTCGGCGGTGGCACCGGCGGTGGCACTGGTGGTGGTGCAGCCGGCGGCCGGCCCGGTGGCGCGGGCGGTGGTGGCGGCGGGGCGCGCTGAGCCATGGATTTCGGCGAGACGATCCGCGTCGCCCTCGGGGCGCTCCGCGCGAACAAACTGCGCTCCCTCCTCACGATGCTCGGCATCGTGATCGGGGTGTCGGCCGTGATCGCGGTGGTCGCACTCGGCAAGGGCGCCCAGCAGGCGGTCAACGACCGCATCTCCTCGCTCGGGACGACGCTCCTCACCGTCTCCCCGGGCCAGGCGCGCTCGGGCGGGGTGATGTCGTTCGACGTGCGCTCGCGACTCCTCCTGGAGGACGCCCAGGCGCTCGAGGATCGCGCCGAGGTCATCACCGCGGTGCAGCCGGAGATGTCGAGCAACCTGCAGGTGCAGTATCTCAACAAGAACGCGGGCACACAGGTCGTCGGCACGACGGCGAACTTCCCCGAGGTCCGCAAGTACGAGCTCGCCTCGGGACGCTTCTTCACGCAGGCCGAGGACCAGAGCCGCCAGCGCCTCGCGGTCGTCGGCCCGACCGTCCTCGAGAACCTCGGGCTGCAGACCCCCGAGGCGCTCGTCGGTGAGGACATCCGCATCCGCGGCATCCAGTTCACCGTCGTCGGGGTCTACAAGTCGAAGGGCCAGGCGAACCCGTTCAGCAACCCCGACGACCAGGTCCTCATCCCCATCCAGACCGCACGCTTCCGCGTGCTGGGCTCGAACCGGCTCCGCTCGATCTCGGTGCTCGCGCCGGACGAGAAGCAGATTCCCGAGGCGATGGCCGACGTGCAGAAGGTCCTCCGCCGCGAGCACAAGCTCCGCGCGGACAAGCCGGACGACTTCCAGATCCGCAATCAGGCCGACTTCCTGAGCACCCTTGGCGAGACGACGCAGGTCTTCTCGATGCTCCTCGCCGGGATCGCCGCCGTCTCGCTCCTCGTCGGCGGAATCGGCATCATGAACATCATGCTGGTGTCGGTGACCGAGCGGACGCGCGAGATCGGGATCCGGAAGGCGCTCGGTGCCACCAAGGCCAACATCCTCTTCCAGTTCCTCATCGAAGCCGTGGTCCTCTGCCTCCTCGGGGGTGGCCTCGGGATCGCCCTCGGTGCCGGCGGGGCGACTGCCTTCACCTCGTTGCTCGGCTGGAAGACACAGATCGGGGCCTCGTCGGTCGGCCTCGCCTTCGGGTTCTCCGCGCTCGTGGGGATCCTCTTCGGCGTCTATCCCGCCCGGCGGGCCGCCGGCCTCGACCCCATCGTAGCGCTGCGGTACGAATAAGGTCCCCGCGCGCGGGGGACGCCGGCAGAGTGGCCCGGCTCGAACGGGGGGCCTAGATTCCTCCGCGCGATGCCGGACCTTCCGACTCCCGAATCATCCCCGCCGGCCCCTCGGCCGTCGCTGGCGATGACGTCGGAGTATCACCCGCCTGAGCGGCACCACGTCGAGAGCAACCCCACGGGGAAGCGACTCGCGATCCTCACGCTCACGGCCCTCGGCGTTGTCTACGGCGACATCGGGACCAGTCCGCTGTACGCGATGAAAGAGGCGTTCAGCAAGCCGGAGTACGGGCTGACGGTCGATCCCGCCACGGTGTACGGCGTCCTCTCCCTCGTGCTCTGGTCGCTGATCCTCGTGG
>DAISWY010000130.1:0-5687 GCA_036826135.1 Gemmatimonadaceae bacterium | reverse complement strand
TCAACCGTGTACCCGGCGATGCGGATCACCTCGAGGCGGTCGCGCAGCGCCGGGGGGATGTCGAAGAGGTTGTTCGCGGTGCAGATGAAGAGCACCGACGAGAGATCGAAGGGGAGGTTCAGGTAGTGGTCGGTGAAGCCCCGGTTCTGCGCGGGGTCGAGCACCTCGAGCATCGCCGCGGTCGGGTCACCGCCGGGGCCACCGGCGGACATCTTGTCGATCTCGTCGATCATCAGGACGGGATCGGCGACTTGCACCCGACGCATCGCCTGGATGAGAAGTCCCGGCAGCGAGCCGACGTAGGTGCGGCGGTGCCCGCGGATCTCGGCTTCGTCGCGCACCCCGCCGACGGAGATGCGGTAGAACGCGCGGCCGAGGCTCGCGGCGATGGCTTCCCCGAGGGAGGTCTTCCCCGTGCCCGGCGGTCCGACGAAGCAGAGGATCGGCCCCTGCGGGTCGCGCCCGCGGTCGCCGCGGAGCTGCCGGACCGCGAGATACTCGAGGATGCGATCCTTCGCCTCGCGCAGGCCGTAATGGCGGCCGTCGAGGGCAGCGTCCACGCGGTCGAGGCTGATCGGATCGGTGGTCACCGGGCGGCGCCACGGCAAGGCAAGCACCCAGTCGATGTAATTGCGGAGGACCTGATGCTCGCCTGAGGCTGGCGCGAGTTGGCGCAGCCGGTCGAGCTCACGCCGCGCCTCGGCCGCCACCGTGTCAGGGAGTCCCGCGGCCTCGATCTTCCGGCGCAGCTCGCTCAGCTCGGCGTCCGCGGGATCGGTCTCGCCGAGCTCGGCGCGGATCGCCTGCAGCTGCTGGCGGAGGAAGAACTCGCGCTGGTGTCGATCGATGCGACGCTCCGTCTCGACGCGGACATCGTCCTCGACGCTCAGGCGCGCGACCTCGCGTTCGAGACGATCCGCGACGCGGCCGAGGCGCACCACGACGTCGAGCTCCTGCAGGACCGCATCCTTTTCCGCGGGCCGGAACCGGGCGCGCGCGGCGGTGAGGTCCGCGGCGCGGCCAGGGCGCCGCCGTTCACGTCGCAGCAGGCCAGGGAGCTCGGCCGGGAAGGCGGGGTCGCGCTCCGCGAGCGTCTCGGCCGCATCGAGCACCCGGGTCAGGAGCGGGGTGACGTCGTCGTCGACCCGGCCCTCGGTCGCGGGCTCCGTCGCCGCGTGGGGGACGCCGGTGACGAGTCGTGTGGCGGTGATCCGAACCCGCGCCCGTCCCTCCAGTGTGCATTCCAGGAGGCCGCCGTCGGCCTCGCGCCGGCCCGACAGTCGCGCGCGGACGCCGATGCGCCCGACCGGGCTCGCGCCCGCATCGGTCAGGAGCGCCGCCACCACCTCTGTCCCGTCGCTCCCCGCGCTGTCCACCACCCCGCGGTTCTCGGGGCCGGCGACCTGCACGACGATGCGGCCGTCCGGGAAGACGACCGTCGACCGCAACGTGAGGAGCGGCAGGAGGGGGGACGACGGGGTCGGGGCGTCCTCGACGGACGCGTCAGCGGGCTCGCGCACGGCGGGAATGTACCGATGGACCGAGGGGTTCGCCCGGTGGTGCAGGGCGACCGTCACCGTGGCGCGACCGGTGGTCCCGACACCAGCAGTCCCGGCGTCCCCGGGCTTGGCCTGCCGGTCCCATGTCCCTATGTTTCAAGGCTCTATGTTCCAAGAGCTGTCCGAGAAGCTGGAAGCCACCTTCGCCCGCCTGCGCGGGCGTGGCGTGCTCAGCGACGCCGATATCAAGGAGGGCCTGCGCGAGGTGCGCCGGGTGCTCCTCGAGGCCGACGTCTCCTTCCAGCTGACGCGCGAGTTCCTGGAGCGGGTGGAGAAGCGGGCGACGGGCGTCGCGCAGCTCAAGACGATCCAGCCCGCGCAGCAGCTGGTGAAAATCGTCTACGACGAGCTCACCGTGATGCTGGGCGAGCGGTCGGAAGGGCTCAAGATGTCCACCCTCCCGCCGACCGTCATCCTGATGGTGGGGCTGCAGGGCTCCGGCAAGACCACCACCGCGGCGAAGCTGGCGCGGCGGTTGAAGGGCGAGGGACGGGCGACCCGGCTCGTCGCGGCGGACGTCTACCGTCCCGCGGCGATCGACCAGCTCGAGACCCTCGGGCGCGACCTCGGCGTGCCGGTCTACGCCGACCGCACCACGACGGACGTGGTGCGGATCGTGAAGGCCGGCGTCGAGCAGGCGCGGAAGGAGCGGGACCGGGTGGTCATCCTCGACACCGCGGGCCGGCTCCAGATCGACGAGTCGATGATGGACGAGCTGCGCCGCGTGAAGGAGGCGGTCCAGCCCGATGAGATCCTGCTCGTGGCCGACGGCATGACCGGCCAGGACGCGGTGCGGATCGCGCAGGGGTTCAACGACGCCCTCGGCGTCACCGGCGTGATTCTCACCAAGATGGACGGCGACGCCCGCGGTGGCGCGGCGCTCTCGATCTACGGAGTCACGAAGAAGCCGATCAAGTTCATCGGTGTGGGGGAGAAGCCGGACGCGCTGGAGCCGTTCCATCCCGACCGTATGGCGGGGCGGATCCTCCAGCAGGGCGACGTCCTCACGCTGGTCGAGAAGGCACAGGCCACGTTCGATGCGGACGAGGCGAAGAAGCTCGAGAAGAAGGTGCGCAAGGAAGGGATGGACCTGCAGGACTTCCTCGGCGCGATGAAGCAGGTGCAGAAGCTCGGGTCGATGCAGAGCATCCTGAAGATGCTGCCGGGCGTGAACGCGAAGATGATGGCGCAGGCGAGTCAGGCCGATCCGCGGCGGTTGAAGCACGCCGAGGCGATCGTCCTCTCGATGACCCCGGAGGAGCGGCGGGACCCATCGCTCCTCAACGGCTCGCGCCGGGCGCGGGTCGCGAAGGGGGCGGGGCGTCCGGTGAGCGAGGTGAACCGCTTCCTGGAGCAGTTCCGCGAGATGCAGAAGATGATGAAGAAGATGGCGGCCGGCGGGCGGCGGCCGTTCTGAGGTGGATCCGGCCCGACCGGCCCTGCGGGGCCGTGCCCGGACGCCGGTGAGATGACGCAGGTCGCAGTACCGTTGGACCCTTGGTGCGAGCCGGATCTCCCGGTCACGCGATGAGCTGAGGGGCAGGACCCCACCCCGATCCACGAGGATCTCCGCATGGCCGTTCGTATCCGTCTCCGTCGTCAGGGCCGCACGAAGTCGCCCACCTATCGCATCGTCGTCGCCGACGGCCGGTCGCCGCGTGACGGCCGCTTCATCGAGACCCTCGGGCAGTACGCCCCGCGGTCGGGGGAGCAGGCGCTCCAGCTCAACGTCGAGCGCGCGAACTACTGGCTCGATTGCGGCGCGCAGCCCTCGGACACCGTCCGGTCGCTCCTCCGCAAGGCGGGCGTCCTCAAGGCGCGTCATGAGACGCGGCTCGCGGCCAAGCTCGCCGCGGGTGCGGTGCCGGTGAAGGAGTAAGTCTGTGGCGCTCCCCGATTGCGCCTCCGTCGCCCGCGTGCGACGGGCCCACGGCGTCCGGGGAGCGCTCGCGGTGGAGTCGTTGACCGACGAGCCGGACGCGATCCTCGCGTCCGGCCGTCGTCTTTTTCAGGGCACCATCGACGGCGCCCTTTGGCTCGACCCCGCCACGCGGGCCCCGCGCGCGTTGCACATCACGGAGGCGCGCCCGACGAAGGATGGGTGGCTCCTCACGCTCGCGGAGCTGACCGACCGGACCGAGGCGGAGCGGTGGCACGGGCGGCATCTCCTGGTTCCAGTCGAGGAGCTGACGCCCCCCGCGGAGGACGAGGTCTTCACGCACGAGCTCATTGGGATGACGGTGCTCGACGACGCGTCGGCGGCGTCGCTCGGCGAGGTCATCGAGGTCTACGATCTCCCGCAGGGTCTGCTGCTCGAGTTCCAAGGGGCGCACGGCGTGCATCAGCTGCCGTTCATCGACACCTTCGTCCTCGACGTGGACCGGGAGGCACGCACGCTCCGGGTCCGGCTCCCCGACGGCCTGCTGGAGACCTGATGCTCACGATCAACATCGTCTCCATCTTCCCCGAGTTCTTCACTGGCCCGCTGGGCCTGAGCATCCCGAAGCGCGCCGCCGAGGCCGGCTTGGTCACGTACCGGTGCATCGACCTCCGCACCTTCACGCACGACCGACATCATACCGTCGACGACGCCCCCTTCGGCGGTGGGCCGGGGATGGTGATGAAGGCGGCGCCGTTCTTCGAGGCGGTCGAGTCGGTGGGGGCGACCAGCCCCATCGTCCTGCTCTCGCCGCGCGGGAAGGTCTTCGGGCACGCCGACGCGGTCCGGTTCGCCGAGGGGACGGAGCTGACCCTCCTCTGCGGGCATTACAAGGACGTGGACCAGCGGGTGGCGGACCACCTCGCGACCGAGGAGGTCTCGCTCGGGGACTTCGTGCTCTCCGGCGGGGAGCCGGCGGCGCTGGCGATCGTCGATGCGGTGGTCCGGCTCCTGCCGGGCGCGATGAGCGACATCGAGAGCGCGCGGACCGACTCGTTCTACGACCGGGGGCTCTCGGCGCCGAGCTACACCCGGCCGGCGGAGTACCGCGGGCACGGGGTCCCGGAGGTGCTGTTGAGCGGGAACCACGCGGCGATCGAGCGGTGGCGCCGGGAGGAGGGGGAGCGGCTGACGAGACGCCGGGACGAGAGGGCAGGGGGCAGGGACCGGGGGTGACGGGTCTCGGACGCGCGCGGATGATCGGGCCGTGGGGCCTCCCCGTTGCGCAAGCCTCACAGCCGTCATAGCTTACAAGGCTCGACCAGACACTTTCATCGGACCGTCGTTCGGTCCGGAGTCCGCCATGCATCCGTTCACTGAGACCCAGAAGGCCTACCTCAAGACCGTCCCCGATTTCCGCGCCGGCGACACGCTCCGCGTGAACGTCCGCGTGAAGGAAGGGGAGAAGGAGCGTCTCCAGGCCTTCGAGGGCGTCTGCATCGCGCGTCGTGGGACCGAGGTCGGCGCGACGTTCACCGTCCGCAAGATCTCGAACGGCGTCGGTGTCGAGCGCATCTTCCCGCTCCACTCCCCGATGCTCGCCGAGATCAAGGTCGTGCGTCGTGGCCGCGTGCGCCGCGCCAAGCTCTTCTATCTCCGGAACGTCACGGGCAAGGCCGCTCGTATCACGGAGCGGAAGGTGCGCGTGCAGGTCCCCGCGACCGGGACCACCGAGGCGTAAGCGGTCCGTGGCCGGCGGCTGGAGCGCGCTCGAGCGGTCGCTCCGGAAGGCCGGCGCCACGCACATCGCCGGTGTCGATGAAGTCGGACGGGGCCCCCTCGCGGGCCCCGTCGTCGTTTGTGCCGTGATCATGCCGGCGGACCGACGGGCGATTCCCGGTGTCACGGATTCCAAGCAGCTCCGCGCGGCGGACCGTGAGCGACTCGCCGCCCGGATCGAGGCCGAGGCCGTCGCGATCGCCGTCCGCGCCTCGTCGGTCGCGGAGATCGCGCGTCACAACATCCTGCAGGCGACCGTGCGGGCGATAGCCCGGGCGCTCGCCGCGCTTCCCGTGCGCCCCGACGAGGTGCTGGTCGATGGCCGCCCACTCAGAACGCTGGACGTGCCGCATCACGGGGTCGTCGGCGGGGATGCGGTGTGCTACAGCATCGGCTGCGCGAGCATCGTCGCGAAGGTGGTGCGCGACCGCCTGATGACGCGGCTCGCCCACCGATATCCGGCGTATGGC
>DAISWY010000129.1:0-5750 GCA_036826135.1 Gemmatimonadaceae bacterium | reverse complement strand
CGCCTGATCGCGAGGGTCCCGAGGCGTGGCTCACGTCGCGCACGCCCTCGTGTGCCGCGTCACGTCCCCCGCTGCCGAGTCACGCCCAGTCGGCGCGACCCCGCCACACCCGACGTTCCAGGCGCCACGACCGCTTGGCCGAGAACGGCTGCCCCTCGGCGCTGAACAACTCCGGATCCTCCACCGCCTCGGCAAAATCATTCCCCTTCGCCGACGCCTGGTCCGCGAAGTGCAGCAGCTCCGCCTCGAGCGTCATCGGCCGCACCGCCGCCCCGTACTCCAGCACGCCGTGATGGCTCTGGATGAAGTGATGCAGCTCGAGCCGCTGGTCCGCTGAGAGCGTCCCTGCCGGAAGCGTGCCCAACCGCTCCTGCAGCATCAGGGACCCCAACACGACGTGACCCAGCAGGTGGCCCGCCGGGGTGAAGTCGAACCCGGTGACGTCCACCGAGTAGGCCTGCACCTTCCCGATGTCGTGGAGCAGGGCGCCCGCGGTCACCAGCGCCACCTGCCCTCCCATCGTCGCCACCGAGGCCCGCGCGATCTCCGCAACCTCCGTGGTGTGCAGCAGCAGTCCGCCGACCTGCGCGTGATGCCCCCGCGTGGCGCCGGGCGTGCGCGCGAACGCCTCGCGGAAGGTGTCGTCCCCGAACAACGTGTCCACCGCGGCCCGCAGTGCGCGCGGCATCTCCGCGCGCCAGCCATCCACCTTGGCCCAGAGCGAGAGCGGGTCCTGCGCGATCTGGGGCACGAACTGCGCGAGCACCGCCTCGCGTCCCATCGAGCCGGCGGGAATCACCCGCGGCGGGCCCGAGAGCTTCAGCTGCGGCTTCCCCTTGTACTGCTCCACCTCGCCGATCAGCTGCACGAGCGCGCCCGCACCGATCCCCTGGATGGTCGGAAGGTGCTCCTCCCACACGTTGCAGGTGAGCTCCCCGGAGGCGTTCCCCACCCGGAGCGTGGCGAACGGTTTGCCGCCGCTGGTCACCTTGTCCGCCCGCTCCCGCACCATCAGCACGTGCTGCACCCGCGCGCCGACGGGGAGGCGTCGCAGATCGATCGGGCTGCTCGGTTCGCTCACGTGGGGCTCCTGGAGTCAGGCGGCGCGAGACGCGCCGCGGTCGGCAGGCGTGAGCGTTGCGCTCACTCCCAGCGGAAATCGGCTACGAAGAGATTCGTCTCCCCGGTGGTCTTCGCATACCGGTTCGATGCCCAGAGCAGCTGCTTTCCGTCCGGGCTGAACATCGGGAAGCCATCGAACGTCCCGTCGAAGGTGATTCGCTCGAGCTTGTCCGCGCCAGCCATCGTCTCCGACGCCGACACCATGTAGAGATCGAAGTTTCCGCTGCGCGGTGCGACGAAGTTCGTCGAGAAGATGATCTTCGTGCCATCCGGGCTCCACGAGGGCCCGAAGTTGGCGCCGCCGAGTGCGGTCACCTGCCGTTGGTCGGACCCATCGGCGTTCATCACGAAGAGCTCCACCTTGCTCGGCCGGATGAGCCCCTGCGCCAGCAACTCGCGATACTGCGCGAGCTCGGTGGAATCCCTGGGGTGGTGCGCGCGGTACACGATCTTCGTGCCGTCCGGCGACCACCAGGCGCCACCGTCGTACCCGGGCGTGGTGGTGAGCCGCCGCACATCGGTGCCGTCGACGTTCATCGTGTAGATGTCGAGGTCGCCGTCCTTCAACGACGTGAACACGATCCGCTTTCCATCCGGGGAGAGCACCCCCTCGGCGGTGTACACGTCGTAATTCGTGAGCCGGGTCATCCCCGAGCCGTCACGGTTCACCGTGTAGATGTCGTACTTGTCGAGCGGCCACACATACCCCTTCGACGGATCGGGCTTCACAGGGCACCCGGCGTCGTGCGCGGTGCTGGAGCCGAAGAGGAGCCGCTCGCTCCCGGGGAGGAACCACCCGCAGGTGGTCTTCCCGCGCCCGTCGGAGACGCGGCGCAGGTCGCTCCCATCGGCGCGCATCACGTACTGCTGGTCGCAGCTGCGGCCGTCGCGCGTGGACTGCATCGTGATCCACCGCCCGTCGGCGCTCCAGTACGCCTCGGCGTTCTCCCCGCCGAAGGTGAGCTGGCGGATGCGGGTGAGGCGCGCCTCGCCCGCGGTGGGCGCGACGGTCACGACGGGAGCGGAAGGCCGACAGGCCGCGGCGCCGAGGAGCGCGACGGCAAGGAATGGACGAAGAGACATCGGTGGCGAACGGGGGGAGTGAGGACCGGCGCGGCGGCCTAGCGGCGCCGCGCGGTCGGGAGAGGCGTCTCGCCGAGCGCGAGGAGCTCGGCGGTGGTGCGGCCCTTCTTGAGGAGCTCGAGGGCCTTCAGGAGCTGCACGTCCTCGCGCACGTCGCGCCGCTTGGCGACGGAATCGCCGAAGACGCGGCGCGAGATGCGGTCGTCGAGGAGACGGTCCACGTAGGCGCGGCCACCCTGCCAGATCGCGTCGTCCACGGTGATGCCGCGCGCGCCGAGGCGCGTGCGGAACTCTGCGCGCATCGCGTCGGTCAGCTGGAAGTTGGCGGCGAGCCCCGCGGCCCGGAGCGAGAAGGCGTACTCGTCAAGCGCGAGGTAGACCTCCTGCGACTTCGGCACGAGTGCCTTCGCCACCTGCTGCTCGGCGGTGGTGAGGGTGTCGTAGGGCACGATCACGTCTGGCGTGATGGCGCCGCCGCCGTAGACGATACGGCCGCCGTCGGAGCGGAACTGCGGCCGCGCGCGGCGGTCGGCGTCGGTCTCGAGCGAGTCGGGTTCCACCTCCACGAGATTCCCCGCCGCGTCGAGCACCCGCTCCTTCTGGATGGAGCGCCCGCTCGGCGTGAACCACTTGCCGGTGGTGAGCTTGATCGCGTAGCCGCCGTCGAGCCGGTAGACCGACTGTACCAGTCCCTTGCCGAACGAGGTCGTGCCCACGACGAGCGCGCGGTCGTGATCCTGCAGCGCCCCCGCGACGATCTCGGAGGCTGAGGCCGTGTAGCCGTCGGTGAGGACGACGATCGGGATTGTCGGCGCGATCGGCGGCACGTCGGCGACGTAGCGCTCGGGCTCGGTGCCGCGACCGCGGACCGTGGCGAGCTCCACCCCCTGCGGGAGGAAGAAGTTCGCGAGGTCGAGCGCCTGGTCGAGGAAGCCGCCGGTGTTGCGGCGGAGGTCGATCACGAGCCCCGTGGCCCCCTCGCGCTGCAGCCGCTGGAGCTGCGCGGCGAACTCGCGGGTGGTGGTCTCGTTGAACTGCTGGAGCGGGATGTACGCGACCTTCCCCTCGAGCATCAGCGCGAAGGGGATCGCGGGGATGCGGATGATGCGTCGCGTGAACTCCACCTCGAACGGCGCGTTCACCCCGGGGCGGCCGAAGCGCGCCTTCACGGTGGTGCCCGGCGGGCCCTTCAGGCGGTCGGAGACCTGGCCGACCTTCCACCCGGCGGTGGCGGCGGTGTCGATCCCGATGATGCGGTCCCCTTCACGGATCCCCGCCTCCTCGGCGGGGGTGTTCGGGTAGACCTTGGAGATCATGATCGAGCCGTTCTGGTCCTCGATCAGCATCCCGATCCCACCGTAGAAGCCACCGGTGGTGGTGTTGAACGCCTCGAGCTCCTTGGGGGTGTAGAGCTCCGAGTACGGGTCGCGCAGCTCCTCGACGAGTCCGCGCGCCGCTTTCTCGTAGAGCGCCCCGGTGCCGATCGAGTCCACGAAGCGGTCGCCGACGATGGCGAGCACCTGGTCGAAGAGGCGCGCGCCGTTCTGCGTGGCGCGCTCCTGGACGACGAAGGCGCCGACAGCGAGCGGGAGGGCGATGGCCGCGAGGGCCAGGAGACGCGTACGGGGCATAGTCAGGGAGCGAGTCAGAGCGAAAGCTATGTGGGTATTACGCCTCGGGCCACGCGGGGGTTCAGCGGACGTACCGCACCATCCACTGCCGCCCTTCCTGTTCCACGGTGATCCGCTTCGCGATCCCGGCGGCGAGGAGCATCTCGTGCGCGGGCTGGAGCACGCGCTGCAGGTGGGAGGGATACCGCTGGGTCAGCGGGAGGCGTTCGGCGAGCCGGTCGAGCGGGACCTCCCACGGGGTGCCCGGGGCGACCCCTTGGGCCTCGAGCAGCCGGTAGAGCCGCCGGGCGACGGGGGAGGAGAGAGCGAGGTAGCGGCTCACGACGATCGATGTCGCGCGGCCGGCCTCGAGAGTGGCGCGGATCGGCGGCGCGAGGATGACGCGAGCCTCCCCCGGCTCATTCGAAGCGAGGGAGGGGAAGAGGGCGAGCTGGTCGATGTCGGTCTGGCGGCGCCGGTCGATGGTGACGCTGGAGAGGAGGGTGAACCGGGCCGGTCCGCCGTGGCCGGCGGCGTCGTGCCAGGCGCCGTCGCTCTCGAGGACGGTGCGTTCGAGGCGTCCGAGGGCGCCGCGGAGCTGCTCGTAGGTGCGCCCGTCGACCTTGCGGCCGAGGGAGCGGAGAAAGGCGTGGAGGGTGAAGGTCAGGATGCCGTCGGCGGGGGTGTCGGCCTCCTGGTAGCGCCGCATCAGCTCGACGTAGACGTCCTGGTCGAAAGTGCCCGGGAGGCGGTCGCCTGGGGCGGGGAGGACGCGCCAGCGGCCCCCCTCGTCGGTGGTGAAATCCACCGGAGGGTCGTCGGCGCTGTCGGAGAGGCGGAAGAGCGGGAGGGCCTCGATGTCGCGATCGAGGCAGGCGTGCTTGGCGGGGGGCCGCCGGCGGGTCAGCGGAGCTCCTCGCGGCCCAGGGCGGCGCGGACCCCTTCGCGGAGGGCGACGAGGGTGGCGTCGCGGGCGGCGGGGGAGTCGTCGCGCACGTGGAGCTCAATCCCGTCGGCGATTACGAGCCGGTGCCAGCGGGCGGTGGGGGTGTCGTCCTGGGCGACCTGGCGGTCGGCGCCCGTGCCGAGGGCTGGCGCGAGGGCGACAGCGACGCGTCGCTCGAGTTCGTCGCCGGGTTGGTTCGGGATCTCGGCCTTGATCGCGTCGAGGGTCTTCCCCTCGCGCTGGCGGATCTTGATGGCGAGGAGCTGGAGGAGGTGCTTGTAGTGGTAGGTGGCGGCGGTGCCTTTCCCCTCGGGGTGGTCGAGGAGGCCCTGGGCCACGTAGAAGCGGATGGCGCGCGCCGAGAGGGCGGCGCGGGCGGAGCTGTTGGTGGGGCGCATCCCGGCGGCATCGACGAGCGCCGTCGCGTGGGCGGCGAGTCCCCGGGCGTTCCACGGAGCGTGGCGGGCGTGGGCGCGGAGGAGGGCGACGGGTGAGTCCGGCATGGCCCGGAAACATTACCGCCGAACCGACCACGCGGATAGCGTGGCCGGTTCGGCGGTGACTGGCGTGCCGGCTACTTCTTCTTGGCCGCGGGCTTGCTGGCCTTCTTGACGGGCTTCTTCGCGGCGGCCTTCGGGGCCTTCTTCGCCGGGGCCTTCTTGGCCGGCTTGGCGGGCTTCTTCGGGGCCGGCTTGCTGGCCTTCTTGGCCGGCTTGGCGGCCGGCTTCTTGGCCGGGGCCTTTGCCGCGGGCTTGGCGGCCTTCTTCGCGGGCGCCTTCGGGGCGGGCTTGGCCGGGGCCTTGGCGGCCGGCTTCGCTGGAGCCTTCGCCGGAGCCTTCGCCGGAGCCTTCGCCGGAGCCTTTGCCGGGGCCTTTGCCGGGGCCTTTGCCGGGGCCTTTGCCGCCGCCGGCTTGGCCGCGGGCTTCGCTGCCGCGGGCTTCGCCGCCGGGGCGGGCTTGGCCGAGGCCGGCTTCGCCTCAGCCTTCGGG
>DAISWY010000128.1:0-5837 GCA_036826135.1 Gemmatimonadaceae bacterium | reverse complement strand
AGGATGCGCGTCTCGACCTCCTCGATCGCACGCTCCGTCGCCTTCCCGATCTGCTCCGCCATCTTGCTCATCGTCCCCTCCCCGTGGTGAGGGTGCCGGCGGCTCCGGCACCGTCCCGCAGGCTACGCGGGGCGGATGAGGCGGTCAGTCAGGCGAGTGCCCGGCGATCCGACAGACGATCTCCCACTCCTTCCGCGTGACGGGCTGCACGCTCAGCCGGCTCCCCTTCTGCAGGAGTGCCATCTGCTCGAGCCCCTTCACCCCTTTCAACTCGGCCAGCCTGATGAGGCGCGGGAACGCCGCGACGGCCTTCACGTCGACCATGAACCAGGTCGGCGCATCCGGACGCGACTTGGGGTCGAAGTGCGGGTCCGTCGGGTCGAAGGCGGTGTGGTCGGGGTACCCCTCGCGCACGACCTCGCAGACGCCGGCGATCCCTGATGGCTCCGCGTTGGAGTGGTAGTAGAAGACTCGGTCGCCCTTCTTCATCTCGTCCCGGAGCGTGTTCCGGGCCTGATAATTCCGGACGCCATCCCAACAGGTCGTCTTCTTCGGCGCCTTCTGGAGATCGGCGAAGCTGAAGACGTCGGGCTCCGACTTGGCCAGCCAGTACTTCACGCGATGCCCCGCTGGATGGCCTTCGTGACCGCTTCGACGAAGGTGTCGATCTCGTCGACCGACGTGTAGATGCTCGGCGTGACGCGGATCCCCTTGAATTCCTGGTGGACGATCGGGGTGGAGACGATTCGGTGCTGGGACAGCAGCCAGCCACCGAGCGCCCCGGGATCGATTCCCTCGACGTCGAACATCGCGATCGCCCCACCGGTGTCGGGGCCGAGCGCCGTGTGGAGTTTCACGCGCGGACTGACGGCGAGGAGCTGCCGCGCCCAGCGGTCTCGCAGGTAGCGGAGGCGCGCGATCTTCCGGTCCATCCCGATGCCGCGATGGAAGGTGATGGCAGTGGAGACGGCATTGAAGTTCGCCTGCGGATGCGTCCCGATCTCCTCGTACTTCCGGATATTGCGGTCCTTTTCGGGCGTCGGCGTCGACGCCATCAGGGGCCAGAGCCCCGGGATCTTCCTCTGCCGCACGTACAGCATCCCTGCGCCGATGGGGGCGTGCATCCACTTGTGGAGGGAGGTCGCGTAGTAGTCGCAGTCGAGCGCGTCGCGCGTGAAGGGGAAATGCGCGAAAGCGTGTGCACCGTCGACGAACACCTCGATGTTGCGCGAGCGCGCGAGCGCCTGGATCTCGCGGATGGGGAGGATCTGCCCCGTGAGGTTCGTGATATGCGGGAGTTCGATGACTTTTGTGCGCGGCGTAATCGCCGCCTCGAGGTTCCGGAGGAGGACCTTCGGATCGGTGAGCGGAACAGGAAAGGAGACCTGCTTCACGACGATGCCCTCGCGCCGCGCCCGCTGCTCCCAGGTGTTGATCATCCGTCCGTAGTTCTGGTTGGTGATCACGACCTCGTCGCCCCGCTTCAGATCGAGCCCGAGGATCATGATCTCGAGGCCTTCACTCGCGTTGCGCGTGACCGCCATCTCCTCCGGGTCGCACCCGAACTCGCGTGCCAACTCGCGGCGCGTGCTCTCCATCCGCGGCTCGAGCACGCGCCAGTTGTGCTCGACGGGGAGCTCGTTGACGAAGCGCAGGTCGCGGATCATCTGCTCCAGGACGTGCGTCGGCGTCGGCGAGATCCCCCCGTTGTTCAGATTGATCATCGTCCGGTCGGCGTCGAACGCCTTCTGGATCTGCATCCAGTAGGACTCGTCGTCGGCGAGGGCGGTGGCGGCACGGTCCCCGGCGAGCACGTTCGCCTCGAAGAGGCGCGTCATCGCGCGCTCGTTGAAGACGGGGAGCGCGACGCCGGCGCCGGCGAGGCCGGCCAGGAAGTGACGACGGGAGGTCTGGGACATCGGGTGGATCCTCGGACGAGGGGGCGGAACGCCCTACGCTACCACCGGAGGGGAGGCCCCGCCATCGCCGGACGCGTCCGAGTCCGGCGACAGCGACGGCGCCCCGGCGAGGCAGCTCGCGCGGCGCGGCGAGCGGCGAGGCGAGCGGCGCGGCGCGGCGGGCGGCGGCGCAGGGCAGCGTCGCGGCCCCGTGTCGCGCGACGGTGGGCGCACGCAGATTCCCGAGATGCTCGGGGAATCCGCCATCACGCTCTCCTTCGTCGGGATCTGGTTCCGCCTGGCGGTGCTCGCCGTCCTCACGGCCGCGATTCCCCTCGCCGCGCTCGCCTGGGCGGCACGCACCCGACGCCTCTCCCCCTTCGGCCGGGTCGGTCGGACGGTCCGGCGGCTCACCGACCCGATGCTCGACCCGCTCGTCCGACGCTTCGGGCGATTCGGCGTGCGGATGGACTCCGCCCCGTGGTGGGGACTCCTCTTGCTCCTGCTCGCCGGTGCGACGGCCATCGTCCTCCTCGACCTCGTCCGTCAGGTCCTCGGCGACCTCTACCTCGCGAGCCAGGGGGTCGGCGACGGCGTCCTCCGCCTCATCGTCACCTGGACCTTCGAACTCCTCCGGCTCGCGCTCCTCGTCCGCGTCATCGGGAGCTGGTTCGGCTGGGAGCGGCACCCGATCGGCCGGCTCGCCTGGCGGATGACGGAATGGATGCTCGCACCCATTCGCCGCCGGCTCCCCGCCTTCGGGGCGGTCGACCTCTCTCCGATGATCGCCTGGTTCGCGCTCGCGATCGTGGAGCAACTGCTACGCCGCGTGTCATCATGATCGTCGTCAGCGCGCTCGCCGCCCGTACACAGACCGTCGGCATCGTGGGGGTCGACGCCGAAGCGGTCGCACGACTCGCCTCACACTCTCACTCCGCGCCGTAGGCACGCTCGGCGACACGCCTCGCCCGCCACACGAAGAGCCCGATCGCCGACACCGGGAACCCGATCAGCTGTGCGGCAAACCAGGGCGCGACATCCACCGGGACGAGACCGCGCAGCAGGTCGTGGCACCGGACCGCGGCCTCCAGCGGTGGCGCGAGGATCTTCACCACGTGCGCGACTGTCGCAGGGACGTCGAACGGTGACACCATGGCCTCGAAGCCGGCCGGCAGCAGCATCCATCCCAGCAGGAGCACCGCGGCGCCCCGTGAGGTCGTGGCGGCCGCGCTGATGACGGCGAAGGTGCAGCAGACCGACCAGACGAAGGTGAAGAGGGCGAGCGAGATGAGTCCCGTCGACGGGAGTGGAGCCGCCGATCGGAGGCCCGCGAGCGCGAACACCGCCACGCTCCAGCTCGCCACGAGCGCGAGGACGCCGGTGAGGCCGGCGAGCCGCCAGAGGTCCTTGGGCCCCGCACCCGCACGAGTGAAGACCGCGGTCCAGACCGCCGGGCGCCGCACGAGTGTGAACGCCTGACCGACGACACCGAGCGCGAGCAGCGGTGGCGCGTACATCAGGACCGCCGTGCCGAGCTCCGCCCGCGCCCGCGCCATCAGCGCGACCATCGGCAGCGCGAGTGCCCACACGTGCACGGCCCGCCGCCACGCACGCGAGGCGGCACAGACGAGAAGCGCGGGCCGCCAGGCGCTGGGGCAGCGATCGAGAAGGAATGCGAGCATCACGAGCGTTCCTCCGTCGCGGCGAGGTAGCGGGCGCGCACCTCGAGCGCCCCGAGTTCGACGGGCGCGAAAAGATCCTGGGTGCGCCCACCTGCGAGCACGAGGAGCCGGTCCGCGGTCCGGGACAACAACTCCAGATGATGCGAGAGGACGAGACAGGTGGTGCCGCCCTCCGCGGCCCAACGCACCGCCTCGCGCATCCGCTCGTTCGCGGCGGGATCGAGCCCCGACTCCGGCTCGTCGAGGACCGCGAGCCTCGGCCGCAATCGCAGCGCGAACGCGGCCTGGCAGGCACGCCACTCCCCCTTGGAGAGGTGGGCGATCGCACGGTCCAACAGCGGTGCGAGGCGGAGAATCCCCGCGAGGGGGTGGTCCTCCACCGGGGCCTCATCGTCGCCGCCGAGCCGGAGGAGGTCGCGCGTCGTGATCCGCTCCCACGCGCGCGAGCCATCCTCGGCGAGGAAACCGATGCCGTGCCGGCCGCGGAAGGTGGCGGGGGAGAGGTCATCGATCCGGATGCGACCCGCCGAGGGTGCCGCGGCCCCGAGGACGAGCCGCGCGAGCGTCGACTTCCCCGCTCCATTCGGCCCCGCGATCCCGAGCACCTCGCCGGGGTCGGCGGTGAGGGTGACGCCGTCGAGGAGGCGCCGTGCGCGCCCCTCGACGACGACCGCCTCGACCTCGAGGCGTGGTCTCACAGATTCACGAGCCGCAGCAGGGTGGACGGCACACAGAGGATGCTGTCGGCCGCGTACTTCGCGTAGCAGAGCGACTCCGTGTACCAGGGCTCGTCGAGCACGCACCCGACGAAGACATCGGCGGCCTTGTCGATGCACCGTGCGACGACCTCCGTCGCCGTCTGCGCGAGGGCAGGGTCGCTGAGGGTGACGAGGGCGAGCAGGGCGAACGGGAGGACGCGACGCAGGCGTCCGGGGGTGGGATGAGACATCGAACGATCTCCGGCTGGATGGATGAGGTGCGGTCATGGTCCGGGCGGTCGGCGTCCACAGCTCCACCGGGGCAGGCTCGTCCAGGGCGGAAGCGACGCGGGGATGGTGCGCTGCGTCCCCCTCCCCGCCATCACCCGCGGCCCGCGCCCATCATCGCCGCGCCGCTCGCCCTGCCGGGGGCGCCGCTTGCCATCCGTTTATCCGGATAATAGGTTGAATACACAACCGTTCCCCGTGGCGATTTCGAGGCAACTTGCGGCCACGTAAAACATCCCGCTAAAGCGCCGGCCCGGTGCGCCTCGAACGCGCCGGGCTTCGTGCGTTCTGGACCCCGCTGTGAGCACTCTCGCCCTCCCCGTCCCGTTCCAGGTCTCCTTCGAGTTCTTCCCGCCGAAATCGGCGGAGATGGAGGAGACCCTCTGGCGTGCGATCACGCGGCTCGCGCCGCTGGCGCCGCGCTTCGTCTCCGTGACCTATGGCGCGGGGGGCTCGACACGGGAGCGCACCCACCAGACGGTGCGGCGGATCCTGGCGGAGACCTCGCTGGTCCCGGCGGCGCACCTGACCTGCGTCGCGGCCTCGCGGGAGGAGATCGACGCGGTGGCCGATGACTATTGGGCGGCGGGGGTGCGTCATCTGGTCGCGCTCCGGGGGGATGTCCCGGGCGGCGGGGCGTACGCGCCGTCATCCACCGGATATGCCTACGCGTCGGACCTCGTGGCCGGCCTCCGGAAGCGGCACGACTTCGAGTTGACCGTCGCCGCGTATCCGGAGACCCACCCGGAGGCCGCGTCCCCACAGGCGGACCTCGACAACCTCAAGCGGAAGATCGACGCCGGCGCGACGCGCGCGATCACGCAGTTCTTCTTCGACAACTGGACCTACCTCCGCTTCGTCGACCGCGCGCGGAAGGCGGGGATCACGGTGCCGATCGTCCCAGGAATCATGCCGGTGACGAACTTCACGCAGATGGTGAAGTTCGCCGCGGCCACGGGCGCGACGGTGCCGCCGGCGTTCGCCCGGATGTTCGACGGGCTCGACGGCGACCCGGAGACGCGGAAGCTCGTCGCCGCGACGGTGGCCGCGGAGCAGTGCCAGCAGCTCGCGCAGGCGGGCGTGACGGAATTCCACTTCTACACGCTGAACCGCGCGGACCTGACCTACGCGCTCTGCCACATCCTCGGCTTGCGGCCGGGCCGCGCGGCCGCGGCGCCACACTCGGAGTGCACGCGATGAGCGCCACGCCCTTCACCCGCGACGCACGGCTCGCGCGGCTCGAGGCCGAGGCGGCGGAGCGCCACCTCATC
>DAISWY010000127.1:0-5910 GCA_036826135.1 Gemmatimonadaceae bacterium | reverse complement strand
GACACCCTCCTGCTCGACCAACGCGAGACGGTGACGAGCGTCGGGCCCTTCGTGCATCTCGAGCTCTCGCCGGCCGAGGCGATGACGCTGAGCGCCGGGCTCCGGCACGACCGCATCGGATTCGCCGTCGATGACCGGTTCCTCGGCGACGGGGAGGACGATTCGGGGTCGCGCGTGATGGCGGCCACCAGCGGGCATCTCGGCGCGGTCTGGCGGGCGAGCCCCGCGGCGGCACCATACGTGAATCTCTCAACGGCCTTCGAGACGCCGACGACGACCGAACTGAACGTGCGTGTGGACGGCGCCGGCGGGTTCAATCCGTCGCTGGGGCCGCAGCGGGTGGCGACGCTCGAGCTCGGCGTGCGCGGCCGTCTGGCCGGGCGGCGCGCTCGTGGGGCGTTCGTGCAATACGACCTCGCCTGGTTCGACGCGACGGCGCGGGATGCAATCGTGCAGTTCCTCGAGAGCGGCGGGCGCGCCTTCTTCGCAAACGCCGGCGGGACGCGGAGCCGCGGCGTCGAGGCCGGGCTCGTCGTCGCGCCGCGGCCGGGGGTCGAGGTTCGCGGCGCGTGGACGCGAGCCGAGTACCGGTTCGCGTCGTATGCCGTCCCGTCGGCGTCGATGCCGGCCCCCGCCCTCGATACGCTCGACGGCAATCGCCTGGCCGGCGTGCCACGCACGACCGTCCGACTCGGCGCACGGCTCACGCGGCGTGCGATCGCCCTCGACGTCGACCAGACGCTGCAGTCCGCGCTCTGGGCCGATGACCGCAACGCCGTCCGCGTGCCCGGGTGGGGACGCGGTCAGCTGAACGTGCGCGCCTCGTGGAGCGGTGTGCTCCTCGGGCATGCGGTGGAGCCGTTCGTCGCGGTGCAGAACGCGCTGGACCAGCGGTACGCGGGCGCGGTGACGGTGAACGGTGCGTTCGGTCGGGTGTTCGAGCCCGCGCCCCCGCGGACCTGGTACGCGGGGCTCGAGCTCGGCGTCCCGCTCCGCCGGTGACACGCCCTCGGAACGATTAGCTTCGTCCCATGCCGACGCGCGCCCCTCGCACCCCGCCCTTTGAGATCCGTTCCTCCCCCATCGCCGGCCGCGGCGCCTTCGCGACGCGTGCCATCACGCGCGGTGAGCGCGTCATCGAGTACGTCGGCGAGCGCATCTCGCACGCCGTGGCCGACGCACGGTACGACGACGCCGCGATGTCGGAGCATCACACCTTCCTGTTCGCGGTCTCGAACCGGACGGTGATCGATGCGGCGCACGGTGGGAACGACGCGCGGTTCATCAACCACTCCTGCGCCCCGAACTGCGAGGCGGTGATCGACAAGAGCCGCGTGTTCATCGACGCGATCCGCGACATCGCGGTCGGGGAGGAACTCTTCTACGACTACGAGTACCAGCGGAGCGGGGACGAGACGGCGGAGGACGAGGCGCGCTATCGGTGCGCGTGCGGTGCGGCGACCTGCCGCGGGTCGATCATGGAATCGCGGGCCGCGTACGAGGCGCGGGTGGCGGCGGAGGCGGCGAAGCGGGCGGCCAAGCGTGCCGCCAAGCAGGCCACGATCGTCGGCGTGACCCCGGCGGCGTCGTCCTGACGGCGGTGGGGGCGCTGCGTCTCAGCGCCCGCCGAACACCTGCACGATTCGCGCCGTCCTGATCCGGTCGAGCTGCGGGAATTCCCGCGTCAGATACGGTTCCCCTTCGGCGGTGAGCCGGTCCTGCGACGGACCGCGCCCCGCGGGCGCTCCCTCACCGTAGCCGGTGTGGAGCGCGTCGACGACGTCCATCCCGCGCACCACCTCGCCGATCGGTGGGAAGCCCATCGCGTCGAGACGCGCGTTGTCGCGGAGGTTCACAAAGAGCTGGACCGTCCGCGTCTGGGGGCCGCCCGATGCGAAGGTGACGGTGCCACGACGGTTGCTCTCCGTGGTCGGGTCGTCCGGGATCCGTCGGTCACGCCAGCGGGCGGTCACCGCCGGATCGGCCGCAATCCCCCACTGCACGACGAAGCCGCGCAGGGCGCGAAAGAAGGCGGCCCCGTCGTAGTATCCGTCGGCGACCGCGCGGCCAAGCTGGATAGCGCCGAGCGGCGCCCAGTGGCGCCGCACCATCAGGTCGATCGTGCCCCGGGTCGTCTCGAACCGTACGACGAAGGAGTCGGCGGCGGCGAGCGTGGCGGAGTCGGTCGGCGTCTGTGCCAGGAGGCCGGTGCAGGGGAGCAGCGCCAGCAGCGCGACGAGCACGCGGCGGGCCGTGCGCGTGGCCGTGCGCTTCGCCGTCTCTCGTGTGACCTCGGTGCGGCGTTGCGGCAGTCGCTCCGCAGTCGAGCAGAGTGGTCCCATCACAGGATGTCGGTGCGGCGTTCGAGTCGGAGCATCCGGTTCCGCGTCACGCGGCCGTTGCGGTAATCGAAGGGGACGGCGATGCGCGTCCGTGACTCGATCGTGCCGTCGAGGATGCGGAGCCCGCGCGTCGCATCGGAGGCGTCGGGGATGAAGCGGATCGCGTTGCCGGTGACCGCGTAGCGGCCCGTCACGGTCATCGTCTGCAGCGGGGCCCCGCGCCCACCGCCCCGCGCCTGACCAGCGGCGGAGGTGAGGGTCCGACGGAATCGGACGATGGCGCGGAATCGGCTCTCCGAACGGAGCGACAGCACCATCCGGTCGAACTCGATCAGGTACGTCGTCCCGTCACCGTCGGTCACCCGGTCGGCGAGGGGGAGCGGCGACTGGTCGATCTTCAACGCGAGGTACGAGCCGGTCGCCTGGGCGCTCGCGTCGAGCGGCATCGCCGACAGCGCAATCAGGATCCCGGCGACGCACCGCGGCACGAGACGTGGCATGCAGGCAAGGTAGGGCGCGGCCGGGTGCGAGGGTAGCCGCGCGATGGTGACGCCCGCGTCAGGGTGATGCCGACGTCGTGACGGTCGTGTGCACTCTGCCGCGATGCTCGCCGCCATCCAGTCCGCCGCCGTCGTCGGGGTCGAGGCCGTCCCCATCACCATCGAGGTGAACGCCGCCACCGGTCTGCCCGGCTGGACGATGGTCGGCCTCCCGTCCGGGGCGGTCCGCGAGGCGCGCGACCGCGTCGCGGCGGCGCTCGTGAACGCGGGGTTCGTCCTCCCGCCGCGTCGATGGACGGTGAATCTCTCCCCCGCCGACGTCCGCAAAGACGGACCGGGGTTCGACCTCCCGATCGCGATCGGTGTCCTCGTCGCGAGTGGACAACTCGAGGCGGCGGCGGTCGAGGGGTGCTGGTTCCTCGGAGAACTCGGGCTCGACGGGGCGGTGCGAGCGGTGCGGGGCACGCTCCCCTTCGCGCAGGCCGCGCATCGTGGCGCGGCGCGGTTCGCGGTCATCCCCGAGGGAAACGCGTCGGAGGCGGCGCTCCTGCACACGCTGCCGGTCGCCTGCGCGGGGTCGTTCCGCGCGCTCGTCGATACGCTGCGCGCCGGGCGACTCTCGGCCCATCGTCTCGCCGTCGGTGCGCCCGCGCCGGAGGATCCGATGCCGGATGGTGCGGACCTCGCCGATGTCGTCGGCCAGCGGACGGCCAAGCGTGCGCTCGAGATCGCCGCCGCCGGCGGGCACAACCTGCTCATGCTCGGCCCGCCGGGGGCGGGGAAGACGATGCTCGCGCGGCGCCTCGCCGGTCTCCTCCCTCCGCTCGATGATGCGGCCTTCCTCGATGTGGTGGCGATCCACTCCGTCGGCGGGGTGTTGCCTGCTGGTGGCACGCCGACCCGCCGGCCGCCGTTTCGCGCGCCGCACCACACCATCAGCCTCGCCGGACTGATCGGTGGCGGGTCTGGCCCGCGGCCCGGGGAGGTGAGCCTCGCGCATCGGGGGGTCCTCTTCCTCGACGAACTCCTCGAGCTCCCGCGGCACATTCTCGATGCGATGCGGCAGCCGCTGGAGGATGGACGGGTGGTGATCGCTCGGGCCGCGCAGTCGGTGCCGTTCCCGGCGCGCTTTCTCCTCGTCGGGGCGGCGAATCCCTGCCCCTGCGGACACGCGGCGGACCCGCGCGGCACCTGCCGGTGTTCCGAGGCGGCCATCCGAACCTACCGCGAGCGACTCTCCGGACCGCTCGCCGACCGAATCGATCTCCACGTCCGGGTCGAGGCCGTCGCGCTCGAGGCGATGCGGGGGCGCGCCACGGGCGAGTCGAGCGCGACCGTGCGGCAACGCGTGACCGCGGCGCGCGCCGCGCAGGCGCAGCGGTACGCGGCGGTCACCGGGGTCACCCTCAACGCGGAGGCCCCGGGGGCGTGGCTCCGCGCGGCCGGTGGCGTCACCGCCGAGGCGCTCACCCTCCTCGGCACGGCGGCGGAACGGCTCCGCCTCTCCGCGCGCGGCTTCGATCGGGCGCTGCGGGTCGCTCGGACCGTCGCCGACCTCGACGGCCGCACCGCGGTGGACGAGGCCGCTGTCGCGGAGGCCCTGATGTTCCGACCCGAGCCCGCGGGATAGCTTTGTCGCATGACGCACCCTCTCCCGACCCTCGCGGCGAAGGAAGCGGCGCTGGTCGCGTGGTTCTCGGCGCACGGCTCGGCGCTCGTCGGGTTCTCCGGCGGTGTCGACTCCGCCTATCTCGCCTGCGTGGCGCTCGAGGCGGTCGGTCCGGCGAAGCTCCTCGCCGTGATCGGGCGCAGCGCGTCCTATCCCGCCGCGCAGTGGGCCCGTGCCCGGGCCGTGGCCGACCGCTTCGCCATCCCGGTGCTCGAGCTCGACACCGAGGAACTCGCTGATGCGCGCTACGCCGCGAACCCGGTGAACCGGTGCTACTTCTGCAAGACCGAGCTCTGGTCGCGCCTGGTCCCGGTGGCGCAGGCGCGCGGCCTCGCCGTGGTCGTCGATGGGACCAATGCCGACGACCTCGGTGATCATCGCCCCGGGGCGCAGGCGGCACGCGAACAGGGGGTTCGCTCGCCGCTCGCGGAACTCGGGTTCACCAAAGCGGAGATCCGCGCCGCGTCGCGGACGCGGGATATCCCCACGTGGGACCAACCCGCCTCTCCCTGTCTCTCGTCGCGACTGCCGTATGGCACGGCGGTCACCCCGCTCCGGTTGCGGACCGTCGAGACGGCCGAAGCCTCGCTCCGCGCCCTAGGGATCGAGGGGAATCTCCGGGTGCGGTACTTCGGCGAGCGGGCGCGGGTGGAGCTCGACCCGGCGCCGTTGGCGCGGTGGAGCATCGGCGCGGAGGCGGCACGCGTGACGGCGGCCGTGCACGCCGCGGGATTCTCGACGGTCGAGTTCGCGCCCTTCCGGTCGGGGGCGCTCAACGTGTTGGCGGGTGTCGTCGGCGGCGAGGGCACGCCGCCGGTGCCGACGTTCGATTCCGCCGCCCCAATCCCCGCGGAGGTCCGCTAGATGTTCGGCTGTCTCGGTCGCATCGGATGTGGACTCTTCCTGATCGTCCTCGGCGCCGCGGGATGGGCCACAAAGGACCGGTGGTGGCCCGAGGTCCGGCGCCGCCTGCCGATCGAGCTGCCGGCCGTCCGCAGCCGCGGCAACGTGGTCGTGGACGCCGGTCGTCGCGTCGCCTGGGCGATCGAGGCGGGCCGCGAGGGGACCGTGCGAGCCGTGCGGGTGGCGGCGTGAGTCGTCGGGTCCTCGTCGTCGATGACGAGGTGGGGATCCGCGAGACCCTCGCCCAGCTCCTCGAGTACGAGGGGTATGAGGTCCGCGCCGTCGCGAGCGGCGTGGCGGCCCTCGCCGCGTTCCCGGAGTTCGCGCCGCACCTAACGTTCCTCGACGTGAAGATGCAGGGGCTCGACGGGCTCGACACCCTGAGCCGCATCCGGGCGCACGATCCCGCGGCGGTGGTGGTGATGATCTCCGGCCACGCGACGATCGCCGACGCCGTCGAGGCGACCCAGCGCGGCGCGTACGACATCCTCGAGAA
>DAISWY010000126.1:0-5959 GCA_036826135.1 Gemmatimonadaceae bacterium | reverse complement strand
ACGCTGAACAGCATCAAGCGCACGCTGGAGATGGCCGGCACGACGATCGAGAACGCGGTGAAGTGCACGGTGTTTCTCGTCGACGGCGCCGACTTCCGCGGGATGAACGAGGCCTACGCGAAGTTTTGGCCCTCGGCCCCGCCGGCCCGCACGACGGTCGTGGTCAAGGCGCTTGTGGTCCCGAACGCCAAACTCGAGATCGAGTGTATGGCGGTGAAGTGATCCACCCGCCTCGCCGCCAGCCCCCGCGCACCGGGCGCATGGCGGCGAGGTGCCAGGCGGTCAGCTGATCGCCCGGCGCAGATCCCGCTCCGCGAGATTCCCGCCGCACATCACGATGCCAACCCGCCGCCCGGCCAGCTCCGGTGCCAGCTCGCGCAGCCCCGCGAGACCCGCGGCCCCCGCCCCCTCGGGCAGATTCTGCGTGACGCGGATCAGGTCGCGGATCGCCGCGTAGAGCGCCTCATCGGTCACGGTCACGAAACCCGCGAGCCCGACACGCAGGGTCTCGAAGGTCAGCTCGTAGGCCGCGCCAGTCGCGATCCCTTCCGCGAAGGTCTGCACCGCCTGTCCGGTGAGCCGCTCCCCGCGACGCCAGCTCTCGTACTGCGCCGGCGCACCGCTCGCCCCCACAGCGTAGACGCGGAGCCCGGGCTGTCGAGCGGCGGCGACGGTGAGTGCCCCGACGGCCTGCGACCCGCCGCCGAGTGCGATGACGAGCGCATCGAGGGGCGGGGCCTGCGCCAGGATCTCGAGCGTCATCGTCCCCGCTCCCGCCAGTACGAGCGGGTCGTTCGTCGAGTGCGCGATCGTCATCCCGCGCTCGGCGGCCATCGCGGCGCAGGCTGCGATCGTGGCGTCGTAGCGCGCGCCCACCTCCACCAGCTCCGCACCGAGCGCCCGGATCCCCGCGTTCTTCTCCGGGTTGTTCCCCTCGGGGACGCAGATGGTGACCGGCGTCCCCGTGAGTTTCCCGGCGTAGGCGACGCCAAGTCCATGGTTGCCCGTGCTCGCCGCGATGATCCCACGGCGCCGCGAGGCCTCGTCGCGCCCGAGCACCGTGTTGAGCCCGTTGCGGATCTTGAAGCTCTGCGTCGGGTGGTGATTCTCGTGCTTGACCCACACTTCGATTCCGTACCCCACCAGCGCGTCGAGCAGGGGGTAATGCCGCATCGGCGTCGGGGCGAGGTGCGGACGAATCCGCGCCTCGGCGGCGCGCACATCGTCGACGGTGATCATCGGCGCCCCGTGAACATGAGGTCGAGCAGCTCGTCGTACATCGCGTCGGCCTCGGCATCACCTTGGCGAATGGCGGTGGCGGCGCAGTGCCGGAGATGGTTGCGCATCAACTCGCGGCTCACGCCGCGCATCGCCTCCTGCACGGAGGCGATCTGCGTGATCACGTCGGCGCAGTAGCGGTCCTCCTCCACCATCCGCTGGAGCCCTCGTACCTGGCCCTCGATGCGACGCAGGCGCGTCAGGGTCCGCGCCTTGTGGTCGGCATCGACGGCGATCGCCGTCCGCCCTGTGCCCGGCGTCACCCCGCAGCCACAATTCGCGGTCGCGACCGCAGGCCCCGCCGCGCGTGCTGCCGCGCGTGCTGCCGTGCGTGCTGCCGTGCGTGCTGCCGCCTTCCTCGCACCCATGCGTCCTCCCCGAGAGGGTCCACGCGAGAGGCTAGGTACCCCCACCCCCTATGTCAACCGACGCCGGAGCGCCGGCGGGCGTCAACGCCCGAGCCCGCGCCACGGCGCGCGCCCGGGCGCGACGCGACGGTCAGCGACCCGTCGGCGCCTTGGTGGTCACCTTGATGACGCCATCCTTCGCCGCCTCGCCGTACTCGCGGACCGCGGCCTCCCCCTTGAGGACCTCGACCGACAGGATGCCCGAAGGCTGCAGCGCGTCCATCTCCGCCTTCGTCGCGCGGCGGCCATCGATGAAGATGAGCGGCGTCCCGGTCATCGCCCCGCCCCGCACGATGATCCGCGGCCCCTCCGCGGATTCGGCGAGCAACCCGCGCGCGGCGCCAGCCTTCGTGATGAGACGGATCTCCGTGGTCTCGGTCGCGCCATTCACCATCTTGTTCACATTGACCGCCGCGATCTGCTCGGGCGCGATCGCCTGCGCCGCCTCGCGGGTGGCCGAGACCCCATCAACGAAGTAGGTGGTGGGCCCGTCACCGTCACCGAGCAGCAGCGCGGCGCCCCGTTCGGCCTGGCGGGCGTCGAGGGTGCGGACGTCGGCGGCGGTCGGCGTCCTTCCATCGCATGCGACGAGGGACACGGCGACGAGCAGCGAGGCGACGGAACGTGAGATGACGACAGACAGCGGGAGGCGGGGACGGGGCATGGGACGGAAAGCAAAAGGTGAGGCACGCGGGACGCGCCCAGATGCCGATGCGTACGGAAGATAGCACATTCCCCATTCCCGTTGATTCCGCCATCCAAGAACTCCGTATGCTCACCCTCGCGCGCCCCATCGCCCTCCTCCTCGTGCTCCCCTGTGTCGTTCCGCGGCCGGGCGCAGCACAACGACCGGGGACCTCCGCTGCCACGACGTGGATCGTCGATAATCACGATCGGCGCGCCGGCGCACTCACCGTTGAGCAGCGCGGCGACACCACGGTCGCCCGCTGGATCTACACCGACCGGAATCGCGGTGGTCGCGTGGAGACGCGCTCGGTGCGCGGGCCGGACGGCGCCGTGCGGTTCGCCGAGCAGCGGCCGATCGACCCTGACGGCCGCACCGGCACCCCGGTGGAGCAGCTCGAGATCGATGGGGATTCCGTGCGGCTCACGGTGGGTGGGACGACGCGCAGGATCGCGCGAACCGCGACGACGGTGACCGGACTCCGCGCCGGCACGCCGCACGAGACGGCTGCGCTCGCCGCCGCCCTCCTCGCGCGCCCCGACGGCCGTGGCACGCTCCTCTCCGGTGCCACGGTGCGCGCTGAGACGCCGCTCGCGATCACCCTCGACGCGCTCCGCGGGCGCCCGAAGGTCCGGTTCGTCACGATCACGACCGGCACCCAGCCCGATCCGGTCGGCGTCTGGCTCGATGAGCGTGGCGGGCTGGTGGCGACCGACGTGCAGTGGTTCATCACGGTCCGGGAGGACCTCCGGAGCCAGCTCCCCGTGCTCCGCGCCGCCGAACTGTCGTGGCGTGCGATGCGCGGCGAGGCGCTCGCACGGCAGGTGCGGTCCCCCAGTGCATCCACCATCGCGATCGTCAACGGCGACCTCTTCGACGCCGACGCGGGCGTCCTGCGCCCCCGGCAGACGATCCTCGTCCGCGACGACCGCATCGTCGCCGTCGGCGACGCCGGCACCGTGATTCCACCCGCCGGTGCGACGATCATCGACGCAACCGGGAAGACCGTGATGCCCGGGATGTGGGACATGCACGGCCATCTCCAGGTGGCGAGTCAGTCCGGGCTCGGGGTCAGCCAGCTCGCCAACGGCATCACGACCGCCCGCGACCTCGCGGCCGACATCGATGTCGCGATCTCGATCCGGGACCGCGAGCGCGCGGGGAAGCTCGCGGCGCCACGCGCCGTCCTCGGCGGCTTCATCGAGGGCCCACTCGCCTGGGCCGGCCCGAGCGCCGCCATCGTGCGCGACGAGGCCGAGGCGCGTGCCTGGGTCGCACGCTACGACTCCCTCGGATACGTGCAGATCAAGCTCTACAACGTCGTGCATCCCGACCTCGTCCCGACCATCGCCGCCGAGGCCAAGCGCCGTGGAATGCGCCTGAGCGGCCACATCCCGCGCGGGATGAGCGTCAGCGCGGCCGTGGCGCTCGGCTACGACGAGATCCAGCACGCCGCCTTCCTCCTCGCCGATTTCTTCCCCGACTCGCTCTACCTGCCACGGATGCGCGCCTATTCTCAGGTCGCGACGGCGGTCGCACCGACCTTCGACGTCGACGGACCGGGGATGACGCGACTGATTGAGACGCTCCGCGCGCACGGGACCGCCGTCGATGGCACCTTCAATCTCTGGATCGGGGGCGGAGGCGCCCTCGTCGGCGCGGGCGGCTCCACGAACCAGCAGCGCGCGGACAGCACGTACCTTCGCCTCATCCAACGGCTCTATGCCGCCGACATCCCGCTGATCGCCGGCACCGACAACTCATCCAGCAGCACCTTCCGTCGGGAGCTCGAGATGTACGAGCGCGCCGGGATCCCACGCGCGCGCATCCTGCAGATCGCGACCATCGAGGCCGCCCGCCATATGCGGCAGGCCGACGACTACGGCAGTCTTGCCGTCGGCAAAGTGGCGGACCTGCTCATCGTCGCGGGGCGGCCGACCGAGCGCATCGGAGACCTCGCCCAGCTCGAGACGGTGCTGCGTGGTGGCCGGCTCTACCGCGTGGCGGATCTCCGTGCGGCGCTCGGCACGTCCTCAGGGGGCCAGCAGCCCTGAGGCCCAGTGTAGGACATTGAGGACGAACTGGGCGTTCTGCTCCGCGCCCGGGGCGTTCATCCCCATCGGGCGGCGGGTCGGACCGGCGACCTGGGCGCTGAACATCGCCGCCTCACCGAAGAGGGCCACCCGCCCCCGCCCCACCACCCGCGTCGCGCCCTGGAGCCAACCGCCGACGGGGCGCGCCGGTGTGTCAGGGGTGAACTGCCAGGCGATGCGCGGCTCCAGGGAGACGTAGCCGGGCGGGAGGATGAGCACCGGCATCACGCCTGGCGCCGCCCATCGGAACGCCTGCCCCGTGAAGCTTCGGACCTGTGAGACCCCCTCCGCGGAGTCGCGACCGAGACGGATCGGATGCACCGGGAGGGTCCCATCGTCAGGCTGGAACAACGTCGGAATGTCCCGCACGCGCGCGACGAGCGATGAGTCGGTGGGACCGGGCGTGCCGAGGTACGCGAACCCGTCCGTGAACTGCGCACCGAACGCCGCCGCGAGCGCACCCGCCGCGCCCGCCAGCGGCATATGATCGGCAATCAGCAGCAGCGCGTGGCCCGCATCCACCCAGGCGCGCACCGCCGCGATCTCATCCCCCGCGAACGCGGACGGTGTCGGCTGCGGGTACTCACTCCAGGGTCGGTCGCTGGGCTGCGCATTGGCGATCACGAGCAGGTCGCAGGCGGCAAGGGCAGACGAGGTGAACGGCGCCCGGAGCGGTGCGACGCGATAGCCGTCGCGCCGCGCCAGCGCTCCAAACGCCCAGAAGCGGTCATCCAGCGTGTGGAAGTTGTGATGCGCCTCATCGAGACAGAGCCGAGGGCCCGTGTGGTCCGCGTAGGCCGGTCGCGCGACCGCCGGATGGAACGCCCGGTCGGGAACCTGCTGCGCACCAACGAGGAGGGGCACCGCAACGGCGGCGCACCCCAGCTGTCTGCCAATCGACCGGGTCATGGCGCGGGAAGTTGCGCCAGTCGGCCAGGCGCGGCAACTTCGCGAGATGACTCCCTCTTTCGCCTCCGCCGCGACCCACGTCGTCGCCCGTACTGCCCGCCACATTGCCGTCGTGGCGGTCGTGCTCCCCGCCCTCCTCACGGCGCAGACCCCGCCGGCCCTCACCCGCTGGCAGGCGCAGGCGCGTGACCTCCTCAAGGAGCTCGTGGAGATCAACACCACGCACAGCACGGGAAGCACCGTCGCGGCCGCCGAGGCGATGGCGCGGCGGATGCGCGCCGCCGGATTCCCGGAGCAGGATGTCGTCGTGGTCGAGAACGCGCCGCGAAAGGGCAATCTCATCGTGCGCTACCGTGGCCGGAACGCGAGCCGAAAGCCGATCCTGCTCCTCTCGCACATCGACGTGGTGGAGGCAAATCCGGAGGACTGGACCCTGCCGCCGTTCCAGTTCATCGAGCGCGACGGGACGTTCTACGGGCGTGGTGTCGCGGACGACAAAGACGAGGGCGCGATCCATCTGACGCTGCTGCTCCGGATGAAGGCGGAGGGGTACGTCCCCGACCGTGACATCATCGTCGCGCTGACCG
>DAISWY010000125.1:0-5983 GCA_036826135.1 Gemmatimonadaceae bacterium | reverse complement strand
CGCTCGCCGATGAGCGCACGGTGCAACCCGACACCGCGGTGAGCGCGCGTGCGACGGTGCGGCAGGCGGAGGCGCAGGTCCGCGCGCAGGAAGGGGCGCTGCGGGCAGCGAAGCTCGCGCGGCTTCCGGCGCTCCAGTTGAGCAGTACCTACCAGCGGTTCGCGTATCCGCCGGAGGGGACGTTCCTCCCGTCGGCGCTCGACCTCTACTTCCCGAACTGGAACGTCACGCTCGGGCTCTCGGTCCCCGTGCTCACCGGAGGCCGGCTCCGCGGTGAGCGCCTTGTGGCCGAGGCCAACCTGACCGAAGCGCGGGAGCGGCTGCAGCAGAGCCGCGAAGGCGCCTCGGTCGACGCGCTGCTCGCGATCAGCCAGTACGAGCAGGCGCAGGCGGCGTATGCCGCGAGCGTCGGCACCGACACGCAGGCGCAGCGCGCGTACGCGATCGCCGAGGTGCGGTTCCGCGAGGGGCTCTCGACGAGCCTTGAGCTCACGCAGGTGCGCGTGCAGCTGGAGCAGGCGCGGCTGCAGCGCGTGACGGCGGCGCGCGACCTCGAGATCGCGCGGCTCCGGCTCGCGCTCCTGAAGGACCTTCCCCTCCCGATGTCGGGAGGTCGCTGACCTATGATCCGTCCATCCATCCTCTCGAGGAAGTCGTCGATGTCCCGTCGTCTCGTCGTCCCGTCCCTGCTCATCGCGCTCATCTCGCTCACCGCCTGCCGGGGTGCGGAGACGGAGGCGACCGCCGCCACGCCGGTCACCGTCGAGATCGGCGCGGACGGCATCGCGCTCGCGGAGACCGCCGTCATCTCCTCCGGTCCGCTTCTCTCGGGAACACTTGTTGCCGACCGCACGGCGCAGATCCGCGCCGAGGTCCCAGGATCGGTGGTGCAGGTCCTCGTCGATGAGGGGAGCACGGTCGCACAGGGCGCCTCGCTCGCCCGCATCGATGACCGCGCCATCAGCGACGCCTTCCTCTCCGCGCGCTCGGCGCTCGCCGCTGCGGAGGCGGGCCGTGAGCTCGCGGCGCGGGAACTGACGCGCGCCGAGCGGCTCGCGCAGGCGGGGGCCATCGCCGACCGCGATCTCGAGAATGCCAAGCGCGGCGATCTCCTCGCGCGAACGGCGTTCGACGACGCGCAGGCGCGCTTCGCCGCGGCGAGCAAGCAGAAGGACGCGGCGGGCGTGCTCGCGCCGTACGCCGGTGTGGTGAGCGAGCGGTTCGTGAACCCCGGCGACGTCGTCACGCCGGGGGCACCGTTGTTCACGGTGGTGGATCCGGCGACGATGCGGCTCGAGGCCGCGGTGCCCGCGGAGCAGCTCGGGCAGGTCCGCATGGGTGCGACGGTCACCTTCACCGTCACCGGGTATCCCGGGCGCACCTTCCAGGGACGGATCAGCGCGGTGAACCCGTCGGCCGACCCGCAGACGCGGCAGGTACGGCTCTTCGTGCGGATCCCGAACGCGGGGAACAAGCTCGTCGCCGGTCTCTTCGCCGAGGGGCGTGTGGCGGCCGACGCGCGCACGGTGCTCACGGTGCCGGAGGCCGCGGTGGATCAGCGCGGGCTGCGCCCTGCGGTGCTGCGCTTGAAGGGCGGGAAGACGGAGAAGGTCGAGGTCACGCTCGGCACCTTCGACAAGGCGACGGAGCGCTTCGAGATCACCGCGGGCATCGCCGTCGGCGACACCGTGCTCGTCGGTGGGGCGCTCGGCACGGCGGTGGGGACGCCGCTCGTGGTGAAGCCGGCCGCCGCGCCTGTGGCCCCGGCGACTCCGCCGGCGCCGGCCGCGACCGCCAACTGACCCGGAGCTCGACGTGTTCATCTCCGATTTCGCGATCAAGCGACCCCTGATCACCGTCGTCTCGATGGTGGCGCTGGTGGTCTTCGGGCTCTTCGCGCTTTGGCGCCTCGAGACCGACGAGTTCCCCGACGTGCAGCAACCCATCATCAACGTCGCCATCCCGTACCCCGGTGCCTCGCCCGACGTCGTCGAGCGCGAGGTGCTCGACCGGGTGGAGGAGGCCGTGAGCGGCATCTCCGGCGTCGACCGCATCAGCGGTGCCGCGCAGGACGGGTTTGCGAACGTCACGGTCTTCTTCGTCTTCGAGAAGGACCTCCAGCAGGCGTCGCAGGACATCCGCGACAAGATCTCCTCGATCCGCAGCGAGCTCCCTGTCGAGATGAAGGAGCCGGTGCTGACACGTTTCGACCCGGCTGACCAGCCGATCGTCCAGCTCTCGCTCAACTCGACTGCGCTCGACGCGCCGGCACTCACGCGCATCGCGGACCCCAGCATCACGCGGGTGCTCCGGTCGATCCCGGGCGTCGCGGAAGCGGTCGTCGTGGGTGGTGTGGAGCGTGAGCTCACCGTCGAGCTCCGCCCGGCGGCACTGCAGGCCGCGGGGATCAGCGTCGCGCAGGTGATCGGCGCGCTCCAGACGCAGAACCTCGCCGCGCCCGTGGGTCGACTCACCGGGACGCTCGACGAACGCGCCATCCGACTGAAGGGGAAGCTCGAGACCCCGGCGGACTTCCTGCAGCTTGTGGTGGCGGAACGCGGGGGGCGGTCGATCCGACTCGCCGAGCTCGCCGACGTGCGTGACGGCACCGCCGAGCCGCGCACCGCGGCGCTCTACAATGGTCGTCAAGCGGTCGGCCTGATGATCAAGAAGGCGAAGGGCTACTCCACGACGCAGGTCGCGGAGAAGGTGATCGCGGAGGTCGAGGCGCTCCGCGCGACGTTGCCGGCGGGGACGACCATCGACGTCGTGCAGAACGCGGGTGAGCGCGTGGTCGCGTCCGTCGCGAACGTGCAGCGCACGCTCATCGAGGGCGCGCTGCTCACCGTGCTCGTCGTCTTCCTCTTCCTGAACTCCTGGCGTTCGACCGTCATCACAGGCCTCGCGCTCCCGATCTCGGTGCTCGCGAGCTTCATCGCCGTCTGGGCGTTCGGCTTCACGCTCAACACGATGTCGCTCCTCGGGCTCTCGCTCGCGATCGGCATCCTGATCGACGACGCCATCGTGGTGCGCGAGAACATCGTGCGGCACGTCGAGATGGGGAAAGACCACTTCCGCGCCGCACACGAGGGCACCGATGAGATCGGGCTCGCCGTGGCGGCGACGACCTTCTCGATCGTCGCGGTCTTCGTGCCGATCGGCTTCATGTACGGCCTCTCGGGCCAGTGGTTCAAGCCGCTCGCGCTGACCATCGCGTGCGCGGTGCTCGTCTCCCTCTTCGTCAGCTTCTCGCTCGACCCGATGCTCTCGGCCTACTGGCCGGATCCGGAGATCGAGGCGCACGAGCACCGGAGCTGGATCTCTCGCAAGCTGGTGACTTTCAACGCCTGGTTCGACCGGATGGCGGAGAAGTACACCAGCGTCATCGGCTGGGCGCTCGACCACCGCGCCGCGGTGATTGCGCTCGCCATCGGGAGCTTCGTCGCGGCCATCGGTCTGCAGGCGGTCGCCGGCGGCTTCGGCTTCGTCCCCGTCTCCGACCGATCGGAGCTGACCATCCAGGTGGAGACGCCGCCCGGCTCGAACCTCGCGTACACGCGCGCGAAGGCTGAGGAGGCGGCGCAGCTCGCCCGCGGCAACGCGGAGGTGCGCTACACCTTCACCACCATCGGTGCCGGCGGCGGGATGGATCCCTCCGAGGCGCTCGGCTCGGTGGACCTCGCCTCGGTCTACGTGCGGCTCGTGCCGAAGCACGACCGCTCGATCTCGCAGGAGCAGTTCGGGGCCAAGCTGCGTGAGGACGTGAAGCGCATCGGCGGAGCCACCGTCGCGGTCTTCACCTCGGGCTTCGGTGGTGCGGTGAAGCAGGTGCAGGTCGAGCTCCGCGGCACCGACGCGCGGCAGCTCCAGCGCACGGCCGACACCGTGCTCGCGATGGTGAAGGCGATTCCTGGCGCCGTCGACGTCGGGCTTTCCACCAAGGGGCAGAAGCCCGAGCTCGAGATCGCGCTCAACCGTGGCCTCGCCGGGAGCCTCGGCGTCACCGTCGGCCAGCTCGCGCAGTCACTCCGTCCCGCCTTCGCCGGCGTCGATGCCGGCGATTGGGTCGACCCGAGCGGCGAGAACCGGAAGGTGCGGGTGCGGCTCGCGGCCGAGTCGCGCGCGCGGGTGAGCGACATCGAGGCGCTGCCGATCAGCGTCGGGCAGGGGCCGGCGATGGCGATGATGCCGCTCGGTCAGCTCGCGAGCGTCTCGCAGGGGGTCGGGCCCGCGAAGATCAGCCATCTCGACCGCGACAACGTCATCGTCGTGCAGGCGAACCTGTCGGGGCGCTCGCTTGGCGAGGTCACCACGGATATCACGAACCGCCTCACCGCGATGCGCCTCCCCGAGGGCGTCCGCTGGTCGATGGGCGGCGAGGCGCGTGACCAGGCGCAGGTCTTCGGCGACATTCTCGCCGCACTCGGCGTGGCGCTCGTGCTGATGTATCTCATCCTCGTGATGCAGTTCGGGTCGTTCCTCGACCCGATCGCGATCCTGATCTCGCTGCCGCTCTCGCTCATCGGCGTGGTGCTGGCGCTGATCCTGACCGGCGACACGCTGAACATCATGAGCATGATCGGCGTGATCCTGCTGATGGGTATCGTGGCGAAGAACGCCATCCTGCTCATCGACTTCGCGAAGTGGGGGCAGGAACAGGGGATGGACCGCCGCAGCGCGATCATCGAGGCAGGGCGCGTGCGGTTACGGCCCATCCTGATGACGACGGTGGCGCTCATCGCCGGGATGATCCCTGTGGCGATCGGCTCCGGTGAGGGTGCCGACTTCCGCGCCCCGCTCGGTCGCGCCATCATCGGTGGGACCATCACCTCGACGATCCTCACGCTGCTCGTGATTCCGACGATCTACGAGATCTTCGACGAGTGGCGTACGAAGGTCAGCGGCTGGGTGAAGTTCCCCGAGCGGCCGAAGACGGGGGAGTACGCGATCCCGGAGCGGTAGAGCACCGGTGCGTCGGCGCGGAGCGTCTCGGCGCTCGACGCCGCGTGGTGGGAGCGGCGGGATGCACGACGGGGGCGAGGACCGATCTGGTCCTCGCCCCCGTGGCGTTCCGCTCGGGCGATGCTCTACCGGATGCTCAGCAGCCGCTACCGGGGCAGACGCCGCATGCCTGGCAGGAGACGCCGCCCGGGATGATCGGGGAGACGGTCGGCTTGTTCGCGATCAGCCAGGCGCGCTGTGCGTCGGTGAGCACGGAGAACGTCGCGACGTGCAGCGCGACGACCTTCGGCCGGAGCGCCTCGGCGATCGGGCGGCCCGTGACGAGGATCGCGCGCACCTCTTCGCGCGTGGCACCGGCGCGGCGCGCGTCACGCGCCTCCACGAAGATTGCACGCAGCGAGTCGAGCGCGGCGGCATTGTTCTGGCGGAATGAGGCGCGCAGGCCGGCGATCGCGGTGCGCTGCACGGCCGTGAGCGCGAGCGAATCCGGGAGGCGGCCGAACCAGCTGCGGCCGTCCATCGCGGTGCCGGTCTGTGTGCCAAGCGATCCCTCGAGGGCCGCGCCGGCCTCACCGAACATCACGAGCGCGTAGTCGTCTTCGCCCGCGGTCACGGACGGCGCGGTGGAGGACTCGGCGCAGGCGGCGAGGCCGAGCGCGAGGGCGACGAGGGGAAGGTGACGGAGACGGATCATCTGCTGCTCCTGCTGGGTGGACGGATGGGTCGTGGACGCCAGACCATGGATACCCCGGAAGACGGGGGTCGGCCGTCGTGTGTTAAGAACGTAGCGGCGGGACCGGCGGCGTGGTGTGATATTCCTCACAACCGACCGTCGACCCATGAATCGCCCCATTCGTTGGATTGCGCCGTGGACCCTGGAGGTCCTCGACCAGACCCGACTCCCCTTTGCGGTGGAGTGGGTCTCGCTTCGCACGGCTGACGACTGTCGGTCGGCGATTGTGACGATGCAGGTACGCGGGGCGCCGTTGATCGGGGCGGTCGGGGCCTTTGGGCTCGCGTA
>DAISWY010000124.1:0-5985 GCA_036826135.1 Gemmatimonadaceae bacterium | reverse complement strand
GAAGAGGTCGAGCCCATGGTAGTAGCTGAGCGCGCGCAGGAAGCGCGCCTCGGCACGATACCCCGCGATCTCATCCTTGAGCGCCTGCGACACGCCACGCTGGTTGAGCTTCGCCGCGCTGGTCTCGCGCATGAACTGGTTGACCATCGCGACCTGGAAGAACACGCGATAATACATGGCGCCGAGGAACGAGTTCGCCGAGCCCCAGCTCTGCGAGTTGAGCTCCTGAATGCCCTGGTCGTTCCAGGCCACCGCGGCTTCGTCGGTCGGGAGCTCCTGCATCTGCCAGTAGAGGCGGATGTAGTGCGAGAAGCCCTCGTCGATGCCGGCGATGTCTCCGTTGCCGGCCGGACCCTGCTGGCCAGTCACCGCGAGCCCGGCGTAAAGCTTGGCCAAGAAGGCCTTGTAGGCCGACGGCTCCGTAAAGACCGTCTCGGAGTTGATGGTGCTCTTCGGCGCGACCGTGGGGTCGGTGCACGCTGCGCCCGCGAGGAGCGCGACGGCCGCCGTGAGGGTGGAACGGAAGATCCGATTCATCTGGATGGGTCTCCGCGGAGGTTAGAAGCCGACGTTGAAGCCGACGGTGAGAGTGCGGGCGAGCGGGAAGAGGTTGTTGTCGATCCCGTTCACGCCGGCCAGCGGATCAACGCCGCTGTACTTGGACGTGGTGAAGAGGTTCTGCACCGTGCCAAAGACGCGCACCGAGCTGGCCCCGAACACGTCACGGAGGGTGTACCCCGCCGTGATGTTGTCGATGCGGAGGAACGAGGCGTCTTCGACGTAGAGGCTCGAGAAGTACTGCGGGTTCACGAAGCCGTTGTCGATGACCGAGGCGTGCCGGTTGGTCGGGGCGCCGCCACGGAGGCCGGCGTAGTGCCCGAGGTTCGACGCCACGTTGTTGTACACGTAGTTGCCAAGGTACGCACGCGCCGTCAGGGAGAAGTCCCACGCCTTGTAAGACGCGGTCGACGTGTGGCCGATGATCATCCGCGGCGCCGGGTTCTTGTAGACCTCCCGGTCGTTCTGGTTGATCACGCCGTCGCCGTTGAGATCCTCGTAGAGCTCGGCGTCCGTCTTGTCGCCCGTCACGTACTTCCCGTCAGCGTCCTTCTTCTGCCGGTAGACGAAGAAGCTGTTGACCGGGCTCCCCGGCTGCAGGACCTGGATCGTGCTGCCGACGCCGCCCGCGATGCCGCCGGTGAGGATCTGGTCGGCGCCCGAGCCGCTGACGGCGGTCAGCTCGTTGGTGTTGGACGAAATCGCGAAGCTCGCGTCGTACTTCCAGGGCGAGGTGCGGCCGTCGAGGATCGTCGCGGTGATCCCGAGCTCGATGCCGCTGTTCCGCATCGACCCGATGTTCGTCGTGACGAAGTTTGAGGTCGCCGTGCCGGCCGCCACCGGGACCGTGAAGATCAGGTCATCGGTGGTCTTCGAGTAGACGTCGAGGGAGCCGGTGATCCGGTCGTTGAAGAGACCGAAGTCGACACCGACGTTCGTCGACGCCGTCTGCTCCCACTTGATGTTCGGGTCGACCGCACTCGGGCGGATCGTCGAGACGAAGGTGTTCCCGAACTGATACTGCGCCTGCGCCCCGCCGAACGTGTAGGTCGGGATGTACAGGTAGTTGCCGAAGGCCTGGTTGCCGTTCACGCCCCACGAGGCGCGGAGCTTGAGGTCCGAGAACGGCAGCGCCGACATGAAGGGCTCGTTCGTCAGGCGCCACGCGGCCGAGACGGACGGGAAGAGCCCCCACTGGTTCTCGGGGCCGAAGCGCGACGACCCGTCGCGCCGGAGGCTCGCGGCGATCAGGAAGCGGTCGTCGATCGAGATGTTCGCGCGACCGAAGAACGAGATCAGGCGGGCATCCTCGACGAAGAGCGAGGTGTTCTGCTGCCCCGCCGACGGCACGCCATTGATCGTCAGCAGATCAGTGGAGAGCTCTTCCGCCCAGAAGTACGGATAGTCACCCGTCTGCTCCTCATAGGTGTACCCACCGGTCAGGTCGACCGTGGCGCCCATCACCTTGCGGTTGTAGTTGCCGAAGAGCTCGAAGACGGTGTTGAACTGCCGCGGGTTGCTCCGGTCGAACCGACCGCCGCGCGCGCTCTCGACATCCTGCTGCGACGTGGACGGCGAGAAGGAGGTGCGCTGCGAGGTGGCGAGGTCGAACCCGGTCCGCAGGGTCGCGGAGAGGCCCGCCACCTGCGGGATGAAGTACTTCGCCTCGATGTTGCCGACGGTGCGGTACGTCTGACCGCGGTCGATCAGCTGGGCGAGGTCCTGCAGCGGGTTGTTCGGGCCAAGGGGCTCCGTGTACTGGTAGTAGGAGCTACCCGTGAGCGGCGCCTGGGTCGGATCCATCGCGATCGCCGAGCCGAGGACGCCGCCCGGGGTGTAGAAGTCGTCCGAACGCGAGCCCTTCAGGTTGGTGCGGAACTCGAGCTGGTCGTTCAGCATCAGATCGCTGTACGTCAGCGCGAGCGTCACCCGCTCCGCCGTGGTGCCGGCGAGCACGCCGTCCTGCCGGAGGGTGCCGACCGAGAGCCGGTAGCGCGCGTCATCGCGGATCCCCGCGAGCGACACGTTGTTCTCGACGCCGGCCGCGGTGCGGAGCACCTGGTCGAGCCAGTTGGTCTGCGCGGCGCCGAGGCGCCCGACGTTCGAGTTCGCGTAGGTGGTGACCGCCGTCCGGAACTGGTCCGGTGAGAGGAGGTCGGGGGTGCGGGCCGCCGTCGACGTCGAGAAGTTCGACGAATAGCTGAGCACCGGCTCCGCCGCCGATCCCGACTTGGTCGTGATCATCAGGACGCCGTTCGCGCCGCGCGACCCGTAGATCGCCGTCGCCTGCGCGTCCTTGAGGACGGTGATCTCCTTGATGTCGTTCGGATTCAGGAAGTTCAGCGGGTTGCGGCCCGAGGAGAGCCCGCCGCCGATGTTGAGCGGCACGCCGTCCACAACGATCAGCGGCTCGTTGCTCGCGTTGATCGAGGTCCCGCCGCGGATGCGGATCGACATCCCGCCGCCCGGCTCGTTGTTGTCGACGATCTGCACACCCGGCACCTTCGCCTGGATGAGCTGCTCGGCACTGACCACGCGGCCCGGGTTGAAATCCTTCGCGGTCACGGCCTTCACGGAGCCCGTGATGTCACGGACCTCCTGCGTGCCGTAGCCGGTCACCGTCACGCCGACGATCTGCGTCGCGCTCGCCCGGAGCGTGAAGTTGGCCGTCGCCGAGGCGCCCGCTCGTACGACCACGCCGGTGGCGGAGTCAGTCGAGAAGCCGATGCGGCGCACGCGAACCGTGTAGGTCCCCGGCTCAACCGCGATGGTGTAGCGGCCATCCTCGCGGGTCACCGCGCCACGGCTCGTGCCGCCGGCGTTGACCTCGACCGAGGCGCCGAAGATCGGCGCGCCGCCGTCCGCGTTGCGGACGATGCCGGTGATGCGGGTGTTCTGTGCGAGCGCCGGTACGCTCACACAGAGCGCAGCGAGCAGCGCGAACACGCGAAAGCGCGTCATGCCTGGTGCACTCCTTGGGAGTTGGGGGGATTTGACCTGCACCCCGCACCGACGCACACGTCACGGCCTGGATCCAACACGATGACGCAATCATAACGGTCCGGGGTGAGGGAAACCTTTGCCCCGGCACCAAATCTGTCAAGCAAGTCCTTTCGCTATAACGCCATACTGGACAGCGTCCAGTTGCCGACGGGACCTCCGAACCCCATCGCCCCCCCGCTCAGCCCGCTCCCGAGATCCTGCGGGTCGAGCGCGCCGCGACGGCTACCGACCCGCGATCGCCCCCAAGGCCCCCACCAGCGTATCCAGCTCCCCGGTCGTCGTGAACAGGTGTGGGGTAATGCGCACCCCCTGGATCCCTGCCTCCGGCCGGTCAATCGCAACGGTCCAGATTCGATGCTCGTCGAGCAGACGCCGCGCGAGCTCCCCCGGCGCCACGCCCTCGACCCCCACATTCGCGATGGCACAGGTGCGCGCCGGGTCGGCCGGGGTGTTCAGGACGATCCGCGGTCGGCCCCGCACCTGTGCCGTCCAGTACGCCTGCAGGTACCGAAGCCGCGCCTCCTTCCGCGCGAGGCCGATCCGCTCGTGGAACGCGATGGCATCCTCGATGCCGAGGTCGGTGTGGCAGGGATGCGTCCCGGTGTGGTTCAGCTTCCGGATGTCGTCATCTGCGAACCCCTCGTCCCCGAACATCGGCCAGAGGGCCTTCACGCGGTCCTTGCGCACATAGAGCAGCCCGGCTCCGAGCGGCGCGCCGAGCCACTTGTGCAGCGAGGCCGCGTAGTAGTCCGCCCCAAGGTCGGGGATCCGATACTCCATCTGCGCGAACGCGTGCGCCCCGTCCACGAGCACCGCGACGCCGCGGGCGTGTGCCATCTCGGCCACCTTCCGCACGGGGAGCACCTGCCCGGTCAGGTTCACGATGTGGCAGATCATCAGCAGGCGCGTCCGCGGGGTGATCGCCGCCGCATACGCCTGCACCACCTCGTCGTCCGACCGCGGGTGGAGCGGCACCTGCACCACCCGGTTCACGATGCCGTGGCGGCGCGCCATCAGGGTGAACTGGTCGAGCATCGCGCCGTAGTCGTGCGAGGCCATCACGGCCTCGTCCCCGGCCTTCCAGTCGTGACCGGCGATGACGGTGTCGAGCCCTTCCGTCGTGTTGCGCGTGATGATCAGCTCGTCGGCGCCGCAGCCGGCCATCGCCGCGAGCTTCGCCGCGACGCGCGCCTTGTCGGCGCGCATCACGGTGCGCATGTACCGCGAGTGCTCGAGGTTCAGTCGCCGGACCCGGCCGACGAACGCCTCGAGCACCGGCTCCGCCTGCATCGAGAAGTACCCACTCTCGAGATTGATGTATGCGGGCGTGAGCCGGTAGCTCGCGCGGATGCCGTCCCAGAACGGGTCATCCGCGGCGAGGGTGGCGGGCGGGATGCCCGCCACCCGGTCCCACAGGTCGGGCGCCATCAGGAGCCCGAGCGAGCCCCCCCCGATGGTGCGGAGGAACTCGCGCTTGTCCATCGTCAGTTCGCCGAGGCGAGCGCGTGGACCGACCCGGCGAGGAGCTTCACCTTCGCCGCATCACTCGACCCGGTCTCGGCATCGAGCGCCCGCCCGAGGGCGTGCAGCGCCTCGCTGCGCGCCGCGCCGCTCATCCCCTCGGCGGCCGTGAGCTTGGCCCGCACGTCGGCGAGACGACGCGCCGCGAGCCCGTTCGACCGCTCGAGCTGGTCGACGTACGCGCGGCTGAGCGCGAAGCTGGGCGGCCAGACGATCTGCGGCTGCCCCTGCGGGTTCAGCTGGGCGAATCGCACGGTGTTCGCCGCATCGATCTCATTCTTGGTGAGATACGCGCTCGGCGTGAGCTCGAAGATGTCGAGGCCACGCGCGATCTCTGAGCTGACGATCAGGCCGTTGTACCAGTACACCGACCAGGAGCCGGCGCTCACCATCCGCGTGGAATCGACCGGCCCACGGTCGTGGAAGGCGATCTCCACCGGGCGCTTCGCATCGGTCCAGTCGAAGACCGAGATGCCGCCCTGATACCACGACTGCACCATGATGTCGCGCCCGGGGATCGGGATGAGCTTCCCGTTGTGCGCCACGCAGTTCTCCTGCGCGGTCTGGGCGGCCGGCATCTTGTAGTAGCTCTGGAACGTCATCGTGCGGTTCTCGAGCGTGAAGATCGCGTCAGCGCCCCAGGCCATCGGGTCGCTTGCGCGGCACTTCGGGCCGCCACCGCCGCCCCACTCGTCGGTGAAGAGGATCTTCGTCCCGTCGTTGTTGAAGGTCGCCGAGTGCCAGTACGAGAAGTTCGAGTCGGCGACGGCGCCGATGCGGCGCGGGTTCACCGGGTCGGAGATGTCGAGCAGGAGACCGTACCCCTCGCAGGCGCCGCCCGCGAGCCCGATCGCCGGATAGACCGTGATGTCGTGGCACTGCGTCGGGCCGGGGCGCGGGCCG
>DAISWY010000123.1:3145-6057 GCA_036826135.1 Gemmatimonadaceae bacterium | reverse complement strand
GGCAGGACCTCGCCATCACGGGATAACCTCATATCCCACAACGAAGTACGGCGTCTCGCCAAAGCACTTCGTCGGCACCCCGCGGTGCTCTTCATATGAGATGGCCACCCGGCCCCGACCCATGTCCGACGTCAGCGCCTCCGCCAGCGAGTCGCTCCGGATCGTGAAGGTGAACATCTGCGGCGACACCCCAGGCGCGGTCGCCATCGCCATCTCCCCCTCCCACGTCTTACAGACCCACCCCTTCTTCGAGAGCTTCTGCAGGTACCCGGTCCGGGTTCCGCTCGAATAGGTGTAGCCGAGCGCGACCGCCGCCCAGAGCCCGAAGACCGCGGCGGGGATGAGCACCAGACTCGTGAGCGTCAGCTTCCCCCAATGGCGACGGACGAAGCCCGGGGTGGGTCCCGATGGCTGGGGAGTGGACGTGGGCTCAGGCATCGCGCGTACCGGGCGAGGGGGGAGGGAAGGGCGTTCTGGTGGTAAGTTGTCTGGGTGCGGCCGGACCGGCGAGGGGTGCGCCCTGACGGGTGCCTCGCGCCGTCGCCGGCGTCACCGCACACTGCGATCCGCCCTCGCGCGTCGCGCTCGCACCAGCGTTCTCGATCCGCGCTCGCCACCCGCATCTCCAGCCTCGCCGACCGTGTCGCCCTTCCTACCCCGTCGCCGCACCGTCACCGCCAACGTCGGTGGAGTCCTCGTCGGCTCCGCGCACCCGATCGTGGTGCAGTCGATGACCAACACCGACACCGCGGACGCCGCCTCCACGGCGGCCCAGGTCGCGGAGCTCGCGACGGCCGGCTCGCAGATCGTCCGCATCACGGTCAACAACGACGAAGCCGCGGCCGCGGTCCCGGAGATCGTCCAGCGCCTCGCGGACCAGGGCGTCACCGTCCCGATCGTCGGCGACTTCCATTACAACGGCCATCTCCTCCTCCGGAAATTCCCGAAGACGGCGGAGCTGCTCGCGAAGTACCGCATCAACCCCGGCAACGTCGGCACGCGCCACCGCGACGACAACTTCCGCACCATCGTCCAGGTCGCGGTCGACTACCAGAAGCCGGTCCGGATCGGCGTGAACTGGGGCTCGCTCGACCAGGACCTGCTCACGCAGATGATGGACGACAACGCGAAGCAGCCGGAGCCGGTCGAAGCCAAGGAGGTCTACTTCGAGGCGATGCTCACCTCCGCGCTCCGCTCGGCGGCGCTCGCGGAGGAGACGGGGCTCCGACACGACCAGATCCTCATCTCGGCGAAGATCTCGCAGGTGCAGGACCTCGTCACGGTGTACCGCCGACTCGGCGCGCGCTGCGACTATCCGCTCCACCTCGGACTCACCGAGGCGGGACTCGGCACCAAGGGTGTGGTCGCGACGACCGCCGCGCTCTCGATCCTGCTCGCCGAAGGGATCGGCGACACGATCCGCGTCTCGCTGACGCCGCGGCCCGGCGGCGCACGCACCGAGGAGGTGCTCGTCGCGCAGCAGATCCTGCAGTCGCTCGAGCTCCGTTCCTTCACGCCGCAGGTGACGTCGTGCCCCGGCTGCGGCCGCACGACCTCGACCTTCTTCCAGTCGATGGCCGAGGAGATCCAGACCTATCTCCGCGACCAGATGCCCGTCTGGCGCGCGTCGCACCCCGGCGTGGAGGAGATGAAGGTCGCGGTGATGGGATGCGTCGTGAACGGCCCCGGCGAGTCGAAGCACGCGAACCTCGGCATCTCGCTCCCGGGCACCTTCGAGGAGCCGAAGGCGCCGGTCTATGTGGACGGCAAGCTGAAGGTCACGCTGAAGGGCGACCGGATCGTCGCGGAGTTCCTCGAGATCCTGAACGACTACGTCGCGCGGACCTACCCGGCGAATTCCGCGAGTTGATCGCGCATCGCTGACAGCTCCGCGAGGATCGGCGCCGACCATCCGCCCGTACCGAGCGCGGTGATGAGCGCCGCACCGTGCGCGAGCGCCGCGTCGCGGCCGCCGGGGACGCGCATCCAGACCGCGTCACGATCGATGGTGCGGCGGAGATCCGCGAGGAGCGCGCCCGTCTGGTGCACCGCATCGGCGGCGGCGACCCAGCGCGCGGCCTCGGGGGCGGTGGCGATGCGGCGGAGCTGATCGGCGCGGCTCTCGTCGCGCGAGAGCTCCTCGCCCGCCTCATCGACACGACGGCGCACCACGGCGAGCGCGGTCGCCACGACCGGCGCGCCGAACTTCGCGCCGAGCCGGTCGTCGAGCATCTCGGTGGTCCAGGCCTCGAGCACGCAGTCCTCGATCACGTCGTGGAGGATCCCCGCGACGACGGTGTCCTCATCGCGACCATAGCGGGTGAGGATCACGGCGACGTTCGCGGGCTGCGTGAGGTACGGCGCGCGCGCGCCCTTCCGAACCTGGCGGTCGTGGTGCTTCGCCGCGTAGGCGAAGGCGTGGTTCAGGCGGTCGGAGTAGCCGGTCATCGCGTGGCGGGGAGGGAGGCGGCGGATCGACGGCGACGTCGTTGGGACTAACGAAGGATGCGCGCGGTGAGTTGCAGGTCGAGCAGGGCGAGGGCGAGTCCCTGCACGACCACGCCGATCCCGGCACCGACGAGGCCGGCACGTCGGCCGAGGCGCCAGCCGGTGAGGGCGAGGGTGAGCCCCACGAGGACGTACCCGAGGTCGAGCCCGACGTTCAACCAGACGAAGCGGTCGAGTGCGACGGCGCCGGTGAGATCGCGCAGCGCGAGGCCTTGGCGCGCCCAGAGGACGATCGCGAGGTCGATGGCGCCCCACGCGATGCATTGGATCGCGAAGTGCGTGACGAGCGGCGAGGCCATCCGCCGCACGCGGAGCGCCGTGAGGAGCGCGGTGCCGGCGACCACACTGAGCGCGGCCCACGCCGTGAGCTTCAGGAGATGGAAGCGTTCCGCGGCGAGGAGCGC
>DAISWY010000123.1:0-3045 GCA_036826135.1 Gemmatimonadaceae bacterium | reverse complement strand
ACGGGTGACCGCCGCGATTGCGGCGATCACCCGTGGATCGATCGACGATCGGTCGTCTGTCGGTCGCGGTGCGGCCGAAGCCGCACCGGCAACCGATGAGACCTTACTGAACCGTGACGACGCCCTTCATCCCCATCGCGAGGTGCGGGGTGCAGTTGTAGGCGTACTGACCGGCCGGGATCCCCGCGAACGAGACGGTGACCGACTCGCCGGCGTTGAGCATCATCGCCGAGGAGAGCTCGGCCATCTTCGACGAGAAGTTGGCGTCGAGCTGCTTCTTGACGTCAGCCGAGAGGGCCGCGCCGTCGAAGGCGACGTTGTGCGGGCCGCCGGAGACGAAGACGAACTTGACGGCGTCGCCGGTCTTCACGGTGATGTTGGCCGGCTCGAAGCGATAGCCCTGCGCGTCGCCGATCATCTTGACCTCGACGGTGGCGCCGGTGACGGCGGCCGGAGCGGCCGCAGCCTCAGCGGCCGGCGCGGCAGTCGCGGTGGAGTCAGCGGCCGGCGCGGCCTCCTCGGACTTGCCGCCGCAGGCGGCGAGGACGAGCGCGGTGGCGATGATCGAGAGCTTCTTGATCTGCATGGTGTGGATGGCCTCCGGAGGCCGGGTCGAGAAGATGGGATGATGAGTGGGGGTCAACGGGTGTTACCCGCCACGTTGTGAAAATATTCACAAGCACCGTGGTGCGTAAAGGGGAACGGGGGGGAGACCCCCTCGGTTCCCCGTAGTTGGAACCGCCGCGGTCGAGGGAGGTCACGAAGTGTATGTTCCCCCGATGACTACCTCTTGGCTCCCGCTGCCGCGTTGGCTACTGCGTGCCGGCATCGCCGCGGCGGACGCCCCGCGGGACATCGCCGGCAAGACGGCGATGAACCTGGTACTGCTCCTCGGGGTGCCCTTCGTGGCCCTGCCCTATGGCGTGGCCGGGCTTCAGTGGGGGCTCCCCAACTACCTCACCTTTGCCGCGATCGTCGCGGTCTGGCACTCCGCCCTGCTGGCGGTCGCCGTTTGGACCTCCAGCCAACCCGACCCGAACCGGGTCCACCGCCTCCTGTCTCGGGTCGCCCCCCTCGGCACCATCGTGCTCTATGTCCCGGTCACCACCTGGCTGCTAGGACCCGGGCGGAACGCCGGCTTCCCGCAGATCTGGGCGTTCCTGACGATCCCGTTCGTCTTCCTCGTGTATGACAACCTGCGGGAGTCCTGGCGGACAGTGGGGTTCTCGATCGCAGCCATCATTTTTCAGGAGCGGGTGATCTTCCCGCACACTGCATTCGTCCCGATTGGGCCAGTCGCGTTCGTCGAGACGATGCGGATGTTCAACTGGTTCGCCTTCACCGTCGTCTTCGGCTACGTCCTGGCGTTGCACCGCCGGGAGATGGACCAGGCCATGCAATCGATGCAAACGGAGAGCGCCGCGCGCGGCGCACTGGTGGAGTCGCTCCGGGAGGCGAACGCACGCGCTGAGGCCGCCGTCGCCGCCAAGGGGGAATTCCTCGCCAGTATGAGCCACGAGATTCGGACGCCTATGCACGCGATCGTGGGGATGTCCAACCTCGCGCTCGCCAGCGACCTGAGCCCGCGCCAGCGTGGGTATATGGAACGAATCCAATCCGCCGGGACGCATCTCGTCGGCCTCGTCAACAACCTCCTCGATCACTCGCGCTTCGAGGCGAGTGGCCTGGCGCTCGATGCGGTCGACTTCGAGGTGGACGACGTCCTCACGAACCTCGTAAACGTCACGGGCGTCCTAGCCCGGAAGCAGGGCATCGAGCTGGTCGTTCACGTGGCACCGGATGTCCCCACGCACCTACGGGGGGATCCGCTTCGCCTGGGACAGGTGCTGATCAACCTGACCGCAAACGCGATCAAGTTCACCACCGCCGGCGAGGTTGTGGTGACCATCAGCGTAGCCACCCGAACCCGAGCGCAGATCACGCTCGATCTGCGCGTGCAGGATACCGGAATCGGGATGAGCGAGGAGACCCGGGCACAGCTCTTTCAGGCGTTCACCCAAGCCGATGCGTCGATTCCTCGGCGCTTCGGTGGCTCCGGCCTCGGCCTCTCGATTGCCCATCGCTTGGTGCGCGCGATGGGCGGCACACTCACCGCCGAGAGTCGTGAGGGAGTCGGCTCCCTCTTCCAGTGCGCGATCACCCTCGATGCCCCCAAGGGGTTCCTCACGTACTCGGATCTCCCGGCGCCTTACGCGACCGCGCTCGTCCTCGACGACAACCTGCGGGCGGCCGAGGCGCTCGCTGCCGCACTCGCCACGTTCGGTGTGAAAGCGACGGTGGTCCAAAGGGGAGCGGATGCCAAGACCGCCATCGAGACGCATCGCTTCGACTGGGTATTCGTCGACGAGCTGCTGGACGGCGAGGATGGATGGGCCGTCGTGCGACACCTGAAGTCCGATCTCAGTATGGCCGAAACGCCCATCGTGCTCCTGACCACTGCCGAGGTGCTGTTGCCGCCGGAGGCGCTCGACGAGGCCGGTGTACAATTGACACTGGAGAAACCACTTCAACGTGCGGCGGTGGCGACGCTGTTGGATGGCGTGCATCCGCAGCATCGGCGGTAGGTGGGCGATCGGCACCGGGTTTTGACGTCTGCCTCTCCGACGAGACCACACGCGCGGCCGGTGATGCCTAGAACCCCAGCAGCGTGAAGCGGTTCACCTGCTGCGGGTTCCCGAGGTACGTGAACCGCAGTCGCGTCATCCATTGCTGCGCGACACGGCGGACATCCTCCCCGGTCACCGCCTGCAACTCGGCGATGAAGCGATCGCCTGCGCGGAAATCGCCGCGGTAGAGCTCGGCGCGCGCCAGGAAGTCCGCCTGCGCCCCCGAGGTCTCGTTGTCGAGGAAGTACTCCGTCAGGAACTGTTGGATCAGCGGCGCGAGCGCCTCGGTCTTGATCGTGTAGGTCTGCAGGTTCCGGAGCTCGTCGCGCATGATGCGCAGCGTCTCCTCCGGACGCGTCGTCGTCACATAGAGACCGCCGGAGACGAGCGCGCGGTCGCGGAGCCGCGCCTCCACCGC
>DAISWY010000122.1:0-6072 GCA_036826135.1 Gemmatimonadaceae bacterium | reverse complement strand
CGGATGCGCTCGAAGATCAGCACGTTCGCGTCGACCGCGATCCCGATGGAGAGCACGAAGCCGGCGAGCCCCGGGAGCGTCAGGACGGCGTCGAAGCCGGCGAGCGTCGCCAGGGTGAAGAGCACGTAGAGCGCCAACGCGCCCACGGCGAGCAGGCCTGAGAAGCGGTAGTAGACCACCATCACCAACACGACCGCGAGCACCGCCACAACCGCCGCGCGAATGCCGGCGTCGATCGAGTCCTCGCCGAGCGTCGCGCTGATCTGGCGGCCGTCGGCGACCTTGAGCGGGACCGGCAGCGCGCCGGCCCGGAGCACCAGCGCGAGGTCCTGCGCGGCCTGGAGGTCGCGACCACCCATCGTGATCTGTCCACGCGCGCCGATGGCGCTCTGGATCGTCGGGGCGCTCATGACCTTGTCGTCGAGGACAATGGCCATGTTGTCGCCGATGTGGCGGCCAGTCTCGCTGCGGAACCGGCGACCGCCCTCGTTGTTGAACTGGAAGTCGACCTTGGCGCCCTCGAGCGGGTCCTGCGCCGGCGTCGCGTTCACCAGATACGTGCCGTCGATGATCGCGCGGGAGTCAAGCACGTAGAGCGCGCGGTACGCGTCAGCCCCATTCAGGATCGAATCCACGCCCCAGCGGACGTCCTTGCCAGGCGGGAGGGCCTCCTGGACCTCCGGGCGCTGCAGCAGCGCCTCAATCGTCGCGTAGTCGCGGCTGGCGACGAGGTACTGGCCGGGCATCTGCCCCGGGAGGATCGCGCGGCGGAACGGTCCCTCGCTCGCCGTCGGCGCGGCCGAATCCCCAGCCGGGGCCGCCGCACTGTCCGCGCGCTGCATCAACGCCGTGAGGCCGCTGGCCGCAGCGGACGCCGTGTCGGTGCTGGCCGGCGCGGCGGCGACGGTGATCCCCTTCGCCTTGATGATTCCGTCGATCCGCGGAATCGCCTTCTCGAGCGCCTGCGACTCGTCGGTGATCTGGAAGCGCAGGAAGGCTGCCTTCTGCACGACCTCCTCGGCCCGCTGCTGATCACTGATACCCGGCAGCTCGACGATGATCCGGTCGGTCCCGACCTTCTGCACCACGGGCTCGGCGACGCCGAACTCGTCGATACGGGTCCGGACGACCTTGAGCGCGCGGTCGAGCGCATCGCTCACGTCGGCGACGGCCTGCTTCGACTGGTCCACCTCGAGGGTGAGGTGCATCCCCCCCTGGAGGTCGAGACCCCGCTTGAGCGGGACGCGCTTGACGGTGTCGAGGACGAAAACGCCGTCACGCTTGACGCGGACGACCTCGGTCCGGGGGAAGAGCGCCCAGCCGGACATCGCCACCAGGGCGACGATCACGAGGACGCGAGACTTCAGGGTCTGCATACCGACGAAGGCTTGGGGGAACGGAGGAGACGAAACCTCGAAGAGTACCCGGCACGTCGAGGCAAGTCAATCACGCACAACGGCTTGCGCGTCCTCAACCGAGGAGCGCCCGCGCGACCCGCTCGTCCTCGGCCAGCTGCCTCACCAACGCGTCGGCGGAGGGGAAGGCGCAGGTGTCGCGCAGACGCATCACGAAGTCCACCCGGACACTGGCGCCGTAGAGGTCCAGCGAGGCGTCGAAGAGGTGTGCCTCGATCGTCGGCGCCTCTTCTCCGAAGGTCGGACGTGGGCCGAGGTTGAGCATCGCACCGAACGGCCCCGCCGGGGTCTGGACCCGAACCGCGTAGACCCCCTCCCGCGGGAGGAGCTTGTGGGGCGCCGGGAGGGCGATGTTGAGCGTCCGATAGCCGAGGGTCCGGCCACGGCCCGCTCCGGGGACGACACGACCCGCCACGCCGTAGGGATGCCCGAGTGCCTCGGCAGCGCGCCCGACGTCGCCATCCGTCACGGCGCCCCGGATGGCCGTCGAGGAGATCGGTCGGCCATCCGTGCCATCGACCGGCGGGACCGACTCGACGGTGAACCCCCGGTCAGCTCCGAGCGCACGCAGGACATCGGCATCGCCCTCGCGCCCGCGGCCGAACCCGTGATCGTGCCCGACCAGCAGATGGACGAGACCGAGCCGTCGGCAGAGGACCTCATCGACGAACGTCGCCGCAGTGTACGCCGCGAGCGCGCGCGTGAAGGGGAGCACGACGACATAGTCGAGCCAGGGACCGGCCAACGCCTCCAGGCGCTCGGTCGCGACGGTCAACCGTGGCGGCGCCGCGGCCGGATTGACGACCTGGAGCGGATGCGGTTCGAAGGTGACGAGGACCGCGGGGAGGCGCCGCTCGTCCGCGGCCCGTCGCAGGCGTTCCAGCACGAGCTGATGTCCGCGATGCACCCCATCGAAGGTCCCGACGGTGCAGACCGTGCGCGTGGTTCCGGGGGGGAGCCCGCAGCCGACCTCAGGCGGCATGCATCACCACACGCGGACGCCAGCGGTCCCGCTCGCGCTCGGCCAGGGCGACGAGCGCGCCGGTCCCCGGCGCCGTGAGGGCGCCCCACGGACCATCGACGGCGGCGGCGACATCGATGCCGCGCACGACCTTGGCGATCTCCTCCTCCGTCAGCTCCTGCCTCGGCAGGTCAGGGAGCGCATCGAGCGCGGGCCGGACCGCGCCGCCCCCCGCCTGCAGCGCCTCGAGAGCCACGGCATCGGTGACGCGGAATGGGCCGCTCGCGGTCCGACGGAGAGCGGTGAGATGTGCCGCCGAGCCACAGGATCGGCCGAGATCACGCGCGAGGGACCGCACATAGGTGCCGCCGCCGCAGGTGATCTCGACAACCATCGCCTCGACGCCGCCATCGCGCTCGGTGACCGCCCCGACGCGCCAGCGATGGATGGTGACCGGCACGGGCGCGAGGGCGACCACCTCCCCCTGCCGAGCGAGGTCGTAGGCGCGGCGTCCGGCGACACGCTTCGCGGAATAGGCCGGCGGGACCTGCGCGATGGTGCCGATCAGCCCGGGGAGCGCCGCGTACACCGCCGCGAGCGTCGGGAGCGGCGCTTCGCGGACGACCGTGCCCACGAGGTCCTCGGTGTCGGTCTCCGCGCCGAAGCGGATAGTCGCCTCGTAGACCTTCGGCTCCCCGGCGAGGTGCGGGAGGAGGCGGGTCGCGCGTCCGATCAGGAGGACGAGGAGCCCGGTCGCGAAGGGATCGAGCGTGCCCGCGTGCCCGATGCGCGACGTGCCGAGGGCGCGCCGGGCGACCGCGACGACGTCGTGGGACGAGACGCCGACGGGCTTGTCGACGAGCAGGAGCCCGTCAGTCGTCTCCGGGCGACTCGGTCGAGGCATCCGTGGCGGGCGGCTCGTGCAGGCTGGCGAGCAAGGTCTCGATGCGCGCGGCACGCGCGACCGACTCGTCGAGCCGGAACGACAGTTCGGGGGCGAACTGGAGCCGGAGCGCCTTGCCGACTCGGCTCCTGAGGTGGGGAGCGACGCCGCGCAGCGCCTCGATGGTCCCCGCGTGGTCGTCACCGCCGCCGAGCACGCTGACGAAGATCGTCGCGTGCCGGAGGTCGCGTGTCACCTCGACCGCGGTGACCGTGAGGAGCCCGGTCGCGCGCGGGTCCCGGAGGCCGTGCGACAAGAACGCCGCGACCTCCTCACGGATGGCCGCCGCGACCCGATCCGGGCGACGCGGGTCACGCGGGGGCATCGTCCGCTCCCGTCCGCGGCCGGTCAGCTCGCCCGGGCCGAGTCGAGCGAGCGCGCGACCGACTCGGTGCGGTAGAGCTCGATCACGTCCCCGACCTTGAGATCGTTGAAGTTCTCGACGCCGATGCCGCACTCGTACCCTTCCTTGACCTCCTTCACGTCGTCCTTGAAGCGCCGGAGCGACGCGAGCGTGCCGTCGTAGACCTCGATGCCGTCGCGGACGACGCGGACACGGCCCTGCCGGTTCATCAGGCCGGAGCGGACGAAGCAGCCGGCGATGACGCCGATCTTCGGGACCTTGAAGGTCTCGCGCACCTCCGCCTCGCCGACGATGACCTCCTTCTCCTCGGGCCGGAGCATCCCCTCGAGCGCGGCGCGGACGTCGGCGACGGCTTCGTAGATGATGCGGTAGAGCTTGATCTCGACGCCCTCGCGATCCGCGGCGGCGCGCGCCTTCGTGTCGGGGCGCACATGGAAGCCGATGATGATCGCGCCTGACGCCTTGGCGAGGAGGATGTCGCTCTCGGTGACGGCGCCGACCGCACGCGCGACGACCTCGACCTGCACCTCCTCGTTGCTGAGCTGCTGCAGCGCGTCGGCGAGCGCCTCGGCCGGCCCGCCCTGGTCGGCCTTGATGAGGAGCTTGAGCTGGCGCTTCCCTTCGCCCGACGAGGCCATGAAGTCCTCGAGGGAGACGGCGCCCTTCGCGGTGCGGCGGCTCCGTGCCTCGCGGTCGAGCCGCTCGCGGCGCTGGGCGATCTCGCGCGCCTCGGCGGCGTCGGCGACGGCGATGAACTGATCCCCCGCCATCGGCACACCCGTGAGGCCGAGCACCTGCACCGGGATGGCCGGCCCGGCCTCCTTCACCGGCTTGCCGCGCTCGTCGAGCAGCGCGCGGACGCGACCGGAATGGAGGCCGCAGATGAAGTCATCGCCGACGCGCAGGGTGCCGCTCTGCACGAGGATGGTCGCGACGGCACCCTTCCCCTGGTCGAGCTGCGCCTCGACGACCGAGCCGGTCGCCCGGCGATCGGGGTTCGCCTTCAGGTCGAGGATCTCGGCCTGGAGGAGGACCTGGTCGAGGAGCTCGGGCACGCCCGTCCCCTTCTTCGCCGAGATCTCGGAGGCGAGGACCTGCCCGCCGAAGTCCTCGAGCACGACGCCGTGCTGCAGGAGGTCCTGCCGCACCTTCATCGGGTTCGCGGCCGGGAGGTCGCACTTGTTGATCGCGACGATCATCGGCACACCGGCGTTCTTGGCGTGCGAGATCGCCTCGATGGTCTGCGGCATCACCGCGTCGTCGGCCGCGACGACGAGGACGACGATGTCGGTGACCTGGGCGCCGCGGGCGCGCATGGCGGTGAACGCCTCGTGGCCCGGGGTGTCGAGGAAGGTGATGGTGCGGCCGTCGGGGAGCCCGACGTGGTACGCGCCGATGTGCTGCGTGATGCCGCCAGCCTCGCCGGCGACGACGTTGGCGCGGCGGATGTAGTCGAGGAGCGAGGTCTTGCCGTGGTCGACGTGGCCCATGATGGTGACCACCGGCGGCCGGGACTGCAGGTCGCCCGCCTCCTCCTGCGGCTCCTCGGCGGGCGCGGCGGCGTACTCCTCCTCACGCACGGCCTCGAAGCCGAATTCACTCGCGATCAGCTCGATCTGATCGAAGTCCATCCGCTGGTTGATCGTCACCATCAGCCCGAGGTGCTTGAACGCGAACGAGACGATCTGCGTCGCCGGCACCTTCAGGATGTCGGCGAGCTCGCTGACCGTGATGAACTCGTTGACGCGCACCGTCTTCTTCTCACGCTCGGCGATCTCGGCGCGCATCGCCTCCAGCTCGGCACGTTCGGCGGCGTCATCGCGGCCGCCGCGGCGCTTGGCCGGCCCGGTCCCCATCTGGCGCATCGTGCGCGAGATGTTCGCGGAGACCTGTTCCTGGTCGACGCGGCGCCCCTTCTTCCCGCGGCGCGGCCCGGACGACGGCATCGCGGCGCCCGGCCCGGTCCCGCCACCCATCCCGGGGCGACGGTCCTCACGCCGTCCGCCGGCGAGGCCACCACCCGGCGTCGCCGACGCGATCGGACGCGGGGGCAGCGGCATCCCGCTGGTGACGGGGCGTGGGCGCGGGGGCGCCGGCACAATGGGCTGCGGCCGCGGGCGCGACGGCGCGGCCAGGGCGGCCGAGGTCTCCGAGGGCATCGATGACACAGCGGGTGAAGCGGCGGCCTCCTCGGCGGCTCGCGCGGCGGCGGCCGCGCGCTGGCGCTCCGCCTCTTCCGCCCGAGCGCGCGCGATCTCACGCTCCGCAGCCTCCGCTGCCTGACGAGCCGCCTCCGCCTCAGCGGCCGCCTTCGCCGCCGCTTCCGCTTCAGCCTGCGCACGCTCCGCCGCCGCCGCCGCCTCGGCTTCGGCCTGTGCGACATCGGCCG
>DAISWY010000121.1:0-6083 GCA_036826135.1 Gemmatimonadaceae bacterium | reverse complement strand
CGCAGCGCGGCCGAGGAGATCGCGCCGGGACGGATCACGCGCGGGTGACGGCCCGTGCAATCGATCACCGTCGACGCGTCGGAGGGGGCGAGACGGCCGCCGTCGAGCACGCGAATCCCGCCGCGCGCGACCTCGCCACCCCAGCGATCAAGAATTTCCCCGGCGGTCACGGCAGGTGGTTGTCCCGGCAGATTGGCTGAGGTGCTCGTGATGGGATCGTTCAACACCCGGAGGAGGCGCTGCAACCCCTCGTGGGGCGTCCATCGCACCGCGATGCCGCCCTCGGGACCGCGGAGGCGATCGGGGACCCGTCGCTCCCCACCCGGCAAGACGAGCGTCATCGGGCCCGGCCAGAAATGCGCCGCCAGCATACTGGCGGAGCGCGTGAGGTGCAGACCGATGCGCTGAAGCATCGGGGTGTCGCTGATCAGGAGCAGGAAGGGCTTCGCGGGGGGCCGTCGCTTCAGTGCCACCAAGCGGTCAACCGCCTCTCGGTCGATCATCGTCCCGAAGCCGTACACCGTCTCCGTCGGATACGCGAGAATCCCACCCGCCTGCAGGTGCGCGATCGTCGCTCCCAACGACGCCTCGACCTCTTCAGGCGACCAGAAGGGGATGCTCCGCGCCTCGGGCATTTCCTACTCCTCGAGTGACGCCAGCAGCTCGGCGCGCGCGAAGTCCCCCGCCTCGGTCACTTTGAGCGCCCGCTCGCTCCCCGTGACCACCCGTACCTCCGCCCCGAGGGCCTCGCAGAGTGCGGCGTCATCGGTGGCCGCCGCGTGATCGCCGCGGCGGACCGCCTCCCGATGCGCGCGTTCGAGCAACGCGCGTGGGAACCCCTGCGGCGTCTGGGCGCGCCAGAGGCCCGCACGCGGGACGGTCCGCACGATGCGGCCGTCGGCGTCCACCTCCTTGAGCGTATCGACGACCGGCAGCGCCGCGATCGCCGGCACACCGCCCTGGGCGACCTCGACGACTCGGGCGATCATCGGGTCGGTCACGAGCGGGCGGGCCGCGTCGTGCACCAGCACCGTCGTGCATTCCGACGGTAGGTCCTCGAGCCCGTTCCGTACCGACTCGGCGCGGGTCGCGCCGCCGACGGAGAGGAGGAGTCGCTCCGGGTCGCTCTGGAAGAGCCAGGGCGGCGGGTCGCCGGCGTACCGGTGTGGCAACACGCAGACGACCATCGCGACCGCGGGATGCGCCTGAAAGCGCTGCAGCGCATGCAACAGCATCGGCTTGCCCGCGACCCAGCGGAACTGCTTGAGCTCAGCCCCGCCGGTCCGGGTGCCGCTGCCACCCGCGACCAGCACCACACCGACATCGCGCACCGCGCTCATCGGAAGAGCTCTCGGAAGAGCGCACCGAGATCCGGCACGCCGCGCACCGTCATCGAGGAGCGCGCGCGCCGCTTCGGGACGCTTCGCTCCGCGACGTACGCGACCTGCATCCCAAGCTTCTCCGCCTCGGCGAGGCGCCGGTCGAGCTGCGAGACGGGGCGCACTTCCCCGGCGAGCCCCACCTCCCCGATGCAGACCGCGCCGTCCGGGAGCGCCCGGTCGTAGACGCTGCTCGCGAGCGCGGCCGCCACGGCGAGGTCACCTGCCGGCTCCTGGAGCCGGACCCCGCCGACGACGTTGAGGAAGACGTCGAGCGTGGCGAAGGAGAGGCCGGCGCGCTTGTCGAGCACCGCGAGCAAGAGCGCGAGGCGGCGGCCGTCGTATCCGGTGCTCACGCGTTGCGGCGTGCCGAACCCTGCCTTCGCGGCGAGCCCCTGCACCTCCAGCAGCATCGGCCGGGTCCCCTCGATGAGGCAGGTGACGGCGCTCCCACTCGCCCGAATCCCGTCGCGATCCCCGAGGAAGAGCGCACTCGGGTCATCGACCGCCACGAGTCCCTGCGGGGTCATCCGGAAGACGCCGAGCTCGTCGACGGAGCCGAAGCGGTTTTTGGTCGCGCGGAGCACCCGGTGGTCCCCCGTGCCCTCGCCCTCGAAGTAGAGCACCGTGTCCACGATGTGCTCGAGAGTCTTCGGTCCGGCGATGCCACCGCCCTTGGTGACATGTCCGACGACGAGCACCGCCGTGCCCGACTCTTTCGCGAACCGCATCAGACGGGCGGCACACTCTCGCACCTGCCCGACATTCCCCGGCGCGCCCTCGAGGTCCCCGGTGAAGACGGTCTGGATGGAGTCGACGATGAGGACGGCGGGCGCCGCCTCCGCCGCCGTCGCCAGGATCGTCTCGAGATTCGTCTCGCCGAGGAGCGGTACGCTCCCCGCGTCCACCTGGAGCCGATCCGCCCGCAGCTTCACCTGGAGCGGCGATTCCTCGCCGCTCACGTAGAGCGTGCGATGCCCGGCGCCCTCGAGCAGTGCCGCAACCTGGAGCAGGATCGTGCTCTTCCCGATTCCCGGCTCGCCGCCGATCAAGACCATGGCACCGGGGACGACGCCGCCTCCGAGCACGAAGTCGAACTCACCGAGGCCGGTACGAAGCCGCTGGGATTCCTCGCCGCGGACATCGCGGAGCCGCGGGGTCTCGCGGACCGACCCGCCCTCGCCGAGCGCCGAGGCCCCGGCGCGGCGCCGCGCCGCGCCGGCCCCCTTCCCGGCGACCGCCTTCGCCGCCGCAGCCTCCTCGACCAAGGTGTTCCACTCACCGCATCCCTCGCAGCGACCGGCCCAGCGGAGGGACTCGGCACCGCAGTCGGTGCACCGGTAGACGGACTTCGTCTTCACCCGTTCGGCTGGCGGCTGGTCCAGTTCTCGAAGCGCGTGTGCTGCTTGCGGAAGTGGAGCTTCACGTAGCCGGTGGGACCGTTGCGCTGCTTCCCGACGATCACCTCGGCGTAGCCGTCGAGCGGCGTGTCCGCCATCCCCGGCACCATCCGCGGATTCCCCGCCTCGTCGTATGGGCGCTCGTTCATCTCCGGCCGGTAGATGAAGAGCACGACGTCAGCGTCCTGCTCGATCGCGCCGGAGTCGCGGAGGTCGGAGAGCTGCGGCTTCCGATTCTCGCCACCCCGCTGTTCGGAGGCGCGCGAGAGCTGCGAGAGCGCCAATACCGGGACCTTGAGCTCCTTCGCCAGCGCCTTGAGCGAGCGGGAGATCATCGAGACCTCCTGCTGACGGCTCTCCGAATTGGCGGGCCCCGAGACCAGCTGCAAGTAGTCAACGATGATCAGCCCGATGTCCGCCTGGCTCTTGAGCCGACGGGCCCGCGAACGGAGCTCGAGGACGCTGAGCCCCGGGGTGTCGTCAATCCAGACCGGCGCCTGCCCGAGCAACGCGGCGGCCTTCGCGAGGTTCGATGCGTCCTGCGCCGTCAACGCACCGGAGCGGAGCCGCTGCGCATCGACGTAGCCCTCGGACGCGAGCATGCGGAGGAGCAACGACTCGGTGCTCATCTCGAGCGAGAAGATCGCCGTGGGCACGCCCCCCTCGATCGCGGCGTACTGCGCGATGTTGAGGACGAACGCCGTCTTCCCCATCGAGGGACGCGCCGCCACGATGACGAGGTCCGACGGCTGGAAGCCGAGCGTCATCTGATCGAGGTCCTTGAACCCGGACGGGACGCCGGTGAGCGAGCCCCCCGCCGTGCGCAGCTGTTCGATCCGTTCCATCGCCGACCAGAGCAGCGACTTGATGCGGACAAACCCCTCGCTCCCCCGACTGTCGTTCAGCTCGAGGATCCGATGTTCGGCGAGGTCGAGCAACTCCGCCGCGTCGGCCGGACTCTCGTGCCCTTCGCGGACGAGGGCCGTCGCCGTCTCGATCAGGCGGCGCCGAAGCGCCTTCTCCCGGACGATGCGGCAGTGGTGCTCGACGTTGGCGGCCGTCGGGACCTCGTCGAGCAGCCCACCGATGTACTCCTTGCCGCCGGCGGCGGTGAGGTCCCCGCGCTGCTCGAGCTCATTCGCGAGCGTAAGCGGATCGACGACCGCCCCGCCCCCATGCACCGTGAGCATCGCCCGGAAGAGCCGGCGGTGCCCCTCGCGGTAGAACATGTCCTCGGTGACGAACTCCGCGGCGGTGACGATTGCGTCCGAGGAGAGGAGCATCGCCGCGATCACGGCGCGCTCCGCGTCCTCCGACCAGGGGGGGCGGCGGTCGCGAAACGGGTCGACGTTGGTCGACTTAGGGGCGATCGAAAATTCGACGGGCGAGCTGGACATCTTCCCAGGCCGGGCGTTTCCAATTGGGGTTCCGCAGGAGCGCGGCGGGGTGGTACGTGGCGACGAGCGGGATTCCGTGATAGCGATGCTCGAGGCCGCGCAGCTTCCCGATGGGGGAATCTGTCTCCAAGAGCGTCTGCGCGGCAAACGTGCCGAGCGCGAGGATGATCCTGGGCTGGAGGATTTCGAGCTGTCGGAGGAGGAAGGGCCGGCACGCTGCAACTTCCGCGGGGGTCGGATTCCGGTTCCCGGGCGGCCGGTGCTTCAGCACGTTGCAGATGAAGACATCCTCGCGCTTGAACCCGATGGCCTCGAGGATCTTGTTGAGGAGCTCCCCGGACTTCCCGACGAACGGCCGGCCGAGCTCATCCTCGGTCTCTCCGGGGGCCTCCCCGACGACGACGAAACGGGCCAGCGGGTTCCCCTCGCCGGGGACGTGGTTCCGAGCCGTCGCCCCCAGCGCGCAGGCGCCGCATCGCGCGATGGCTGACGCGACCGCGTCCACGCTCGCGAGATCGGTGAGCCCACTTCCCGGCGCGCCCGCCCCGACCTCGATCCGGTACGTCGCGTCCTGCGGTGGCACCGGCGCCGTGGAGCGCGAGGCGAGCGCCGCCGGGACCACCCCCTCCGCCGATGCCATGGGCGCCTCAACGGCTGTCTCCTCGGGCCGCACGACCGGTCGCGCCGCCGGCGCCTTGACGCGCGCAGCGGGCGCGGCATCGATGGCCTTGAGCGCCTCGCGCCAATCCCCGTCTTTCGCCGCCTCAGCCGCCGCACGCCGGGACGCCGAATCCGGCGGCACCGGAATCGGCCGCGTGTCGGCGACGCCAGCGGATGCCGGGCGCCCCCCGGACGGCGGTGGGGCGCTCGGGGGCGTCGCCCGCTGGGCGAGCACGCGGTACGCCTCCTCCACGCTCACCCCGTCGAGGACGAACTCAGACTCGCCAAGCTCCCGACGCTGCCGGAGGTACGCGAGGAGTCTCGCGTGCGCGTCGCTCATCGGCAGGCCGCCACGCGATCCCAGATTGCGTCGGCGGTCTCCGTCTTGGACATCAGCGGTAACGCCTCGCGGGATCCGTCGGCGCCGAGCAGCGTGACGCGATTCGTGTCGTAGCCGAACCCCGCCCCCGCCTCGCGTGCGCTGTTCGCGACGATGAGGTCGAGTCCCTTGGCCGCGAGCTTGCGCGCGGCATTGTCCTCGAGGTCGTCGGTCTCGAGGGCGAAGCCGACGGCGACCAGTCCCGCGGGTCGCGCGTCACGCGTCGCCGCGAGGATGTCGACGGTTGGCTCGAGCACGAGCGGCGCAGGCGTCGCCCCGGCGACTTTCTTGATCTTCCCCTCGGAGACCGCCGCCGGTCGGAAGTCGGCCGGCGCGGCTGCCATGACGAGCACATCGGCGCCCTCGAGCTCCGCACGCACCTCGTCCGCCATCTCCGCCGTGGTCGTCACGGCCCGGGTGCAGATGCCACCAAACGGGATGGGCACCTGCAGCGGCCCGTGGATCAGCATCACCTCGGCCCCACGCCGCCACGCGGCGGACGCGAGGGCGACTCCCATCTTTCCGGTCGATTCGTTCGAGAGGAACCGGACGGGATCGAGGGGCTCCCGCGTCGGGCCCGCCGTCACCACAACGCGCCGTCCCCGGAGATCCTGCACCGGCTCGAGCAGGCGCGCCGCGTGCGCGAGGATCTCGTCGGGCTCCGGCATCCGCCCCGGACCGGCACCCTCATCCGGCGACGCGAGCGGACCGGTACCGGGCTCGATCACGACGTGGCCGGCGGCGCGGAGCTGGGCCGCGTTCGCCTGCACCTGCGCATTCGCCCACATCGCGTCATTCATCGCCGGCGCGACGAGGACTGGGGCCGTCGTCGCGAGGAGGCAGGCGAGGAGGAGGTCGTCCGCATGAC
>DAISWY010000120.1:0-6108 GCA_036826135.1 Gemmatimonadaceae bacterium | reverse complement strand
TCTACGGCCTCGACAATGGGGCGGCGATCTCACTGACCAACGCGCGGTGGTACACACCGCTCGGTCGCAGCATCGAGCACCCCGTGCCAGAGGAGGACGAGGAGGTCGCGCCCGCGGAGGCCGACACCACGCGCCCGGTGCTCCGGACACCGGCGGGTCGCGCGGTGCAGGGTGGCGGCGGCATCGTGCCGGATCAGGTGGTCGGCGACACCGCCGCCTTGTCGATGGACCGCCGGCTCGCGGCGGTCATCCGGCGTCGCGGCGATGGGTGGCAGGCGGCGCTCCGGGCCGATGCCGCGGTCGCGCGCGCCGTGGCGATTCTGCGCCGCGCACGTGCGCCGCGCGACGTCTTCGTCGACTGAGGCGTCCACCGCTCAGGCCGGCGGGACGCCTCCGAGCAGCGCGGCCTGATCGATCACCCGAACGCCCGTCGGAGGCGTGAAGGTGAACGCGTCCGCGGGAAGCCGCGCGCCGAGCCGCACCTCGGAGAAGGTCAGCGTCCGGATGAGTCCGCTCGGTTCCCGGAGTGTTGTTGCGATGATGACTCGACGGGCGGCGTCGATCCGGAGCGTCGCGCGCGAGAAGGGGGCGCCGCCCGCACGGGGCTCGAGGCTCACCTGCGCCACGCGGCGGCCGGCGACGAGCGTATCGGGGAGGCTTCGGACGATGTAGCGTCGCGCCGGCTCGGTGAGGAGGGCCGCGACGAGATCGAGCCCCGCGCCAGCCCCAACGCCGCGCGGGAGGCGGATCGCTTGGCCGCGGAGCGTGCTGGGGAGGTAGATCCAGACCGCCGCCCCATCGGCGATGATGCGGTCCTCGGCGGGATCGGTGAACCGGAAGGCGAAACGCGCCGCCCCCGCCTGCAGGAACTCACCGCGTGACGTCATCGCAGCACCGCCGCTCGCGGGCGTGAGGGTCTGCGTGAAGCGCGCCCGCAACGTCCGCGCGCCACGGTAGGCGCCGGCGACGCGGTCGAGGAGGGCGATGGCGGCGGAGTCGCCGGGGTTCGCCGCGGTCTGCGCCCCGAGGTGTGATGGCAGGGCGAACCCCTCGACGAGGATCGCAGGCGTGCCCACGGTGACGAGCGGGCCCACCGCACCCAGCGTGGCGAGCGCGCCGGCGGCGAGACCACGTAACGCCCGCCGCATGAAGCGCATCAAGCGCCTTGGCGCCGGTGCCGACCGCGGACTTTCGAGCGGCGTCGGCGTTTCGCTCACGCGAGCCGGCGGCCGAGCACCGTCGCGATCCCCGCGAGCTGGCGCATCGTCTCGGCGAACTGCGCCGGCGTCTGCGACTGCGCCCCGTCGGACATCGCCCGCTCCGGCTCGGGGTGCACTTCCAGGATGAGCCCATCGGCGCCCGCGGCGAGCGCGGCCCGGGCCATCGGCATCACGAGGTCGCGCCGGCCCGTGCCGTGGCTCGGGTCGGCGATGATCGGCAGGTGCGATACCTGATGGACCACCGGGATCGCCGTCAGATCGAAGAGATTGCGCACCGTCGCGTCGAAGCTCCGCAGTCCTCGCTCGCAGAGGATGACGTTCGGGTTCCCCTCGTTCAGGATGTACTCGGCGGAGAGGAGGAGGTCGGCAATCGTCGCCGCCGCCCCGCGCTTGAGCAGCACCGGGCGGCCCAGCCGACCGACCGTCTTCAGAAGCGCGTAGTTCTGCATGTTACGCGCGCCGACCTGGATGCAGTCGGCGATCTCGGCGACCTGACGCGCGCCCTCCTCGTCCATCGCCTCCGTCACGATCGCGAGGCCGGTGGCCTCACGAGCCCGCGCGAGGAGCGTGAGCCCCTCGGGCCCGAGCCCCTGAAAGGCGTACGGCGACGAGCGCGGCTTGAAGGCGCCGCCGCGGAGCGCGACCGCACCGGCCGCCTTCACCTGCTCGGCGGCCCGGATGATCTGTGACTCCGACTCCACCGAGCATGGGCCGGCGATCACCGGCACCTGCTCACCGCCGAAGGCCACGCGGGGCGCGATGGTGACGATGGTGGGGGAGGGGTGCGCGGCCCGCGCCGCCTTCCGGTACGGCGGGTCCACCTGGAGCACCTCCGCCACCCCGGAGAGCCCGTGCAGCGCGGCGCCGACGGCCCGCCCCTCGACACCGTCGATCGCGACGGCGGTCTGTGCGCGCCCGGCCATCACCTGTGGGGTGAGCCCGCGCTCCCGCACAAGGTCGCAGACCCGGGCGAGGTCGGCCGGGGTCGCCTCGGCCTGCATCACGACGAGCAGCATCGCGGTCTCAGCCCGCCGCGGCGGGCGCCTCGACGTCCACCGCGGGCCCACGCATCCGCACGCTCACGAGCGACGAGACGCCCGGCTCCTGCATCGTCACGCCGTAGACCGCGTCGGCGGCCTCGGTCGAGGTCCGCGGGTTGTGCGTGATGACGATGAACTGGGTCCGCTGCTTGAACGCGTTCAACATCTTCACGAAGCGGCCGATGTTCGAGTCGTCGAGTGGCGCGTCCACCTCGTCGAGGAGGCAGAAGGGGCTCGGCTTCGTGAGGAAGATCCCGAAGAGGAGCGAGAGTGCCACGAGTGCCCGCTCGCCGCTGGAGAGCAGGTGGATGCGCTGCGTCCGCTTGCCGCGCGGGCTCGCGTGGATCTCGATGTCGCAATCGAGCGGCGCCTCGGGGTTCTCAAGCCGCAGGTCGCACTCGCCGCCGCCGAAGAGCGTCATGAAGATGTCCCGGAAGTGCGTCCGGACCTCCGCGAAGGTCGCGAGGAACATCTCGCGCGCCGTGACGTCGATCTCCTTGATCGCCGCCTGTAGCTGCGTCTGCGCCTGCGTGAGGTCCGCCCGTTGCGTCGTCAGGAACTCGAGGCGCTTGGTCTCCTCCTCGTGTTCCTCGATGGCGAGCGGGTTCACGGGGCCAAGCTGCTCCAGCTGCGCCCGCAGGCTGTCGGCCTCCGCACGGAGCGCTTCGTCCTCGATCTCGAGCGCGGTGTGGCTCGCCAGCAGCTCCTCAAGCGGGCGGCGCCACTCCGTCTCCAGCCGCTCGCGGATCGCGGTGCGCTTCCCCGAGAGTTCCGCGAACCGGAGCTCCGCGAGGTGCAACGCCTGCGAGCGCTCGTCGGTCCCGCGCCGGGCGAGATCGAGCGCCTGCTCCGCCTCGGCGAGCGCGGTGTCGGCGGTGCGCACCGCCTCCTCGGCGGCGCCGAGGGTCGCCTCGGCGTCCTCCTGCACGGCGCGCCGCGCCGCGAGCTCCTGCTGCCACGTCGTCAACTGCGCCGCGAGAGAACCATCCTCCTCCGCGATCGTCGCGAGTTCCCGATCGAGGGCGGCGAGTCGCGCCGTCGCGCTCGCCGACTCCCGCTCAAGCCGCTCGCGCCGCTCCGTGGCGACCTGGGCGCGCGCTTCGGCCTGGGCATGTGCGACCTGCTGCGCCGCGCGCGACTCCCGGGCCTGGTCCTGCGCCTGTTCCGCCGCCATCAACAGCGCGCGTGCCGTCGCCGCCGTCTCGTCGGCCACCACCAGCTGCCGCGCTGTCTCCTCCTGCGCGGCGAAGCTCCGGTTCACCCGGTCCCCGAGTTCGCTGTGCCGACCCGCGAGACGCTCGGCCAGCGCGACCGCGTCGGCGAGCTCCCGGGCGGCGCGATCGCGAACGCGATCCCGGTCGCTGCGCGCGGTGGCCGCGTCCGCCGCCGCACGCTGCGCGGTGGCTGCGCTCTCCGCCGCCCCCGTCGCCGCCGTCTCGGCCTGCACGACCTCATCGTGGACTTGCTGCGCCGTTGCCTGCACGGTGGCGCGGCGTCCGGCGATCTCCTCGACCTGCACCTTCAGCTCGTCGAGCTCCGCGCGGCGGCGGAGCGGGCCGGCGCCGGCTTCGCGAGCGGGGAGCCACACGGCCCCGCGCCCGTCGACGAACGCCGAGCCGTCCGCGAGCGCCCGGACCTTCCCGAGCAGCGTCCGGACCCACCCGGCGGCCGCCCCATCGATCCGAACCTGCGCGCCAAGGTCGTCGGCGTCCGCCGAGCCCCCGTCACGGATGGCATCGAGCGGCAGGAGGAGCAGGGCGCCCGGGTTGGCCTCGGCGTGCCAGGTGCGGATCGCGTCCGCCGCGGCGCGATCCCGCACCACGACGGCGTGCACCGTCGCGCCGAGGAAGCGCTCGACCTGCGCGGCCACGGCCGTGTCGGCCCCGATGAAGTCAGAGAGCGGGCCCAGCACCGCGTCGCCGCCAAAGCGCTCGCGCTCGCGCAGGAGCCGTGCGGCGGCCGGGGCGAGCCCGACTCGTTCCCGCTCGAGTCCCTCGAGCGCGGCGAGGCGCCCGTGAATCGCGGTGTGCTCCTCTTCGACCCGGCGCACGTCGGCGCGCGCCGCGGCCTCACGATCGCGGGCGGTGCGCACGGTCGCGCGTGCCTGGTCGAGTCCGTTCTCGGCCGCGGCCGCCGCCTCACGCGCCGCGGCGAGGACGTCGTCGGCCGCGGCGAGCTCGCGCTCCGCGAGGGCGAGCCGGGCGGTCAGCCCCTCGTGCTCCACGCGCAGCGCGTCGGTCCGCTGAGCCACTTCGGCGAGCTCACGCTCGGCATTCTCCCGCTCGAGCTCGAGCCGGCGGGTGCGGTCGCGCAGTTCGCGCGTCGCGCGCTCCGCCTCCTCGGCCGCGGTCCGCGCCGCAGCGACGCCGGCCCGCGTCTGCTCCTCCGCGCCCTGACGGTCCGTCAGGCCCTGCGCCGCCGTGGCGAGCGCCTCGACGCACTGCGTCTCCTCGGCGACCGCGGTCGCCTGTTCCATCCGCATCCGGTCGCCGAGCGCGAGGCCCTGCTCGCGTTCCTGCACCGTGCGGTCCCGGCGCGCGAGCGCATTCCGCTGACGCTCCTCCGCGACCGCGAGCTCCTGCTGCAGCTCCAGCACGGCCTGCCGTGCCGCGGCCGCGATTGCCGCGCGTTCGTGCCGCGTCGTCTCCGCGGCGGCGCGGGTCGCGTGCGCCGCGTCGCGCGTGACCTCGGAGAGGCGCACCGCCTCCTGTGACGCCGGCACTGCCTCGCGGAGCGCACCGAGTCGCTCCTCGATTCCCGTGAGCTCCTCGTGCCACGCGCCCATCTCGCGCGCGGCGAGGGTCAGCTCGACGTCGAAGCGCCGCGCGGTGATCTCCGCGTGCCGTTCGGCGCGCTTCCGCTGCCGCGCGAGGGAGCGAACCTGCGTCTGCACCTCGCCCATCAGGTCGTCGATGCGGAGGAGATCGCCGCTGGTTGCCTCGAGCTGGCGCTCCGTGCTCCGGCGGCGGTCGCGGTAGAGGCCGATCCCCGCCGCCTCCTCGAAGAGCTCGCGCCGGTCGTCCGGGCGGTCCGAGAGGAGGAGGTCGATCATCTTGCTCTCGATCACCACGCCGGTGTCGGCACCGAGTCCGGTGCCGCGCAGCAGGTCGTGGATGTCGCGCAGCCGGCACGGCGCGCGGTTCAGCAGGTATTCGCTCTCCCCGCTCCGCGAGAGCCGCCGCGTGATGACCACCTCGGCGAACGGCACGGGGAGGATCCCCTCGTCGTTCGAGAAGTGCAGGGACACCTCGGCCACGTTCACCGCGCGACGGGCGGAGGAACCCTGGAAGATGACTTCCTCCATCTTGGCGCCGCGGAGCAGACGCGCGCGCTGCTCGCCGAGCACCCAACGCACGGCGTCGGAGACGTTGGACTTGCCGCAACCGTTCGGGCCGACGATGGCCGTCGCCCCCTGGTCGAACGTCAAGACAGTCGGGTCCGCGAAGGACTTGAACCCGTGTAACTCGAGCTTGGTCAACCGCACGCCGAACGTTCTCCGGAGACGAGGGACAAGCGCGAAAGATGCATCGGACCGCTCGGGTGACGCTACGTCGCGGGGCCCTTCGGCGAGGGCTTGACGCGGGGTCAGGGCCCCGCTTCGAAGACCCAGAAGGGGCGGTCGCTGGCGATGCCTGCCCGCTCGGCCGCCTCGCGGCTCGGGTACGGGCCGGCGATCACGCGCCAGGCGGGGGCGCCGTCGCGCGTGGCGGGGACGAGTCGGGCGCCTCGGATCGCCCCGGCGAGCCGCCGGGCCGCCGGCTCGTCGGTGAGGGTCGCGAACCCGACCATCCACACCTCGGCCGACGGGGCGAGGGGCACGTCGGAGGTCGGTGCGCCGCCGTCCCTCG